>JBCCQK010000093.1:0-19266 GCA_039024375.1 Bacteroidota bacterium
AAAAATATCAGGTCAGTTCAAATCTGGACAGGACACCTTTTGTGTCTTGCGCTCCATTATCGATACTTTGAGAAAGAGAAAACTCAATATTTTAGAGTATTTAGCTCAAATTGTCGCTATTTAGATACCTGTGTAGTTACAAAAATCCTTTATTTTAGCTGTTCTTTGCAAGAAGAATATATTGTACTGAAACTAAATTTAAAATCATGAAAAACACCCTGCTTTTTTTCATTTGTCTTTTCACGTCTCAACTTTACCTTCAAGCCCAAGACCTCTCCAATTCGGGCTGGCACATCCAAGCTAAAGACATTGACCCCAATAATTACTACGGCGTTACCGTCGCCAACGGAATGGTCGGCCTAGTTTCGTCTCCCGAACCGATGAAAGTCAAGGACGTGGTACTGAATGGTGTATACGATTACTACCAAAGAGGACGAGTGAGCAATATTTTAAAGACCTTTAGCCACATGAATATGCACTTGGAAATTGATGGTCGTCGAGTCGGGCCGAAAGATGCCAAAAACTACGCCCAGACACTCGATATGCGCAGCGCCAAGCTGACTACCACCTACGAAGTGGGCGATGCGGTGACTGTTAAGCAAGACTTGATGTCGCTGCGCAATTTGCCGTTTACGGCGATGAGTATCTTAGAAATTACGGCCAAAAAGGATGTAGAAATTACGCCCATCAATTACATCACCGCCCCCGACCATCTTTCCGACGTACGCAACTACTACTCGGAAATTGACCGACCGCACGTATTGATTCCATTGATGACTTCGGTTGCTTTTAGCCCGGGCAAGAAGAAATTGGCAACTTCGACTTCCTTTATTTTCCCCGAAGAACACGGCCACGAACCGAACATCATCCACGAAGATTGGGATTATAATATGCACTTAATGAAATTCCGCAAGAAGTTGAAAGCTGGAGAAACGTACCGTTTTGCCGTGGTGGGTTCTACTATCTCTTCGGTGCACAACGCCGACCCACACAACGAAGCGGAACGACTGACCATTTTTGCCAAACTGGAAGGCATGGAACGCCTCGAAAAAAGACACCAAGCGGCTTGGGACGAACTGTGGAAGAGTGATATTCAAATCGAAGGAGACCTCGAATCGCAACGAGCGGTTCATTCGGCCATGTACCACCTTTACGCTTTTGCCCGCAAGGGAACCGCCTATTCACTTTCCCCAATGGGTCTATCGGGTTTAGGGTATAACGGCCACGTTTTTTGGGACACCGAACTGTGGATGTACCCACCGTTGTTGGTACTGCAACCCGAAATCGCCAAATCACTTTTAGAATACCGTTTTGAGCGACTGGAAGCCGCCAAACAAAATGCCTTTGCCCACGGCTACGACGGTGCTATGTTCCCTTGGGAGTCGGCCGAAGATGGGTCGGAAGACACCCCCGTTTGGGCACTGACGGGGCCTTTTCAGCAGCACATCAGCGCCACCGTCGGTTGGGCTTTTTGGAAATATTACGAGGTAACTAAAGACAAAAATTGGTTAGCCAGCAGAGGCTATCCTTTGTTGAAAGAAGTAGCCGCCTTTTGGGCAAGCCGAGTAGAACGAAATGGTCCTGGACAGTACGACATTAATAACGTTATCGGGGCCAACGAATGGGAAGAAAATATTGACAATAATGCGTTCACCAACGGCATGGTTAAAACAGTTTTGGAATACGCCTCGTTGGCCGCCGAAGCCTTGGGCGAAACGGCGAATCCCGACTGGCGACACGTAGCGGCCAATATTCCCATTTTGACCTTCCCCGACGGTACGACAAAGGAAAACGCTACTTACGATGGTGTCATTATCAAACAAGCAGACGTTAATTTATTGGCTTATCCGTTGAAAGTAGTCACCGAAAAAGAACGAATTCTCAAAGATTTAGCGTATTATGAGCCAAGATTGGCCCCCGACGGCCCCGCAATGGGTGGTGCTATTTTGTCTGCACTTTACGCACGAATGGGAGATGCCGATAAGGCCTTTGATATGTTCGTCAAAAGTTATAAACCTAACGAAGTGCCTCCTTTCGGGGTATTGGCAGAGACGGCAGGTGGAACGAATCCTTACTTTGCGACGGGCGCTGGCGGAACCTTGCAAGCCGTCCTGTTCGGTATTGGCGGCTTGGACATTACGACCGAAGGGATTCAACAGTTGAAAACACCGTTACCCAAACAGTGGAAGTCGTTGAAAATGACGGGGATTGGGGTAGAGAAAAAAACTTTTGTGCGGAAATAGAAGGTCAGAACTCCTAAAATAATTTCAACCATGAAAAAACACCTAGGAACGATTAGTACTATTTTCGTCGTATTCGGCACTATTTGGCTTGTTTATGACGTCCTAGTCAATCACAAAGACGTCACCGAATGTATGGGACTACTTTTGTTTTTTGCTGGTCTATTGCTGTCAGGGGTAGCTTCGAGAAAGTCATCGGAAAAGCAAAAATGAACACCGCTTCTATTGAAACAAATAACATATTTACCAAAACATGATTGCACCAAGAACATCGAGAAAAGCCATTCTTAAAAAATTACGGAAGAAAGTCAAAAAACGCCTTCCTATCTTTATTGCTAGTGCGGGCAGCGGCCTAGTTGCTAAATTGTTGGAACAATCGGGCGTGGACTGCATCAATACCTTTTCGGGAGCGAGGCTGCGTGCCAACGGAATGGGCACCATGTCCATGCTATGGCCCATTTTAGATTCCAATAAGCAAACGTTGACCTATACTCGGGAGGACATCATGCCCGCCATCAAAGGCGATTCGTTTATCTGCGCTTGCTTGAACGCCAACGACCCGCTGAAAGATATGCGCATGGTACTCAACGAATGCAAAGCAATGGGGGTCGAGTCGGTCTCGAACATTGGTCCTTCCATTAGCTACGTGGACCACGATAGCGAGATTTTTAAGGTGTTGACCAAGAGTGGCATCACCATTGACAACGAAATAGAAATGCTTCGGTTGGCTAAGGAAATGGACATGGTGACTATCGGTTTGGCGTTTACCATGGAAGATAGTATTCGCATTATGAAGGAAGCCCAACCCGACCTTTTTTGTTTCCACGCAGGGACCACTAAAGGTGGATTAACGGGCTACGATTCGGGTGAAACCATCGAGGGTACCGCTAAAAGAACGGAAGAAGCTAACAAAATCATACGTAAGATTAAGCCCGATGTGATGCTCATTGCGCACGGGGCGGCGATGGAGAACCCTAAAGATGCTCAATATATGCTCAACAATACAAGTATCGACGGGTTTTGGACGGGCTCTTCTACGGAGCGGATTCCGATTGAGCGAGCGGTGACGGCGACGGCGAAGGAGTTTGCGGCTTTGCGCTTTCCTACTAAGAAGAAGAAATAGTTTTCCAGCGGAGCTTGTTCCGAATTGGGACGTTGACTTTTTTTTACCATAAAGTTTATAGAGTGCATAGAGTTCATAAAGTCTTTTTCCAGCGGAGCTTGTTCCGAATTGGGACGTTGACTTTTTTTTACCATAAAGTTTATAGAGCGCATAGAGTTCATAAAGTCTTTTTCCAGCGGAGTTTGTTCCGAATCGAGACGTTGACTTTTTTACCATAAAGTTTATGGAGCGCATAGAGTTCATAAAGTCTTTTTCCAGCGTAAGCTTGTTCAATACCTTCCGAACAAGCTGCGCTTGAAAAAAGCTCTATGTGCTTTGTGTACTCCATTCCTTTGTAGTAAAAAACGAAAAATGGATAGAATAAAAAACAAAACGACATGAAGAAAATCATCGCATTGCTCGTCACGCTTGACACTAAAGACCAAGAAGCGGGCTTCTTAAAAGAACAAATTGAAGCGGCGGGTCACAACGCCCTTTTAATGGACATTGGCGTGGTTGGCCAAGCAGGAATTGAAGCAGATGTTAGCCGAGCCGCAGTTATATCCGAGGGCGGTGGAAATCTCGAAGAAATCTTAAAAAAGCCTACTAGAGAGTTAGCCAATCCTTACGTCGTCAAAGGTTGTATCAATATTCTCAATCGAAAAATCGTTGCCGATGAGGTACACGCTGTCCTCGGATTGGGTGGCACCCAAGGGACTTCTACTTGCTGCGAAATCATGCAAGCTCTACCCTACGGTTTTCCGAAAATCATGGTTTCGACCATTGCGGCGGGCGATATGACGGGGTTCGTTGGTATCAAAGACATTACGATGATGTTCTCAGTCAGCGACATTCTGAAATTGAATCCTTTTACCCGAAAGATTTTGGCAAACGCGGCAGCGGCGGCTTGCGGAATGGCGGGGGTTACCACCAAATTTGTGATGGAAAAGGGAGACAGGCCGCTCATTGGGATGTCGAATTTAGGGGTGCTCACCAACGGGTCAATGGAAGCCATTCGATACATTGAGTCCAAAGGCTACGAAGTAATTGTTTTCCATGCCGTCGGTTCGGGTGGACAAGCGATGGAGCAGATGATGAAAGAAGGCATTATTGGGGCCGTTTTTGACTACGCCATGGGCGAAATTGCCGACGACGTGTGGGGCGTTTTACGAGCGGGTGGTCCCGAACGATTGACCGTCGCTGGAAAGTTGGGCTTGCCCCAAGTTCTATGCCCCGGTGGTGCGGAACATTTGGGTATTTTAGTGCCGCCAAACGAAGTACCCGAGGAATTTAAAGACCATCAAATCGTTTTCCATAGCCCCGTTGTTTTTGTTCCTCGATTGAACGAAACAGAAATTGTTCGAGTGGCGGACTCCATTTGCGAACGCCTGCAACATACAAAGGATAAAGCCTATTTTATGATTCCAAAAGGGGGCGTTGGGCGTTACTCCATCAAAGGAGGTGTTTTGGAAGATAAAAAATCGGACGAGGCGTTTTTTAATCGTTTGAAAGCGGGTTTACCCCAAAATATTGAAGTGGTGGAACGAGAGACCTACGCCGAAGACCCTGCGTTTGTGCGAGAAGCGGTCGATTTGTTGATTGAGCTGATTGAGGAAAGGGGAAGAGGGTAATCTTTTTGAAGGAAATAGCGTTATTTGAAGAACATAGTTAATTCGAATAAAAAATTGTTTTATTGTTATATTGCTTTATTGTTGGCTCGCAATTCGTTGACTTCTAGCGATATTATTATAAATAATCATAGGTTCGGAATTCACAATTCAGACAATTGTATTGTGTCTATACCTCAAATCGACTCCTTACTTTGACCATACGCTCGACATTTTCTTACCGATGTTGGCCGCTATTCTTAATGGTAGCTTTCGTAAACTTTGGAGGCAATTCTTCCATTTTTGCACAAAGCCACCAACGTATTTGTCCCGAATCTACCCAATTTTACCACCCAACTAAACACAAAGCGTTAGAATCTTACACCCGACGATTTGTCAACAGCCCACAAGTATCGACGCAAAGTCGTCAATCCATCCAAATTCCCGTTGTCGTCCACGTTGTTTATCCTACCGAAGCGGAAAATGTTTCTGACGAACAAATTCACTCCCAGATGGCCGCTTTGAATCGAGATTTCAATCGACAAAACTCGAACTTCGACCGAGTCCATCCCGATTTTTCGGAACGCATTGCCCGCGTTGGCTTCAGTTTTTGCTTGGCGACAACTGACCCTTTCGGGCAACCTACTTCGGGCATCACGAGGACCAAAACGGCAGACAACAGTATTTTCGTTCGTAGCGAAGGCAATATTTATTATACCGAACGGGGCGGAAAAGACGCTTGGAACACAAACCAATATCTCAATATTTGGGTGACTCGTTTGGCACCCAACGTAGCGGGATTTGCCTCTAAACCTTTTGAAAATTCGCCCGAAGAGGACGGTGTCGTACTGTCCGTTGATTATTTTGGTCAAATAGGAACGGCGCTCCCCGATTTCAATTTAGGCCGAGTGGGCACTCACGAAGTGGGTCATTACTTCAATTTATTTCACCCTTGGGGCAGCGACTGTTCCCACGACGATTTTGTCGCCGATACGCCTACTCAAACGGATGCGTACAACGGTTGTCCAGATATAGACGGAGCCAGTTGTAATTCGAGGGATATTATGGCCAACTTTATGAACAACTCGGCGGATGCTTGCTTGGCGATGTTCACGAGGGGACAGGCACGTAGAATGCGCGCAGCTTTATTGTTTGCTCGAAAAGATTTGCTCAACGGTAATGTCTGTGCCGCTAATCCGCCTAGTATTTCGGCATCGGATATTCGAATTCATCCTAATCCAGCGAGTTTTTATTTTTATATCGAAACGGGAAATTTTGACCTGTCCCAAATTCCCTTTCGGGTGTATAATAGTCAAGGGGCAAAAGTAGAGGAAGGTGTGGTAGTACCGAATAGTCGTTTGTATTTTCCTACTTATCGGAATGGAGTTTATTTTGTGGTGTTTGAAAGGGCGACGGAGACACCGCTTGTACGAAAGTTACTTATTGCCAATTAACAAGTAATACAAGAGACTGCTTTCTGCTACTTTATTTTTGATAACACGGATTTTAGGGAACACGGAATTAGATGTTGACCTTTTTTTAGAACAGCGGATTTAGACTTTGGTTTTTCTGATATTTTCTGTTGTAATACTGCCGCTGCTACTGCTTACTACCCACTGCCACTTTGTTTTGATAACACGGAATTAGATGTTGACCTTTTTTGAGGACAACGGATGAGGGACAACGGATTTGAACGTTGACTTTTATGTTGTAACACTACCTACTGCCACTGCTTACTGCCTTTCGGCAATGATGAACGAAACCGAGCGGAACGGACGCCGCCGTTTCAATGGTCACTTCGTCAAAAACGGCGCTAAATTTCTTTTTGTGAAAAGGGGAATAGAGGACTTGACAAAAATAATGACCTGCTTTCAAAGACTGGTAACTTTTTTGTAAGGCTTCCATGACCACTTCTTTGGGGATTAAAGTGACGGGAATGGACGAGATAAAACAATCCACTTTTTCAGTGACGTAGGTATCAAAATTTTGGGCACCATCATTGATGAGGACAAGTCGTTCGTCTTGAATTAGCTGTCGTACATCCTCCAAAAACTCGGCTTTGACCTCGAAAGAATACAATTTCCCGTCGGGTGGTAATTGGTCTAGAATCCGTTGGGTGATATTGCCCAAGCCCGTTCCAAACTCTACTACTACCTTCGTATCTTGGTCAATTTTGCTACAAATCTCCTTCTCTATTTGCTTAGAGGTTTGATATAGCGCTCCCGTTGTTTTGACATTTTTGGTAAAATCGACGATGCTTTTGAGGAAAGTATTGGCCATTTTCTATGAGTGATGAGTGATGAGTGATGAATGATGAATGATGAGTGATAAACGGGTAAAATCATTCATCATTCATCATTCATCACTCATAAAACTAGCCCATCATGGTGCAATAATAGATGAAAGCGGGTGGGAAGTTGAGTGGGGTGAAGCCCAGTCGGACGCTGGGAAAATAACCTCTCAGCAATTCTCGTTTTCCCAAACTATACTGATACTGGATGAACATTCCACCGTAGCTGAGTAAGTCGGTAACTTTATTCATCAAGTAGTGAATATCCGCTTTTTTCAATAGAGATAGTGGGAGGCTAGAGACAAAATAATCGACTTTCTCGATGTCTTGCTCTTTTAGAAATTTATCAAATTCCAAAGCGGATTCATTAAGTAATTGAAGGCGGTCGTCTTCGGGCAACGATTCTAAAGCATCTTGATACATGGTTTCGTTCAACTCGAAAGAGAGGATTTGAGAGTTATCCGTAATTTTTTCTAAGATTCCTTCCGTGATGACACCGTTTCCAGTTCCAAATTCTACGATAACAACATTATCTTTTTCATCAATCGGCTTGGTCATTTTTTCTACCAAAAATTTAGAACTCGGGGCAACCGTTCCCGACTTCTTGATGGTTTTAATTGCTTCTAGTGCAAACATTTATTTAGCTTTAGTTGGATGGCAGTACGCCACTTTAATCGGCCCGTTTCCCCTTTACATGCTATTTATTTGGAGCAATCGTGGGGTCTTTTTGAACCGAAATAGTCTTGTTTATCCGTCACATGAATTGCCAAAATAGAAAAAGTATTTGGAAGAGCAGGTGATTCTTCCTTAATTATTTCACGAAAGTTTTCAACGCTTTTCTATATTTCGACGGACTATTGCCCGTTACTAGCCGAAATTGTTTATTAAAATGAGAGAAGTTGTTGAAACCGCTTTCGTAGCAAATCTCCGAAATGGGCAAGTCGCCTTCTGCCAATAATTTACAAGCATGACTGATACGGAACTCGTTAACAAAATGCGTAAAGGTTTTTCCCGTCAGTTTTTTAAAATAGCGACAAAAAGCGGGGATAGTCATATTGACTTTGCGCGCCATTTCGTCCAGACTGATTTCTTGGGTAAAATGATGTTCGACGTGTTGGTAAATGGTATTAATGCGGTAATGGTCTTGCGATTGTACCTCCAGCGCCAGTCCATCGGCATTGAGCATGGTAAAATCTTCCGTCTGTGCCAAAATTTTCAACACTTTCAATAAAGTCAACAAGCGGTCGTAATTATCCATATCGGGCATACTAACCAAATCTGCACCCACTTCGGCCATTACCTTTTTAGAAAAAATAAGGCCCTGCTTAGACCGTTCGAATAATTGTTGCACAATCCTCATTTCGGGAGCCGCAAAGAAATCCTTTCCCAAAAAATCTTCCTTCATTTGCACCACAATTTCGGTATGTTCTTCCATCAATTGGTCGCAAAAACCGAAGTGCGGTAGATTAGGTCCTAAGAAAATCAAATCCCCCTCCTTGTACCGAGAAATGTGATTACCGATGTGTCGCTTGCCACTTCCATTGGAAATATAAACAATTTCGTATTCGGGGTGAAAATGCCAATGTGGCGTTTTACAAGTTTCGGGATTGGTAAACTTTCGAATATTGAAAGAACTTCCAAAAACGGGTGCAATTTTTTCTAGAGCTGCTTTCATGCGTTGTTTGTTATTCGTTATTTGTGTACTGGTTATTCGTCTAGGCGTTGATGTCCATTACGAGGGAGTAGGAATTAGACAAATCCCAAAAGGCCTTCGCATCCCTTGACACTCCAAAATTACAAAAAAAGATGCTATTTTAACAATTAGCCAACCTTAATCGTTCTCCCAAGGTTAATTTAGTATCTGATTTGGATAAAATAGGTCTGGCAAGCTGAATTTGAATGTGCTATTTTTGTGAAGAACCAAATGTTCAATTAAGAATTAGGTACCTATTCAGAACCGAGAGTAGAGAACCGAGAGTGGAGACTTAAAATGTTAACCAATGAGCATAAAATCGAAATTTTGTTGAGTTTCCCGAAATTTGCGTCTCTGCTCTCTCCATAAAATCCATACGGACAAGTTGGTCTCTGTTCTCTATTCTGAATAGATAAAGAATTAGTTTCATACAATATCAGATTTGAATTGCCGTGCCCAGTGCATGGCAATTTTTTTTACGCCCTTAGGACATTGAGGTAAGACGGAGACTTAAACCTTCTCAATAATTGCTGTACATTTGTCATTTTGATTCATACTCAGTATCTGTCTTTAATCATTTGACAAATATGCAACAGCAGCAAAAACTTTTTTGGGCATTAGAGTTAGTTTGGTGGGTTCTCACTGCCGTCGTTGTACTTGGCGTTCTATACCCCATTCTTACAAAAGTTGGGGACAGCTATCCATTCTACCAGAGTAATATTCTCTTTATCGTCGTTTTCATCACTTTCACTCGTCTCATCTTCTTACTCAAACACTCTTTTTTAGTCAATTGGGAAAAAATCAAAATTGGGCTCATCATGGTTACCCCCGTCCTATTATTCTATCTAGTAAATGAAATCAACTATTTCCAAACTTTTTTAGATGAAAAAGGCGTCGAAAATTTTTTGGCGCAGATGTCCATTCCCGACCGAGAAGCCCTGCGCAAGTACATCACGGCGGAAATGTTACTCTTCGGAACGGGCAGTTTGATTGCAGTAGTTGTGCTACCCATTCGATTACTCTTATCCATTTGGCGGCTACGCAATCGGGGGACGGTCTAAGTGAAATCTAAAATTCCAGCCTACTTTTTTAGTATTTGTCAAAAGGAATATTAGTTTTGTAGAGTACAAAAAGCATTAATCCAAAACTACACACACCCAACAGATGGAAGAAGCAAAAGCAGCGCTAAAGAAATACTTCGGGTACGACCAATTTCGGCCCATGCAGGCGGATATTATCCAATCCGTTTACGATTTAAACGACACCTTAGTATTAATGCCGACGGGCGGAGGAAAATCTATTTGCTACCAAATCCCCGCCGTTACGATGGAAGGAGTAGCCGTCGTTATTTCTCCGTTGATTTCGTTGATGAAAGACCAAGTAGAAAGTCTGCGAGCCAACGGCATCAAAGCCGCTTTTTTGAATAGTTCGCTTTCGACCTTTGAACAGCGAGCCGTTGAGGACGACGTTTTTAATAACGCTATCGACTTAGTGTATGTCTCGCCCGAAAAAATCGTCTCGCCCAACTTTTTGGCGCTATTAAAACGAGTAAAAATTGCCCTATTTGCAGTGGACGAAGCGCACTGTATCTCCGCTTGGGGCCACGATTTCCGCCCCGAATATACTCAGCTAAAGTTTATCAAGCGACATTTTCCCGCTACGCCCATTATCGCTTTGACGGCGACGGCGGACAAAGCGACCCGCAAGGATATTGCCAAGCAATTGGGTATGCACCAACCCTCGGTGTACGTCGCTTCTTTCGACCGACCCAATTTGAGTTTAGATGTACGGCCTGGCCAAAAGAAATTCGAGCAAATCCTCCAATTTATCAAACAACGCCCTAATCAGCCAGGGATTATTTATTGTTTGAGTCGAAAAAACACGGAGAATTTGGCGGATAAGTTATGGGCCAAAGGTTACAATGCTAAAGCCTACCATGCGGGTTTAGCCGATAGTCAACGGTCGAAGGTGCAAGAGGATTTTATTAACGACCGTATTGACATTGTTTGTGCAACCGTCGCTTTTGGGATGGGCATCGACAAATCCAACGTTCGTTGGGTAGTTCATTACAACTTACCCAAGAATATCGAAAGTTTTTACCAAGAAATTGGTCGTGCGGGACGAGATGGAACGAACGCCGCTACCCTACTTTTTTACTCTTATCGAGACGTGGCGACCATGCGAGACATTTTGTCCAGCAACGAAAATGCTAACGTGGAGTTGAAATTGGCCAAATTGGAACGGATGCAGCAATACGCCGAATCGCTTTCCTGTCGCCGAAAGATTTTGCTCAACTACTTTAGCGAACCTTTTCAAAAAAACTGTGGCAATTGCGACGTTTGTAAAAATCCACCGCAGTATTTCGACGGAACCATCATCGCGCAAAAAGCCCTATCGGCCGTTTACCGTCTGAAGCAATCGGTCGGCACGTCGATACTCATAGACGTACTGCGGGGCTCGAGCAAAAGAGAAATTTACGACCGAGGGTACCATAACATCAAAACTTACGGAGCAGGACGAGACGCTAGCCAGCGAGATTGGCAATTTTTTATGATGCAACTCATCAATCTAGGCTTCTTAGAAGTTGCCTACGACGCCAAAAATGTACTACGCCTAACGGGGTTAAGCCAAAAAGTACTTTTCCAGCAAAAGAAAGTGGAGTTAGTGCGGCCGCAAGTGGCCGAATCTCGGACTGCTAAAGCCAAAGAGCAAGCTAAAATTAAACCAAAAAGAGAACGGGTGCGAGACGAATTATTCGAAATTCTGCGCGTGCTTCGCCGAGAACTGTCGCAGCAGCGAGGTGTCCCCCCCTACGTCATTTTCTCCGACGCTACACTGGAAGAAATGGCCGCCAAGCGTCCCACCATTGATGCCGACATGATGGAAATATCGGGTGTGGGAGAACGAAAACTACAGCTCTACGGCAACTTCTTCATGGATAAAATAATCGAATATATTAAAACTAAAGCGGCAGAAGGCGAACGTTTACAAGGGGCGACTTATGCACTGACGTACGACTGGTATAAAAAAGGATTGTCCGTCGAAGCAATAGCAGAAAAAAGGGGGCTAAATCCAATAACTATTTATTCCCACATTGCCTATTTGTACGAAAAAGGCGAACCGATTGACCTGACTCAGTATTATTCCGAGGCAGAATATCAGCAAATCGAAGAAGCGATTGAAGCAATAAACCCTCCTTTCAAGATGAAAGATATTTTTGAACAACTCAACGAGCAAATACCTTATCATAAAATACGGTTGGCTTTTGCGGAGTATTCTAATAAGAATCATATTGATAGTTAATGACAGAATTTGGGTTGTCCAAATAATTCAAAACAGCTAATATTGTAAGTGAATTAATTCATCCAAACTTTCAAAAAATTTCAACCATGAAAAAAACTCTATTAAACCTCAGCCTATTCTTTGTCCTCATTTTTGCGACTAGTTCATGCTATACCTACACCCATGTGGTAGGAAGTGGTGCCCAAACGGGCCTTGAAATCACAGAAAAAATCACTATTTGATTGCTGGTTTGGCCGCTTTGAAAATCTCAGACGCTAACCAAATGGCGGGCGATGCCGAAAATTATACGATTACTATTCAGCACACTTTTATTGATGGATTGCTGGCTTCCATAACTTTCGGACTTTACACGCCAACGACCACTACTGTTACGAAATAAGAGCATCAATCAAAAATACTAAATCGTTGCAATGAAGCGATTTTTACAAATTCTTGGGGGATTCCTCGTCTTGACGGGCGCAATCCCCTTTTTTACTTACTTCCTCGATTATAACCGAATGACGGAGTTCGCCCAAGGCTACGTCGTTGGAAAGGCACTGCTTATTGTAATTGGACTTTCCATCCTGTTTTTTAGTAGAAAAGTTAAATCGTAACTATTTAGAATAGAGAGCAGAGACCATTCCGATAAACCAGCACGACTGCGTCATGCGGGCGGGTCGGAATTGAGAGAAAAGAGACTTGCAGAGTAGTCACTAACAAAGAAAGGTAGTATTTATCGACGATTGTCAATATCACACGTCTCTAACCCGCCCGCATGACGCAGGCGTGCTGGTCCCTACGCTTTATTCCTTGTTCTGATTAGTTACATTAAATCTTAAAATTTATTAAGCTCTTCATATTGTATTTTTAAAAATAATTTTTAACTTGTTTTTTGAAAAGCATGCTCATTGCTTCCCTAACTCCCCAAATTAGCCGCTAGCATCACTACGTTTTACTACACAAAGAAGCACAAGTACCGCTCCGTGCCTATCAACTAATTTAGTAGGAATAGTCAGTCCAAAAATATAACGAACGTAACTATTTCTTGTAAAAAACGACACTATGCAATTAGAAAACAAGTTCCTCTTGCGCCAAATAGCGACCTTCTGGCAATGGTTTTTAGATAACGAACCTCGCCTTTATTATGGCACTGAAAACACCACCCACCGAGGAGAAATCCTAAGCACCGTCAGCGACCAACTTAAAAAAATCAACAAACATTTAGTATTCGAAATGAGCCCAATTCGAGAAGGCGAATACAAAGAATTTGTTATTTCTGCCGATGGCATTAAAGAAGCCTTCCAGACCGTTCAGATGCTTACCAGATATGCCCCTGAGCATCCTAATTGGCAGTTTATCGCTTTTCGTCCTCGTCTAGAAAGTACGGACTTATCGATTTCTTTTGGCGATTTCGACTTTAGCTACAAGGATTTATTCTTTCGCTACGTTTTGACTGATAACGAATTCGGAGTTGAACTCAATGTCCGTAATTTCCAATATACGGATTGGGAAAAAAATGCCTTGTTCATCTTGTTGGATGCCTTAGTTGGAGAATACGACGCCGTCAATGAAATTGATTGGGTGGAGTGGGAAGCACTCAAAGAGGAAGAGGAAGAGCACTTATTTCCGTTCGTAGAATTACGTAAGTTGGTAGATGAGCGGAAGCGAAAGCGGTTGTGACTAGTGGTTCAAGTCGTAAGTTGTAGAAATGTACCGAGGATTGGTTGGAAGTGGATGCTGCTGCTATTTTAACGTGAGTTTTGGACAGGTTGAAAGCCCTTTAGGGCTGGCTCTGTCTGTAACAATTTGTTGATATAGAGACTTTTAGCGCCTTTAGGTGCGGTACTAGGGGCCGCACCTAAAGGTCCTAAGTGCTAACAACTAACTATTTTCTACAGACAGTGCCGCCCCGATGGGGCTAAGTTGTTGAAATTCAATGATTACTCTCCAAAACTTTTTAGGGGCATTGTTTGGGCGGTTGCCGATAATTTAAAAGGACTAGATTGATTAGGGCGTAAAAACGCTACGTTAATTTGTTCTTTTTTCCAATGATAAGTAACCGTTATCCGTTTTCTGTTATTCATTTGTAATAAGATAAAAATAGATGTCCAAATTTTAGAGTCGAAGCATTCGTTAGAACACTGGACTGAATCCCGTGCGGGTAAACTGTTTATCTAACGAATACTTCGACAATTTGAATATTTATTTTTGTCGCTTTTCTTTAGGAAGTTGACATCCAAACGAATAACAAATAACGAATAACTTTCTTACAATCGAGGGTCCACCGCCTCGCTTTCCATTGCCAATACCCCGAACACACATTCGTGTACTTTGCGCAAAGGTTGTTTCGCCACAAACCGTTCTAATGACTCTACGCCGAGCGCAAATTCTTTTATAGCCATAGACCGTTTTCGATGTAAACCCCTCTTTTTCAGGGCTTCCAAGTTGTAGGGCATCGTGTAATCCGCACCGTAGATGATGCGTAAATATTCTTGTCCGCGACACTTAATAGCGGGTTGTAGTACTTTCCCGTTTCGCCGCTCGATAAAATTCAGTGGCTTCACGACCATGCCTTCTCCACCCTTTTGCGTCAGTTCGAGCCACCAGTCGGTGGCCGCTTGAACTTCCATTTCGTTGTTCACATCGACTACTTTGTAGGGGGTAGCCAACAAAAAATCGGGGTCAGCTTGACAGACGTTATGAATGGTTTCTATGTGCCAAAGATGGTCTTTATCAAAATAGGTTTGACCTTCAGTTGCTAATAAATGAAAAGGCGCCAGTTTATAGTCATCCAAAGTACTGACGGGCCAGCAATACTGCCGATACGCCTCCGTAAAACGCCCTGCTAATGCAGTCTTTTCTTCAAAAACTTTCAGTAGGCCCTTCGTACTTAAACCTCTATTTTCCACTGCTTGCAGAGCGGCAGCTACTTCGGGCAAAGCCGCCATGGCGGAAGCGCCGACGGCAGCGTACTGATTTTCCAACAAGGACTGCGCTTTGGCCGACCAAGGCATTAATTCACAATCGAAAATAGCCCATTGCGTACGGTGATTGCGCCAAAAATTACTTACGGTCAATGCTTTATTCAATCGAGACAAAAAGGCCGCTTCCAATTGGCCATCCTCAAAAAAAGCACGGCCCGTTCGGGTATATACCTTACCTATTCCTTCGTTAGCAATGCCGAAGGTCTTCTCAATGGTCGCCCCATTTTGACCAATCACGACCACTGCCCTTGACCCCATGTGTTTCTCTTCGCAAATGACATGTTGAACACCGTTTTTTCTAAAATAGGCAAAGGCTTCTTTGGGATGCTCTAGAAAATTGGGTAGTTCGCTAGTTTCCGAAGGTGACATAGTTGGCGGCAAATACGCTAACCATTTAGGGTTTATCGCAAAGCGACTCATCACCTCCAAAGCAGCAATCGCTTGCTCTTCTCGAATCATCACATTCACGTTGAGTCGAGTGCTGATAAATCGCTTACCGAGTACATCCGAAATGTCCAACAAATCATTATTGGCTTGCTGCGCACTCAAACCGTTTTCAATCAAAGAAACCATTGGCCTTACTGGCTCGCAATAGTTTTTTTTGGCCTTCATTTCAACCAGCGTCCTTTCAGGATAGCGCAATGCCGTCAAGGCTCCGCCAAAAACACAGCCCGTGTCAATGTCCATCGTATTGTTCAGCCATTCGGCGGTCGGTACGGGCGTATGCCCATACACAACAGTTGCTTTACCATCGTATTCTTTGGCCCAGTTGTATCGCACGGGCAATCCAAATTCGTCAATTTCGCCCGTCGTCTCGCCGTACATACAAAAAGAACGGACGGCACCCGAAGCTCGACCGTGCATTTCTTCTCGTAATCCAGCGTGGGCTATGACCAATTTACCTGCATCCAACACGTAATGGCTAATGAGTTTACCGAGAAAATCTTTAGCTTCTTCCACAAATTCGGCCGGTTCGGTAGCCAACTGCTCCATTGTTTCTGCTAGACCGTGCTTCAATTTGACGTTTCGACCACTTAGCTTTTTCCACAGTTTGCTATCGTGATTACCGCAGACGCATAGGGCCGTTTCGTTTTTCACCATCGACATTACCAAACGTAACACCTCGCTCGAGGCGGGACCTCGGTCAGTTAAATCGCCTACAAAAACGGCCGTTCGGCCCGCAGGCGCCTTGACCGTATAGCCATAATTACGAGTTCGGTCCCGATGCTTGGTTATCTTGTAGCCTAGTTCAACCAGCAATTCTTTCAACTCCAAGAAACAACCGTGGACATCGCCAATAATATCAAACGGCCCCCCCATTTCTTTTTTATCGTTCCACAATTTTTGTCGAACGATTTCGACATTGGCCAATTCTTCTGGACTATTTAACACGTAAATTTTCTTAAAGCCCTCTTTTTTCAACCGACGAGCAGCTTGCTTCATTTGGTGGTGCTGTCTTCTAACCACGTGATTTTTTAGCGTTCTATCGGGCCGTCTTTCGTTACGTTCCAAACAAGTTTCCAATGGCATATTCAACACAATGGCTACCTTTAAAACGTGGTAATCTTTGGCTAATTTTGACAAAGGCACTCTCGCTTTGGGCTGAACGTTGGTTGCGTCCATCACAGTCAAATTCCCTCTTTTCAGTCGTTTGCCAATGATATAATGTGCCAAATCAAAGGTGTCCTCGTTCGCATTGAGCGTGTTCTCATCGTCCGAAACCACTGCTCGGCAATAATCAGAAGAGACCACTTCGGTTGGCAGAAAATATTTTTTGGCAAAAGTTGATTTACCCGAACCCGACGGGCCGACCAATACAACTAGCGCCAATTCTGGTATCTCGATTTTCATTTTTTGGTATTAAGCGATAATGATGCTACATCATGACTTATGATACAGCATCGCTATTATGTATGTACCTAAACAAGATTGGTTATAATTTTATTTTGACAGGATTTCAAGATTTACAGGATTCAAATCATTGATAATCATAATCATGTAAATCCTGCTTATCCTGTACAAAAACTAAAAATAATTCTGTCTTCGTACCTTCTAATTCACTTTAAAAATGGCCATTTGACTCGGTGCCCCCACTTTTTCATCTATGGGGCCTAGCGGTGAAAAAGTTACTTGGTAGCCGTAAGCGGTCGCCACCAAATTTCCCCACGCTTCGAACTCCTTCCGAGTCCACTCAAAGCGATGGTCATTGTGTCGAAACTTTCCTTCGGATAGTCCTTCGAATAAGACATTATACTCTACATTGGGCGTTGTAATGATAATAGCCTTGGGTCGAGCATTTCCGAAAACTACTTTTTCCAAAGCCTTCAATCGGTCTTTTTCTAAATGTTCGATAACTTCTACCAAAGCCGCTGCGTCAAAATTGGCAATTCGGTCATCTTTGTAATTTAAAGCACCTTGAATCAAGTCAATTTTTGCTCGCATTCTAGGTGGCATATTTTCCAGATGCAATCGTCGTTTGGCCACTTCTAGGGATTGATAGGAAACATCCATCCCTACCATTTTTTCGAACTGTGGTTCTTTCAATAGTAATTTCAGTAATTTACCACCACCACAACCCAAATCTACCACTGACTTAGCCCCCAACTGCTTGAGTTGTTCAGCAACGGCCTGCAATCGAATTTGATGCAACGAAAGTTTCTTTTCTACAACAGCCTCGGCGTTCACTTCTTTTTCATCTACATCTTCCGCTTCATCTCCTAAAAGCGCAATGGCCGTTTGGATATACCCTTTACGATGCTTTAAGTAACGTCTTATAATCATCTCATACTCGGGATGTTGCTTTAGCCAATCCCCGCCTTTATCCATCAACTTTTTTATTTCAGCCTCTCCGACGTAGTAGTGCTTGTTGTTGTCCAAAGCGGGCAACAGGACAAATAAATGGGTTAGTAACTGCTGCAAGGAAATCGTGTTCGTCAACTTCAATTTAAAATAATTGCTATTCCCCCACGATTCGAACTGCGCATCCAACGGGTAATCGGTAACATCTATGGAATAACCCAATGGTTCAAAAAATCTACGAATAAGCGGCAACCCGCCTTTGGCGTGAACGACGGACAGTTCTACTTCCAGAGGAATCGCCGTTTCCGCCAACATCGGTCGGTCTTTGCAAGTACCATTCAAAGCACTTCCATATACCTTTGAAATAGCCGACGTCAAAAAAGAAGAAGCCACAAACGGTCGGTCGTTGACGTAGTTGCCCAATTTAAAAGAACTAGCATACTGCTTTTCCCGATTTCGACTTAAGCTAATCGAATTGATGTCCAGCAACAAAGCCGCCGTGCATTTGGTGTCCGACACTTCGGGATAAAAAACGTGCACTTTTCCAAAGGAAAGATCTTTGGTTTGAAACCGTTCTGGATGTTTTCCTAAAAGGTAGCCTAAATCGGTAGCGGGCTGATGAGTCGTTGTGATTTTTAGTAACATTTTAAGTACATTTTTCTTTGTCTTCTTTCGATAAATGTTGGTTATGTCAACTTAGCAATCCGTCATAATCCATCTAATCCGTTCAATCCGTGTTCCTATTTTATCTAACTAACCTATGTTGCGGATTACAATCTAATGCTACCTAAGCAGGCGATACTTTGCCAGTATCTCCTGCTTTTCAAGCGCCTAAAAGAAAGAGATGCTGGCAAAGCATCGCTTTCTACCCGTTATCCGCAACTTGAATTAACTAAGCAAAATTCTAGGGGTCAGATATTTTCAATAAGTCAAGTAAAAACTAGACAATATAATGGCTTCATTAGTTCCATTGGATAGAAAATAAGTCAAGGATTTAGTGCAAATAAAAAGGCTCGTTCCTTGTAAAAACGAGCCTTTTCCTAATCGTTTAATCCTAAGTAATCAATTTTGGTTGCGGAGAATCGGTAGCGTAGGCTTCAGCCTGTCGGGTTCGACGACCTTTAGGTCGGCAATGCTCAAATATTGATTTAAGGCCTAAAGAACTTGTAACAGGACAACCTAAAGGTCGTGCTACCAGTTACCACAACTTGAGTCAAGTAATAGTCGAATAAAAGATGAAGATTCTCTGAAAGAATCTCCCTCTCTTGC
>JBCCQK010000094.1:0-19176 GCA_039024375.1 Bacteroidota bacterium
CAAATAATACCTAATCTTAGGTACTAGCCGCTCCCTAAAAAAAGGTATTGGACACCCCGAAATCGAATGGTATCTTTGTATCGTCATCATTATTTAGATTTAATCTAATTAATTTGACACAAAGATGTTTTTTTTGACCCTTTTTGCAAAACGTAGCTGTCTAAGCCACGAATAAATCTAGTGCTAGAATGCAAAATTTGTCAAAAAACCTTTTATTCTTTGAAACTCAATGCTGGGTCTAAAAAAGAAAGCCATGATACTATTTTTCATCATATTAGGCAGTTTTTTGCTTTACGCCAAATCGAAATATTTTAACCAAGAACTCCGAAAAATCCACGCTTTTGCGAGTCAAAGCAAGTGGTTGACGAGAATACTAGGTTATGTGCTGCTCACTTTTTCGACTTATCATTTGGTTGAATTGTTTGACTTAGCGACGGGCTTGGTCGTTAGCTTCTTTACCACGACGATGATAATGAGCCTAATGGTTTTGGCTTTGTCGCTGCACAAAAACTTTATTTATGTGTTTGCTTCGACTGCGCTGATAGCTTTGTTATTGGACTTTGGTTTACCTAATTTTTTATAGAGCGTTCATTCTGAAGCGGTTTAGTCTTTCCAGCCCGTACGGGCTGGAAAGACTTGGCTTCGAAGAACCCCTAATAAACATTAAAAAGCAATGCCCGCAAAAACACAATATTTAAGTTCCCCTAAGCAACGTGCCTTAAAAATCACCGCTGGCATCATCGGTGGTTACGTCTTAGCTATGGCCTTCCAGTTGGCCATTGGCGCCTGGCTAACCGACAAAGCACCGATGATAATTACCTCTGCCTACGCTTCTTTTTTCTTGTGGGTGGGGCTGATGATTGTAGCATTTTTAGCCAAAAATGGCTGGCGAATCTGGGGTATTTACTTAGGTATGACGGCAGTTTTTGGGGTTATTATTTATCTGGGAATGGTACAGATACCGACTTAAAAATAGAGAAGTATGAAGTTGAAAGGTTTAAAAAATCGAGCGTACCACATCTTATTTCATACCCATACCGTATCGGGAATCGTCATTAGCTTTGGGTTGTTCGTTATTTTTTATGCGGGCGCATTTTCTTTATTTCGACACGAAATATACCGATGGGAAAATCCCGAAGCTCGCATGGAAGTTTACACTGGGGCAATAGATTTTGACCAAGCCCTTACGGAAGTAAAAGCAGCTTATCCCAATTTCGCCGAGCAAGAGCAATTTACGTTTCGCCTCCCCAACGAGGAAATGCCTTTTTTGAAATTTTATGGGGCAGAAAATGTTCCCGACGAAGAACGTCCTAAACGTTTCAGCGCCCAGATTAGTCCCGTCGATTATACCGTTACCAATTTAGAAAAAGCTAAAACGACGGTCGGCGAAACCCTTTATCATTTACACTATTTTAGGCAAATTCCTGCTGGCTTGTATATCTCTGGCCTGGTCGCTTTGTTTTTTTTATTCGCTACGGTTACGGGCGTACTCATCCATTGGCGAAATATCCTCACCAAATTTTATGCTTTTAGAACGGATGTTAGTTGGAAACAAATTTGGACCAACGCCCATACGGTACTTGGTGTAATTGGCTTGCCTTTTCAAGTGATTTATGCAGTGACGGGCGCTCTATTCGGTTTGCTTACCTTGTTGTTGATTCCTAGTGCATTGGTTTTATACGGTGGAGATACCGACAAAATATTAGCTGCCGTTAATCCCGCTGCGGTTCATAAGCCCAATAAGGAAGCCCCGCTTTCTACTAATTTGTCTATCAACGAATTATACGAAATTGCGGGAGAAAAACTAGGTAATAAATCCGATATTTTTCATTTTAATTTTCAAAACTTTGGTCGAGCAGATGCCATTGCCAATTATCGAACAGATGATAAAATAGGCTTAATGGGCGACGGGACGTTGACCCTAAAAATGAAAACGGGAGAAGTACTCGCTCAAACGTTACCTTACCAAAAAACCTACACCGAATCAGTACTTAATTTAATAACCAAACTCCATTTTGGCACCTTCGGAGGTATTGCTCTAAAAGTGGTCTATTTCATCTTGGCCATGCTCACTTGTTTTATGCTAATAAGTGGGGTACTACTATGGCAAGTGGCCAGGGACAATAAAAAATATACACCAGAACAACGCCTTTTCCAACATCGAGTAACTAAGATTTACCTCGCCATTTGTTTGGGACTTTTTCCCGCCACGGCGCTTATTTTTATCGCCAATAAGCTAGTACCTTGGGTATTAGATAGCCGAGCACTTTGGGTAAATACCGTCTTTTTTGCAGGCTGGTTCCTATTCATCGGCTTGGGTATCCTGTGGGATAATTACGCTAAAATCAACAAAAACTACCTCATTCTTGGCGGTTTGTTGAGTTTATTAATTCCCGCCTCCAACGGATTGATGACTGGTGACTGGTTGTGGACTACTTGGCAAAATGGCGATTGGTACGTTTGGAGTGTGGATATTTTTTGGTTATTGACGGGCGTAATGGCCTTGGCCATCGCAGCTATTTTACAAACTAAAAAACCAAATCCCATTTTGCGCAAAGCCAGTAAAAAACAAAAATCAAAGGATACGCCAATTTTGGCCAAGGAAGAACTGCTAATCTTACAAAAGAAACAAGCTTAATTCATTAGACAATAAACCCTAAAATCACCCAATCAATGTGTCAATCTAATACCCTAATACAAGAAAAATTCGGCATCATTAATCGCTGCGAAAGTTGTGGCATTATGGATTTAACCTTCGGCAATTTCTCCATGCAAATGAGTGAAAAAGATTTCTGTATGTTTCTCGCTTTTATTAACAGTTTGTGTAAAAAATATGTCAATCGTGGTAAAAATCTGTGCCGAGACATCAAAATTACTACTAGAGTAGATAATTTGCAATTGGTGGTCTGCTATAAGGAATTGCGGCAATTGCAGGAAATGATGGCGGAGGCGGTGCTGATTTTGGAAGCGGAACAATTGATAAAATGAAATAGATTGTTTGATTGCCTAATTGTCTGATGGTTACCAATTTGACGTTGACCATTTAACAATCAAACCATCAGTGTAGCGAAACAATCATAACAATCGAACAATCTTGACAATCGCTTTATAATTTCAATTCAAAAATCATGAAAAAAGTAATATTTGGGTTGGCCTTAGCTTTTTGCTTTAGCTCAACCGTAATGGCACAAGTGGCCAAAAAAATGCAAGACCGTAAGGCCATTCTAGGAATGTGTGGCTGCTACGAAGTGGACTTCAATTTTGCGGAGACGTTCAACTATTCCAAAGACGAAAATTACAAGCCTTCCGAGGTCAAACACTCGGGCGGTTTGGAATGGGCGCAATTGGTAGAAGACGAGGACAATAAGATTGTTATCCAGCATATCTTAGTAGCGGGTAGTCCCGAAGAACCTTACATCATCAAGCACTGGCGACAAGATTGGGTGTACGAAAACACCGACTTCTATATGTTTAACCACGACCGTAAATGGACTTTTGAGCGAAAGCCCAAAGCCGAAGTTGTTGGTCAATGGACGCAAAAAGTCTTTCAAGTCGATGATAGTCCACGCTACGAAGGGACGGGTTCTTGGGTACATGTAGATGGTAAAAGCTACTGGGAAAGTACTACCGATGCGCCGCTACCGAGACGTGAATATACCAAGCGAGCGGACTATAACGTAACTATCCGTAGAAATCGGCAGGAGATTACCGATAAAGGCTGGATTCACGACCAAGACAATGATAAGGTAGTGCGTAAAGATGGGGAAGAGGACTTTGTTTTAGCGCAAGAAAAAGGAATGAACTATTACAACAAGGTGGACGATAGCAAGTGCAAAGCAGCGGCAGATTGGTGGCAGCAACATCACGGTAAGTGGGCGACCGTTCGCCAAAATTGGGACGCCGTTTTTGCAAAAAATCAAGATTTGGAGCTGGCGAAGAAAGTAGAGGGTAAGTTATTGTACAAATATCTATTCGATGATAGCTTAACTGACAAAAATAAAATCAAAAAAGTAATTGATGATTTTGTGTTGACGGCGGAGATGGAGTAAAAAAGGATGGTTGGATTGTCTGATGGTTGCATTGTTACCAATTATACGTTTACTATCAGACAACTTCTCAACAATTGAGAAAATAGAGGTAAGTTCAGTACAAAAGAAAAGTCCTGTTAAAGACTGTATGTCGGTAGAAAAAAGGGTGTTTAGCTATCTTAAGAACTGTGCCGTAGGTACAGCATATGTTGCACCTACGGTATGATGTAAACCATAAATTGTAACGAAATTTCTACCGACACACAGTACCTACTGTGTCCGTATGGAACGGCACTCCAATGCTTAGCATACTACAACTCTTGGTATATTATTACCAGCATAAAAACCTCCTAAAATTTGACTATGAAAAATATTCTTACCTACTTCCTATTATGTTTACCCATCATCGGCTTTTCCCAAAATGAATTTATTGGCAGAGATTTCTGGAAAACGGCGCCCGACGTGGCGACGGTCAAAGCCAAAATAGCCGAAGGTAATGACCCCGTAGCACTCAACAACTTTGGCTTCGACGCCATCACGTACGCCATTTTGGAAAATGCGCCGCTAGAAACCATCCAATTTTTGTTGGATATGGAAGGCAACGAAGTCGATAAAATTACCCACGATGGGCGTAATTATTTACTTTGGGCAGGTTACAAAGGCAATTTACCCTTGATGAAAGAATTAATTGCCAGAAAATCGGATACTAAATTGGTGGACGACCACGGCTATAACCTCATGGCGTTTACTGCCGTCGGAGGACAGCAAAATACCGAAGTTTATGACTTAATCTTAGCTAATGGTGGCAAAGTGGATGATGCCAATCGGGCGGGGGCAAACGCACTGTTGTTGCTAGCCTCTACCATGAAAGACACCAAAATTATGGACTATTTTAAGGAGAAGGGCTTAGATATTCATACGAAGGACAAGAAAGGAAATGGACTGTTCAATTACGCAGCTAGCCGAGGTAATATCCCTATGATGATGAAGTTTGTGGAGATGGGCTTGGATTATGAAACGCCTAATATGGAAGGAGGGAATGCTTTTATGTTTGCAGCGAGTGGTGCGAGAGGGCATACCAATTCGATGGAGGTCTATCAATACTTAGCGGACTTAGGCTTAGAAGTTGATATTGTGACCAGTGAAGGCAAAACACCTTTGCACAACTTAGCCTTTCGAACGAAAGATTTGGCGATTGCCGATTTTTTCACGAACAATTGTGTGAATGTCAACCAAATTGACAGCGAAGGAAATACTGCCTTTTTGAACGCCGTTCGCTCGAATAATTTAGAGATGGCCCAACACTTAGTTAGCAATGTGAAAAATATCAATCATACCAATAAAAGTGGCTACTCGGCTTTGACTTACGCCGTTCGACGGGGTTCTATGGATGCCGTAAAAGTGTTGGCAGAAAAAGGCGCAACGATGGATGTAGTGGACGCCAAAGGCAATAACTTGGTTTATCACTTATTCGATGCTTACGGTAGTCGTACTAAAAAGGCTTTTGACCAATTACTACCAATGTTGCTTGAAGCTAAAGTGGCTACTACGGGAGGTTTTGAAAATGGCAATAATCTAATACACGTCGGCGTGGAAAAAGGCAAAACGGCCTTGATTGAAAAGGCACTAGCATTGGGTTGTGCGGTCAATCACAAAAACAAAGACGGCTTAACGCCTTTGCACTTAGCAGCAATGAAAGCGACTGACAAAGAAGTGTTGACGATGTTGCTAAACAAAGGTGCCGATAAAAAAGCCTTGACCGACTTCGAAGAAAGTGCTTTTGATTTGGCTTCTGAAAATGAGGTGTTGAACGAGCAGGGGGTGGATTTGGGCTTTTTGAAGATTAAGTGATGGTTGCGCTGCGCTGATGGTTTGATTGTTGCCAATTAGACTTTCTTTACCATGTAAAAAAATGATAGGGGATACCCTCAAAAATATTTCCTATCCTTGACTTTCAAATAGAGGATAAGCGGTATTTTTAAAAATACCGCTTATCGAATAAAACTAACCTAAAAATGAAGAAATTTTTAAAATTCATGCTCCCTGTCTTGGGACTGTTTTTGCTTTCCTCTTTTATTAACAACCACTTTCCAGATACGACTTCTTCTAAATACAAGTGCATGGTGCAGCTAATCAACTACACGGGCGAAGGAGCTTACGTGATTGTCTCCGTATTGGACAAAGATGGTAAATACCTCAAAACCCTACAAATCTTGGGTGACGATGCCGAGTGGTATCCCGACTTAGAAACGTGGTGGTCCACCTATTTTGGCGTAGTACGACCCGAGGTAGATGGTATTACGGGCGCAACGATTGCGGGGGGCGAACGGTCAATGTTTGTACTGGAAATTGAAGACGATTTGCTGGATAAAGGCAATCAATTGCGTTTTGAAACGGCCGTAGAAGACCAGAAATATGAGGAAAAAGATGTGCAACTGCCTTTAACGACAGCTACTTTGAGTGGTAAATTCGAAGGGTCGGGGTATATTCGGTATGTGCGAATGATTCCGAGTAAGTAATTTTGGGAATAGATGTAAAGCAAAAGGTTTCTAATTGCAAAACTCCAACCACGAAGTGGTTGAACCCGAATAGCCCCGAATGAAATTCGGGGAAAAGAAGATAGGCATCAAGAGGGCACAACGCTGAAGGCGTTGAACTTGAATTTTATGAGTTCAACGCCTTCAGCGTTGTAAGGCCTAGTTTATATTGCCTTACCCCGAATTTCATTCGGAGTTATTCGAGTTAAATCCTTTCAGGATTTATTGACGAAATTACAACTCTAACTCTAACCAAGTTATCAGACTATCAACATTATCAATTCAATGCTAAGGAACATCTGGAGATATAGCCATTTTGCACTAGCCTTAGTGTCCTCCGTTTTCCTACTGTTGGCAACGGTAACGGGATTGATATTGGCGCTTGAACCCATTCAGCAGCAGCTACAACCTTACCGAGTGGCGGAGACGCAAGACCTTCCTTTGTCCAAAATAGTTCAGACATTGATGGACCAATACGAAGAAGTTTTAGAGTTAGAGGTAGATGCCAATGGTTTTGTCAAAGTGGACGTAATTAGCATGGAGGAAGACCTAAACGGGGCGTTTTACATCAATCCCTTGGATGGTCAAAAAATTGGCGATATTCCACCCAAAAATGCGTTTTTTGAATGGACGACCAATTTTCACCGTTCGCTTTTTTTGAAGTCAACGGGGCGTTTTTTGGTGGGCTTGGTGTCCTTCTTTCTGTGTTTAATTGCCCTTTCGGGGACGCTACTACTCATCAAACGACAAGGCGGCATTCGACCCGCTTTTGGTAAAATAGTAAAAGATAATATTTACCAATATTACCATATCATTCTAAGTCGTTGGATGCTGATTCCTGTTTTGATTATCAGTTTATCGGGCGTTTATTTGTCGCTTTTGCGTTTTGACATGCTCCCCGAAGGAGAGATTACGGTGGTCAATCACCAATCGGTCAAGGTAAGTAACCAGCAAATAACGCCAAGAGATTTCCCTGCTTTTAAGAATATAAAATTAGGTGACCTCCGAAAATTGACCTTTCCTTTCTCGGAAGAAATAGACGATTATTTTATTGTAGATTTAGCGGATAAACAACTGAAAGTCAACCAGCAAAATGGGCAATCTGTTGAAACGACTCATTTTTCTACCATCAATGCTATTTCGGCGTTAAGTTTCAATTTGCATACGGGGACAGGTAGCATCCTTTGGTCGCTGATTTTGGCCGTAGCCGCCGCCAATATTTTGTTTTTTATGTATTCGGGCGGGGTGATTGCTTACCAAAGGCTACGGGCTACGATTCGCAATGTCTATCGGCCCGACGAAGCGGAGTACATCATATTAATGGGTTCTGAAAATGGCAGCACCAAAAATTTTGGCAAAAGCCTGCAAACGGCGCTTTTGCAACTGAACAAAAAAGTGTTCGTCGATGAGTTGAATAATTACCGACTTTATCAAAAAATGAAAAACTTGGTGGTATTGACTTCGACTTACGGCGTGGGCGACCCGCCCGCCAACGCCAACTTGTTTTTAGATAAATTTCGGCAAACACCGCCACCGCCCGATACGCATTTTTCGGTAGTCGGCTTTGGGTCTTTGGCCTATCCCGATTTTTGTAAATACGCTTTGCAGGTGGACGAAACGTTGGGGGCAGACACTCAATTAAAGCGAGTTACCGAACCACATTTAATCCACAATCAATCCGAATCTAGTTTTAAAAATTGGGCATCCGATTGGGGTAGGGGAGTAGGATTAGAATTGGAATTACCCACCATTCAGCGCAAGCAAAAGGTTAAGTTTTCTGACCTAAAAATAGTGAACAAACAAATCGTAAAGGATGGTCACGGGATAACTTTTACATTGACGTTGACGACTAAAAATCAATCCTTCCAATCGGGTGATTTATTAGGTATTGTTCCGCCCAACGAAACGATGGAACGATGGTATTCTATTGCCAAGATACAAGGCGGGAAAGTTTTATTAAGCATCAAACTTCACGAATTGGGAGCTTGTAGCAATTATTTGTACCAAAAAAAAGAAGGCGAAACCTTTCAAGGCATATTTCAGCAAAATAAAGACTTCCATTGTCCTAAAAAAGCCAAATCGGTCATTCTAATTGCCAACGGTACGGGTATTGCTCCTTATTTGGGGATGTGGCAAAACGTTCATTCCAACACTAAAACAACTCTCTATTGGGGTGGAAAAAACAAAAAATCCTACGAATTATACCAACCTTGGGTGCAACTAGCGCTCGAAAAAGATGCTTTGCGTCCACCCGTCATTGCTTACTCCAAGGAGTCGGCCGATTTCAAATACGTGCAAGATATTGTTCGTCAGAATCGATTACAATTAGTACAGCAATTAGAAAATGGCGCAACGATAATGATTTGTGGGGCGATTGCCATGCAAAATGATGTGTTGGCTATTTTGGAAGAGACCGCCATGGAATTATACCAAAAGAAGCTAAGTGTTTATCAGCGCGAAGGGCAGTTGTTGATGGATTGTTATTAAGTAAAACTGATTTGGGAGTAAGTTCAGGAGTAGGATGGGTAGCCAGCGAGTTATTCTCTGTCGTTGAAAACACTTTTCCAACTACCTTCCTCTAAACCGCTCGTGCTGTTTTGCCAGCAAGCGGCTTTCCAGTAGTCCTTAATTCAGTTTCTGCCCGTCATATCTTCCATGAGTAATGTCATGAAGTAGTAGCAATAGAAAAAGGGGAATCCTTATCGGAGATTGCGTCAAATAAAATAGAGCAATTTGGTCTTGGGCAAATAATCAATTCAACATTTGAAGAATGGACACCAACCGATAAGTTTAATTTGACACTATCAGCCCAAGCCTTTCATTGGATAGATAAGAAAAGAGGGATTGATAAGATATTGAAGTTACTAAAAAGCAATGGTTGGCTAGGATTGATATGGAATGTAGATGAGTCGCAAGAGACTGAATTTTAGAAACAAACAAGTAAAGTTTATGATAAATATCTTCCCAAAAAGAAAGGGAAAAAGGGTATGAAAGAAACAATAGACGAACATTGGGATTATATCAACAAAAGAAGAGAGTTTGTAAAATTTGAAAGAAGAGATTTTGAGTGTAAGAAGCAGTATTCAAAAGAAAAATACTTAGGATTGTTAAATACATTTTCTCCTCATATGTCTATGGAAGCATCTAAAAGGAAAGAGTTCTTCAAAGAAATTGAACTGATAATAGAGGATTTTGATAATCAAGTTTTAAAACATTATAAGACGGTCTTATTGCTTGCAACTAAAACGTAATACGTAAATATATTGTTCATAAACTTTACCTTTTTTACGCTATGTGCAAATAACCCCAAGATTATTTGCTCACCAAATTAATGGCGTATAAATAAATTTTAACAGAATAATATTCTGCCTATAATACCAGTTATGTTAAGTAAATATTATTCAACTCTGTTAGATTGCAGATATTGATTCCAAAGTGCATAAATTTTAGATTTCACCAAGGTATTTTAGGGAAAAAATCAGCATTTAAGAAAACGCCAATCCCCCATTAATATCAAAATTCGCCCCCGTCACAAAAGTACTTTTATCAGAAGCTAAATAAACGACCAAATCTGCCACTTCGTCTGCCCTACCCTCTCTTCTCATGGGCGTTTTACCAGCAACTGCAACTCTAACCTCATCTTTGGTAAAATCATCGTGGAACTTTGTACCAATTAATCCTGGACAAACGGCATTGACTCGGATGCCTTGCGGACCGAGTTCTTTGGCCATCGCTCTCGTGAAAGTGGTCGTGGCCCCTTTGGAGGAAGCGTATAACGATGAACCACCGCCGCCGCCATCTCGGGCCGCCAAAGAAGAAAGATTGATAACGGAAGCACCTTCTTTCATGAGTGGAACGAACGCTTTCATCACAAAAACTGTGGATTTAAAATTCACATTCATTACGAGGTCGTAAAAAGCGTCATCAAATTCTTGCAAGGTCTTTCGAGCAAAAAGGCCACCCGCATTATTAACTAGGATATGCACTTCTTCCCCAAACGCCTTGACCGTTTGGGCTTTTAAACTTTTGATGTCGTTCCTATTGGAAACGTCCGCTTGGACGGCTACTGCTTCTCCACCCATTGCCACAATTTCGGCTACGGTTTCTTCCGCTCCGACTTTTGAACTATTGTAGTTGACGACTACTTTGGCGCCTTCTTTGGCAAGTGCAACGGAGATGGCTCTTCCAATATCTCTACCGCCTCCCGTTACGACGGCTAATTTTCCTTTAAATTGACTCATTGTTTGTTTTTTTTTTTACATTTTACTCGGAAGCCGTACTAGACCCAACCGTGGCTTCTTTGAACCAAACTTCGGTATAACTCCCATTCGCATATTGTTTGGCAATATCGCCACCGTAGGTTTCCGCCCCCGCACACCAGACCCTATTCTTTTCAGGGTCTTTTCCATTGGTTTGATTATAAGCCCCTTGTTTAAAGTAGTTCAATTCGCCCGCATAAGCCGTTCGACGTTCCACCCCGTCTTGCCCCATCGGAACGAATAATTTTTGCGTTTGTGCTGGTATATCGGCTTTCGTGGTGTATTCCGATTGAATCAAGTTTTTGGTAAAAGTCTTCGTTTCGTGCCCTTCACTCGCAAACGTCACGTACATAATACCTTGGTGAACGTTGATTTCGTAGCTAAATGTTTCTCCCAACTCAATGCCATCTGCTGGTTCTGGTGGGAAATCCGTCGGGCTAGTTCCCACAACCGACATATCGTAGCCCCAAACGGGATAGGAGTAGTCCCATCTACCCGAATTATCTTCACCTGCCGTATTGATTTCGTAATTCCAAAAAACGGAACCTTTGGTATGTCCCGGGAATTTTTTGTAGAAGATTTTGCAAGGTTCATTTTCGTGACCTTCGCCACTGTGAATTTGACCAACGACCACCGAGTAGGCGGCCGCCACTCTAGCATCACCCGTAGTGGAAACGTGCATGACTTTACAGCTACCCGTCAATTTTCCACCCTCTTCGGGAATCCATTCTCGCTTTTCGTGTAACTCCGTTCTAGTATTGCTAGAGTTTTTAGAGGTGACGCCCGAATTGGGTGTTTTATAAACGACCCAACGCATGGTACCGTCAATAACCGTGTAGAAGAAATTGTCGTTTTGGTATTCGACGAGGTCTTCCACGTGGGTACCATCGCCCAATAAAATCTTAAATTTATCCATAAAGGGAATGACCTCATTTGGATAAACAATTTTCTTAGCCAAGCCATCATTGGCGGCAAAATAACCATCGTTAGAATAAGCGTCTTCTGGAATATCCACGCTAGCCGATTTGAACCAAACTTCTGCGTAATTTCCCGTTTCGTATTGCTTTTGGAGGTCACCGCCGTGGGTTTCCGCTCCCGCACACCAGACTTTATTGACAATCGGGTCTTTTCCATTCGTTTGGTTGTAACAGCCTTGTTTAAAAAATAATCCTTCTTCGGCGTACGCATTGGGGCGCTCTACCCCGTCTTGACCGATTGACCCAAACAGCTTTTGCGTTTGCGCTGGAATATCCGCTTTGGTGGTGTATTCCGATTCGATTAAATTTTTAGTAAACGTCTTGGTTTCGTGCCCTTCACTCGTGAATTTTAAATGCATTACGCCGTTCTTGACCAACACTTCGTAACTCATTTCTTCACCCAATTCAATTCCTTTCTCAGGTTCTGTTGGAAAATCAGTAGGAGTTGTTCCTACGACTGACATATCGTAGCCCCACACGGGGTAAGAATAGTCCCATCGACCCGAATTGTCGTCTCCTGCGGTATTGATTTCGTAGTTCCAAAAAACGGAGCCCTTTTTGTGCCCAGGAAATTTTTTGTAAAACAATTTGAAGGGTTCATTCTCGTGACCGTCGGCGCTATGAATCTGGCCAATGACTACGGAGTAAGAAGCGGCTACTCGGGCGTCTCCCGTAGTGGAAACATTCATCACTTTGCAAGTTCCCGCCAATTTCGCTTCCGACATCGCCGACCATTTTTTTGCCTGCGCCAATTCCGTTCTGATATTATTTGAAGTTCCGTGCGTGTTCCCAGCGTTGGGTGCTTTGTAAACGACCCAATTGGTTTCGCCTTCTTTTTCAGCGTAAAAGAAATCTTTATTTTCAAAATCAACGGGAAAGCCGACGTTGGAACCATCTCCTAAAATCAATTTGAAATGACTAAACAATGGAAGAACGTCGCTCGGGTAAACGCTTTTTTGAATAATCGCCTTAGTCGTTTCTTGGGCAGGATTCGTACAGTTACTTAATAGAAAAAAAGTACTAAAGACTAGAAAAATTGATAAGACACTATGTTTTCGGTTCATTTTAATTCATTTTTTGAATAATTGCGACTATTCCATTGTAGGAGATAATACAAGCAAAAATCAAGGCTAAAGACATTCCTGTGTTCAATAACCATCCCGCTTTGTGTTGCCCCATCAAGGATTTTTTGTTAATTAAAATCATCATTCCACCGATGACAATAGGCAGGACAAACACGTTAAAAACTTGGGTCAGAATCTGTGCTTTTATCGGGTTTACGCCCAACACCGGAACTGTCAAGCCTATCAAACAGGCGATTCCTGTTAAGGCTTTAAATTGAGTAGATTGTAGGTCCAGTTTTCCTTCTTGATAGTCCGCCACCAGCAAGGGGGCAATCATTAAAATGGGAAAAATAGAGGATAATCCTGCCGCTAAGGTACCCATAAAAAAGATGACAATGGCAAATCTGCCCGCAATGGGTTCTAGTGTTTCCACCATATCCAGTACTCTCGTTACGACTCTTCCCTCTGCGAAGAATGCTCCCATTGCAACGGCCATAATGGCTCCACTAATGCAAAAAATTAAGATGGCCGCCCAAAGTGCATCTTTGCTTTGTTCTTTCAAATTTTCTTTGGTCCATTGCTTGCCTTGTATAAAAAGTGGGCGTGATAAAAAAGTAGCTGCGGCCATGGTCGTTCCCACAAAAGCGGCAACTAACATTCTTCCACCTTCTACTTGCGGAATACTAGGTATCATGCCTTTGGCTACGGCGTCTATTGGTGGTAAAACCACAAAAAAGGAAAGCAAAAAAGAAAGTCCCATTAAGGAAACAAAAATTATCAATATTTGCTCAAATAAATTGTAACTACCTTTTAAAAGAACGGTGTACATGATGGCAATGATAGTCACTGCTATGATTAAAATTGCCCAATATTCGTTACCCGCTAGAATGGGAAAAAACAGAGATAGCGTCTCAAAGATAGCATTAGAAGAAATGCCTAAAATGCCAATCAGCGAATTCCACTGCCCGAACGAAATACCAATAATGATTAACCAACTGATGAATTTTCCTAGTTTCAATCGTTTTTTGAAACTATACAATGCGGTTTCTCCCGTCACCAAATAGTATCTACCGTAAGCCTCCATCATCACCCACGAAAACAAACAACTTAGAAATAATACCCACAATAACTGCATACCAAATTGGCTGCCAGCAACAACCATAGAAGTTACACTACCTGTTCCAATGGTGTAACCGATGGCGAAAATGCCCGGTCCTATGTTGCGTAAGAGTTGGTAAAGTTTGTTCAAAAAAGAGGGGTCCGTTTAGAAAAAAGGAATGCTGTAAGCTAGTTATTCTAGTGACAGCATTCCTAACTTAATGACTAGTTTATGTTTGTATGAAACCGGAGCTTAGGCTTCTAGCCTGAATAGCATTTTTCTTAGGCAAGGAGTAAGTTATAAATCGGTAGCACGGGCCTTTAGGCTGTCGCGTTAAAAGGTCTTCAGACCTTTGCAAAATAGTCCAAGCCTAAAGGCTTGTGAACGGGACAGCTTGAAGGCTGTGCTACCAGCGATTATTGAGAACTTACGGCAAGGATGCCTAAGCTACTAATATCCAGCATTCTGCGTAATCACGCCGAAACTGGCAAGTATCTCCGAAATCGGAATCGGAAACAAATGATATTGTGCGCCAACGGACTGCCCCATTTCTTGGTCAACCGTTCCTGTTCTCACTAAATCGAACCACCGTTGTCCTTCGAACGCCATTTCCAATCGTCTTTCGTCTTGGATAGCTTGTCGTATCTCTGCTTGGGTAGCGGCCGTTGAACCATCCAAACCTGCTCTAGTTCGAATTTTGTTCAATTCTGTCAAAGCACCATTCGTATTGCCGTTCTCATTTAATGCCTCCGCGTATAAAAGAATAATCCCCCCCAATCTAAGTTCTATCCAATCGTGGTCGGGTCCACCCGACTGTGGAAATTTAGGCGAAGCCATCAATTCTTCGTTAATGGTAACCGCTCTGCGCAAATCGCCCGGACTTGCATCAAAAGCGAGAATCAAATCGGGGTCCAACGGCATCAACGACTTAGTGTCTAAACCACCCGACCAAGACCAAAATTCAGAGAATCCGTACTCATCGGAAATAGAACTAGAAATTTGCGTAGCGTAGATAATTTCGGAATTCAAATCGTTCATCATGCCAAAAATATCCGCAAAATTAGCTTGCAAACTGACGCCCACTACACTTGCCCCGTTGACCACTGCCGCCAATTGGGTCTCCGCATTGCCAAAGTCACCTAATTGTACATACACTTTACCCAACAGTGCTTGCGCTGCAATCTTACTGGCGCGACCGTTAGATAAACCCGAATTGTCCAAATTGGAAATGGCGTTTTCCAAATCAGGAATGATGACAGTGCTGTAAACCTGCGAAACGGGTTGTCTCGCCAAAATAGAGTTGTCCGTAGTACTCGGTGTAGCCGATAAGTTAACGGGAACATCCCCAAATACCCGTACCAATTTAAAGTACGATAAAGCTCGTAAAAATTGGGCCTGCCCCACTTCGTTGGCGCTGGAGGAATTTTCAACTACATTATTAGCGCTCAAAATGGATTTGTACATGGCAGTATAAAAAGGGCCAAAAAATTGGTCTTCCATATCGACCAAATCGCCGTCGAATCTGTCAAAAGCGGGATAAGGCTCTTCTTCCATGACCCCGTTATCCGCCCGAAAATCGCCCATGACCGCCATCGGTGTAGCGGAACCGAGTTGGTAAAAATAGGCAGCATTTAAAACCCCTGCGTAATCGTCTAGCGAATCAGAACTCGCAATATTAGTTGGAAATTGGTCCAAGTCGCTCTCACAAGCTGCAAAGCAAATAACCATTCCTAAGATGATATATAATTTTTTCATTGTTAATTTTTTTTAGAAGTCAGAGGCCAGACCGTCCATTTCATGGACTGTCAGAAGTCAGATTTTACACTTACTTTCGCTTCTGACAGTCCGCAAGGACAGTCTGACTTCTGACAGTGAAACGGTCTGACTTCTCATTAGAAATTAGCATTCAAACCAAAAGTGAAACTTCTCACTACTGGACTAGCACCTACTTGTACACCATAAGTAGTGGGGCCTAAGTAACCACCATTGGTGATTTCAACACCTTCTGGGTTGTAGGAAGTGTAATCATCGCCCATCAAGTACAATAAGTTGGTAGCGGCCACGTAGATTCTCGCAGAGCCTAGTCCTACTTTATTTACAATGTCCGAATCAAGCGAATAACCGATGGTGAAATTTCGCAGAGCCAAGTAAGAAGCATCTTGAATACCGTTGTCGGTTTGTCGGCGGTTACCGATATAAGGTAAGCCATTATGGTCGGTAATTCCATCGCCATTTTCGTCAAAACTGTCCACCAAGCGACCACTCCATTCCGAACCGTAGTATAATGGGTCAATATTATAGACTTCTCCGCCCTGTGCTCCTTGGAATTGGAGCGACACGTCAAAGTTTTGGTAGCTGAACTGCGAATTTAAGCCCCAGTAGAAATCGGGTCTATTTTGTCCTATCTTTACCAAATCACCACCTTCCGCTACGGTTCTAGTTCTATCAATGACGCCGTCGCCATTTTGGTCCACTACGTACGATTCGCCCGTAGCATTATTGGGGTGTCTAGTTCCATCTTCCAAATAAATCATTTCTACCGAACCAGAAGTTTCTAATCCCCACATTTCGCCAATCTCGCCACCGACGTAGTTTCTAAAAATTGGTCCTCTACCACTTTGGCCGTATTGCGCTCTCGGTAATTCGTCCAATCCGCCCAAATCCGTAATTTCGTTATTGACGGTAGATAAATTAGCATTGACGTTCCAACGGAACGCACCAGAATTGATGATAGCTGCGCCCAATTCTAATTCTAAACCAGAACTGGTTACGTCGCCAGAGTTCAAGACAATAGAAGTCGTACCTAATACCTCGGACACGGATTGGTTAATCAATATGTCTTCGATATCAGACGTGTAGTAATCTAAGCCAATTCTAAAGCGATTTTCTAAGAAACCGATATTGATACCGAAATTCGTCTCGGTGTTGGTTTGCCAAGTCAGATCAGGATTGGCGATGTCCGAAGGAATCAAAAAGCCATTGCCAAAAATAGTCGCTTGTGGGTTCAATAAACTTAAAGAACTGTAAGCGCCTAAGAAAGCAGTGGTTCCTAAAGAACCTCTGCTAAATCGTAGTTTTAAATCGCTTAAAAAGCCTGGGTTGAAGAAGGCTTCATTGTGCACATTCCAGCCTAAAGAAATAGCGGGGAAGTTTTGGAAACGGTTGTTGCGACCAAATCGAGAGTCACCATCTCTTCTCAAGGATATAGAAGCCAAGTATCGGTTATCGTAAGCGTAGTTGATTCTTCCAAAAACACTTCGTCGGCTAATCGTCTCGTCTCTTTCAGAAATACCAATATCTGCGGGGTCCAACAGAGCAAAGTTAGCGGGTTGACCAAAAGGAACATTCGTACCGTTTAGGGAAATGCCGTCTATGTAAAAATTTTGGAATTCAACTCCTGCTACTGCACCGATGTCGTGCTTACCCAGCACTTTATTATAATTCAAGGTTGTTTCGCTTAGTACCGATGCTCTTTGGACATTACTTTGTTGCAAACGGGTTTGGTTGGAACGCGCTCTAGAATCAAATTCCAAGCCTCTAAAAAAGTAGTCCTCCGTATCTCTAATATCCCCACCCAAGACGGTCTTTAAATTTAATCCTTCTATAATTTCAAATTGCAGGTAAGAAGTCAAGTTACCGAAATAGGTTTTTTGGAAACGGTCGGTATTGTCCAATTTTGTGGCAGGGCCCGCATCCCCCGAGCCGCCAATTCCGTTGTTCGCTCTACCGTAGTGCCAATCTTGCGCGGTCATGCCGGGTTCAAGCGTTGCAATGCTATTATTAAAAGGGGCATCGCCACCTCGATAGCCGTTATCGAAAGGCGCTAAACCCAAAGCTTGTGCTTCTCGGTCCAACTGCTGAACGAAGGCAATTGATTCCTCGGTATGATAAATCGGATGTACACCGTAAGCCCGTAGTAAATCTCGCATATCGTGACCAACAATATCTCTATCGCCCACAAAACCGTTAAAACTTACGCCTGCTCGAAATCGGTTGCCCAATTTAGCATCTACGTTCAAGCGAGCGTTGTATCTTTCAAAACCCTGTGTAATCACTACCCCATCGGTATTTAAGTAACCTACCGAAGCAAAGTAATTCACATTGTCGGTGCCACCGCTAATGCTCAAATCGTGGCTCATGCTGCTTCCATTGCGGAACAACCAATCTTCGGGACTAATGGCACCGGGAGAGTTTTCGTACGCATTTAAGCGAAACTCAACGAAAGCGGGGTCAATTTGGGAGAGGTCCCAATTGCCCGCCGCAATCTCTTGACGAGCAAATTCGGCCCATTCTGGTCCACTCTTTAAAATATTACCTCTATACTTACTGGAGGTACTGGCGTAAGCATTATAACTGACAGTAGGCTTGCCGCTTTTTCCCTTTTTGGTTGTTACCAAAATTACACCGTTCGCACCCCGTGAACCATAAATAGCTGCGGATGCGGCATCTTTTAATACCTCCAAACTTTCAATATCATTGGGGTTCACCGTCGCCAAGCTTCCAGAAATTGGATAACCGTCCACCACAATTAACGGGTTGGCGTCACCCGTGATGGAAGAGGCCGCTCTAATCTGAATTTTAGGGTCGGCACCGGGCGCTCCATCTTGATTTTGAATCAATACGCCAGGCAATTTACCCGCTAAAGCATCGTCCACCCGAGCAGCTTGGATGGCCGCTACATCGCCCCCTTCTATTTGGGCAATTGCCCCTGTATTATGCGATTTTTTTCGAGTACCGTAGCCAACTACTACGACTTCGTCCAATAATTCTGACGATTCGGATAGCGTTACGTTTTAAGGTCGTTTGGTTGCCAATCGTAATGGATTGGTCAGTATAACCTGTGTAGGAAAACTGAAGGACGTCACCGCTACCAACTTCTATTTGATAGTTGCCATCAATGTCGGTGACGGTACCCGTTGAGGTACCGACTTTTAGCACATTGACACCAATGAGTGGGCTATTATCTGAGTCCGATACCGTACCTAACAAGGTGTAATTTTGTGCTAATAATGATGCGCTGAACAAGAGCAGCATCATTAAAATTGGGTTACTTTTTAAGTTCATCTTTTAAGCTGATTAATTAATTAAATATCGACATATGCTAGTGAGCATCGATTAGAGCTGAGAAAAGAATTATCTCAGTTCCGCTTATTTTCGCCTTGGTTCTTTGTCTATTCTTTATTTCTCAAAAAAATTGGTTAACCAAAAATTG
>JBCCQK010000095.1:0-19172 GCA_039024375.1 Bacteroidota bacterium
ATAACTCGGCCAATTTTGGCTAGAAACCTTCGGTAAGTATCCATTTTTGCTTTGTGCAACTGATTTACTTCTTTTAATTATTTGAGGCTCGTGAGTCCCTCTGTGGAGTAATTGAAACTTATACTCTACCACCTCTATTCAATTGAATAATTATTTCAAAGAATTATCGCATTTTTACGTTACGCAAATTATTGTTGTTTGGACACTTTACCAGCAAATAACTACCAATGCAAAGCGTACAAAGAGCAGGTGCAGGACGCACTAAAATTAGGATTAAAAGCGGTCTTGGAAGAGTTACCGTTTACCGAAAGAACAATCCGAACAAACCTTTCAAAAAACCTCTAACCAAAGGGGATTACACCAAAGCTACCAAACCTACCGCTCGATTCAGCCCACTCCCCAGTGCCTTGATGGTATTTTAAAGCAATTCAATGGCTATTCAGAACCGTGAGTTGAGAATAGGCAGTAGAGACTTGAAATGATGACGAAAGAGGATTATCACCAAGTTTTTTGTCAATTTCCGCAGAGTTTACGTCTCTGTTCTCTCAATGAAATGGTCTCTGCTCTCTATTCTGAACAGTTACACAATTCAAATTTATCACCAAAAAGCAGTATCATGAATTTATGGACTCGCATCAAAAAAGTATTTCGTTCAGAAGAAAGAACCGCCCATTTTAAATCTGGCGTCATTAAATTTTTCAATCGGTCAAAAGGATATGGATTTATCGAATCTCCCGAAACTACCAAAGAGGTTTTTGTCCACATTACCGAACTAGAGGACCGTGTTCACAAAGGAGATGCCGTTCGATTTGAACTCGATTTGAACTCGATTTTAGCGAAAAAGGCTTAGTGGCCAAATCAGTTCAACTTGCTTAGTGTAGTGACTCGTAATTAGTTGATTAGTGACTAGTCAAGCAAAGTGCTGCATTTCAGGTCTTTGACATCTATCTAAATTGTCAACCATTTACGGCTCGAACCACTAGTTTTAATTCGTTACGTCAAATCTACACTGACTTTATAGGCTAACCAATTATGGTCAATACATCCGCAATCATTTATTTATTCACTTTTTAACAAAGAAATATGGCTCGTAAAAGAAAGAAAGGGTTCGACTACGCTGAGGGAATTTATTATTTCCAAATTAAGGCTTCTCCTTAAAACATTACCATTTCAAGAAAAGACAAACAAGTCGCAAAAAATAGGTTTGAACACTACGAATCGGTCGGTAAAAATGCAGAATGGATGGGTATGTGGAATGGTAAAGAGTTTGAGAAATAGCCTTTATTTTTTTCTTCTTTAGCTATGGCTTTGTTTTATGTTTTTGACTATATTTTAATTTGCAGAATGCTAATTTTTAGTATTTTATGAAAGTAATCAGTAGTCAACAATTAATAAACGAAGCATTATTTCTCCAACCAAAAAATTCGTTTAATATGTCACACCGAAGTATCAAAGTAAAGGTCTTAAAAGAAACCAAAAGCAAAGTAACTATTAAATTTATGAGCCTTAATCGAAAGATGCCCGTTCCCAAGGAGGAGTTCGAAGCCCGAGTAGAGGAAGGGGTGTACGATGTAGTCAATCCAGAAATGTTAGAGGCTAAATAAGCATTGGAGTAGCATTTATCCCATACCAAATAAAGGAATGGTAAAAAACAAAGTTACATTTTCATAATTTTAACTTTCTGACTATCAGTACTTTTAGATTTTGTATTTGTAATTTTAAATTTTACATTTTCCAAAGAGACTTATGCTTCGACAACATAATGTCAATATTGGAGCGTTATCGTTAAACGGTAACGCTTTTTTTAGCCAGGGTCGGACTCTGCGCCCGATTTTCTGCGCAATAGACCTTTGAAAGCATCCGAAACGGTATTGCCTTCGTTGACTACTTTATAGACTTCTGAGGTAATCGGCATATCTACTCCGTATTCGGCCGCCAATTCCATCACTACTCCGCAAGTTTTTACCCCTTCAGCGACCATCGACATTTCCTCGATAATTTCCGTCAGACTACGTCCCTTCCCCAATTGCATGCCAACGTGTCGATTCCGACTCAAGGGGCTAATACAGGTAGCAACTAAATCGCCCATTCCCGCAAGGCCCGCAAAAGTTTCGGGCCGACCGCCCATCGCCATTCCCAATCGAGACAGCTCTGCCAAACCACGGGTAATCACGGCTGAACGGGTATTGTCGCCCGCTCCCGCACCGTCTCCCATTCCCGCCGCAATCGCAATCACATTTTTCAAAGCGCCCCCCAATTCGCAACCGATAACATCTTCGTTGGTGTAAACGCGAAAAAGCCCCGTTCTGAATAGTTTTTGTAGAGAAATGGCTATGGTATCGTCCACCATCGCAATAACCGAAGCCGCCGCTTGCCCCGCCATAATTTCTCTAGCCAAGTTGGGCCCCGTTAAAACGCCCGCAGGGTGGCCAGGCATAATACTTTCGATAATTTCCGTCATCCGCATCTTAGTTCCTCTTTCCAAGCCCTTGGATAAGCTAACTATCGGAATCCAAGGCCGAATATAAGGTTTAGCTTCTTCCAGAACGTGACGAAAACTTTGGGAAGGAACACCCATCACTAGGACATCTGCATCTCTCACGGCTTCTTTGATAGAAGTAGTAGCCCTTAGACTTTGGGTTAATACCGCCCCAGGAAGGTACTTTTCGTTTCGATGATGTTGATTTATGTCTTTAACCGTCTGCTCATTTCTTGCCCACATAATAGTAGGAGAATTTCTCGCTGTTAAAGACGCTACGGTTGTTCCCCAAGAACCTCCGCCTAATAAGCCGACGTTTAATTTCATGTTTTTGTATTGTTGTATTGCTATATGGCTTTATTGTTAATCATTCATTCATCATTCATCATTCATCATTCATCATTCATCATTCATCATTCATCATTCATCATTCATCATTCATCGTTCATCATTCATCGTTCATCATTCATCGTTCATCATTCATCGTTCATCGTTCATCGTTCATCGTTCATCATTCACTGCCTCAGCTCCTGCAAATACATGCCTCGAATCCATTCCACGTTTTGATTAATATCTTCCACTTTCCAGTCTAAAGTAGGAATAGGCGATAGTATTTTCACTTCCACGGCGGCGGGTTTGAAAATACCTCCGTCTTCGGGAATCGAATCAATCGCATTGGTAATGATGATGGGTACAATGGGTACCCCCGCTTGCATGGCCAGATGGAAAGCCCCCTTTTTGAACTTTCCTAATTTGTAGCTTTTGCTTCGGGTACCTTCGGGAAAAATGATGACGGAAGTACCGCTTTTCAGCGCATCAACGGCGGGCTGCATCGCTTCTACCGCTTTTTCTTTGTTGGTTCTATCGATAAAAATGGCACCACTTGCTCGAAGCATCTGACCCAGAATAGGCATATTTTTTAGGCTTTTTTTAGCAATTCCTCTAGCATCTTTTCGAATCAATTTCGCAGCGATAAACATATCCATCGAACTCTGGTGATTCAAAATAAAAACGGCAGGTCGATGCGTCCACAGATTTTCTTCGCCTTTGACCACTAGATGGGTACCCGCTATTTTGGTCACCAAATCACCCGTTGCGGCCATCATCGAATTGACGCCTTCGTTCCAATTCATACTTAACGTTCCTTTGGTGAGACCAGATAAAATAGCGGGAACGAGGCTACCGGCAGCCAATGCTGTTCGGGCAATATCTATCAAACCCGTTCGTTTTTCGTCGTCAAATCTGTAAACGGGCCAGTCGTTTTCGAAGGCTAAAGCGGATAATTTAGTATCAGGATTCATCGGCCGAGGGTGCCCAACAATTTCTAATAAGGGTAAATCCTCGGCACTATCGGTGTAGAAATAACTTTTACTCAAATCCAAGTCGAACTGATTGACCAATTCTCTGGCGGCGTGGGCTTTCCCTTCGCCCCAGCAAGCAGGCTCGATAATATTTCCTGTGAATTTGCCGTTTTTGACCTCCATGCGTGTACACATCACGTGCTTGATATTCAAGTCTCTAGCGATTGGGTCCACTTGATAGGGCGTTGCTGCCGAGATGATAGCTACCGTATGCCCTTTGGCCATGTGCGCCGCCACCATGGCTCTAGCTTCGGGGTAAATGGAATCAGCCAAATGTTTCAAATAAACCTCTTCTCCCACTTCAATGAAGACCTTTTCTGGAACCCCTTTCACTCCCTTAGCCCCCATCGCAGCCATCGCCGCAAAGTTTCTATCTCTGGTTGCGTAAACTAAAACGCCCGAAAACTGAGCGATAATTTCTCTTGCCGTCATTTGGCCACTCATTACCCGATTTTGAAAGAACTCTTTCGCAGAAAAATCCTTAATAAGCGTCCTATCTAAATCGAAAAAAGCGCCAATATGACTTCCGCCTTCTCCGTCAATAATTTCTTTAGTGAGGGCATCGGTTTTTGAACCAGGAACAATTTCTCTTTCAATCGGAACGGGCAGTAATTTTTCTTGGGGCTTTGAAAGCGTAATTTCCTGTAAAATGCGAACTCGTCGGGCGACATCATTCAATTTTTCTAAAAAGGCGTCAATTTCTTCTCGCTTATCATCCTCCTTCGTCGGAATCAGCCCAAAGTTTTTCACTAAACGGATTCCATTAAGAATAAACGGTTTCGACACGGCATCGAGTCGTTGAATTCCCCCTTGCCAGTGCATTTCTTCGCCTAAGAAAATACATTTTTTCAAAAACACCTTTTCGTTAAACGCCAGTTTTCTGTCCCATTTTTGCAAGCCAAAAGCAACGACTCGATACGCTTCCAAATAATTGTAGAGCACAACTGGAGCTACCAGCACTTTTTGCTTCTCCAGAACATCAAACAACTTGGCCTTGGGGTTTTGAATTAAATCGAGCCATTTATCCTCCAAAAAGACCAGATTCTCCTCGATTTCATCGACAAAATCAATTTTACTCGAATAGAAAAATTCAAACTTGAATAAGTCTCTTAAGAACATGATGTCTTGCCAAAAAGTGACTTGGCGGTTCTCCTTTAGTTTGTTGATTTTGACGAAACCCAATTCAATGAACGCCTGATGGTATAAGTGGTGAACGGCCATATTAGCGTAGTAGGTGGCTTGGAGATAGTTCTCGCTTACGATGGCGTATTTTGCCTGCGGTCCTTCTCCTTGCTTTTGTACTAAATTCCCCTGCGTTAGAAGATTCAACGCTTTTTGCACACTTTCACCAACGGGTTTTCCCCTGTCAACCAAAGACTCGGCCTTGTTGCTTTCAATGAATTGCATCATAGCTACGATGTCACTTTCAATCGCTCTTTTGGATAAAGCAAATTTGCTCAACAGAGAAATACAGATGAAAGAAGCCGTCGTAACGGGTGTGACTTGATTGATGCGGTGTACCAATTCGAAGGCAAATTTGGACAAGTGCCGAGCCTCCTCTGGAATATTGTTATTTGCAACGGGAATCGGTGCGGAAGTCTCTATATTAGCCTCGATACCTTCCCCAAAACGGATAGATATTTTACCAAAATTATCTCCCAATTTGCGTACATAATCTAAGAACCACTGGAGGGATTCTGCCTTTTTTTCTTTACCTCTACCCTCCTCCGTCATATCTTTCACGTCGGGAATCAAATCGTACACAATCGAAACGGGAACGTATTTTACATTATGAACTGCCGATTCTTCTGCTTCCATAATGTACTTTAAAATTCCCATTTTAGGCCAAACCAATTTTCCCGTTCGCGACCGCGTCCCCTCAATAGCCCACATAAAATGCGCTTTTTCGTCCACTAGGTAGGCAATGTAATGACGTAAAGTCGCCTTGTAAACGGTGTTGTCTCGAATATCTCTACGGATGAAAATCGTTCCCGTTCGGCGGCCAAATTGTCCTACCCCGAGGAATGCCATGTTGATACCTGCAAAAATGTACGGTAGGGGCAAACCGTGTCGAAACAGCACAATCGCCAATACAAACATATCTATGTACGTCTTGTGCGTCATGACAAAAGCAACGGGATGGCGACGCATCAACTTTGCTAATCGCTTGACTTCCAGAGGATTGACATCAATTGTTTTGTCGTAACCCCTAGCGAGAATGTATTGCATTAATTGGACTCCAATGAAATCGGCTAAGGGTTCGTGGGTACAAAATAGTTCTTTCAGATACGCTTTAGCCTGCGCATTTACTTCTACTAAACTACTTCCTTGCTGACGAGCAATTTCTTTTAAGGCAGCTTGAAACTTGGGTTGCTTTAGGATTTTATCCATCTTCGTGAGTCATTGTGTAATATAAGGGCGTTGGGCTCTTAGGATTTTATTTTGAAACGAGATGTTAAATTACTGCTTTTTATCGAAAAAGAAAGTAAGAAGTTAGTAATTTTTGTAGCAGCAGCTTTCCCAAAAATATATTTATTTTGACCTATATTTGTCGCTACCAGATTTTTTGTCAACACCCAGTTAATGAAATTATTGTTGTTATTCTACTTATTGTTATTCTATTTGTCATCAGCTCAAGCGCAGTTCGCACCAAGTGCACACCAAGTGGGGACAACTGCACTTTCCAAAGATTCCAGCATTTTTATCAATTGGGCAATAGGGGCCACCATAGAAAGAGGGCCGCAAAATCTAGCGGACGCCTCGACACAAACGGCCGCTTTTGGTACGGCCGATTTAGCCATAGGAATCGCTGATAATCAAGTTGTTAGCCTAGGTGATAAAGGAGCAATTACCGTTACTTTTAATCCACCGATTACCAACGGAGAGGGAGCAGACTTTGCCGTTTTTGAAAATGGTTTCGCTACCCAAGACGCCTTTTTTCTCGAGTTGGCTTTTGTAGAAGTGAGTTCCGACGGAGCAAATTTTGTGCGTTTTCCCGCCACTTCATTGACTGACACCACCATTCAAATAGGAACTTTCGATGTCCTAAATCCTACACAACTGCACAATCTTGCAGGAAAATACGTGGCGAATTTCGGCACCCCATTCGATTTGGCAGAACTTGCTGACCACACACTGTTAGATATTTCTAGCATTACCCACGTAAAAGTGATTGACGTCGGTGGGAGTTTAGTGGACAGTTTGGCTTCTTTTGATAAAGATGGTCGAAAAATTAATGACCCGTTTCCAACGCCTTTTCCCTCGGGCGGCTTCGATTTGGATGCAATCGGCGTTATTCACGAACAAACCGCCGTTTCTTCCTCGGAAGTTATCGTAAAAGAAAAAATAAATATCTACCCGAATCCAATGAATCAACAACAAATATTGACCGTTGAACTCCCTTTTTCACCAAAAGATAAATATTCAATTCAACTATTTACCGCTAACGGCGCTTTACTAGAAAACAGCGTGACTACTAGTCGGATTAATCAATTCCCACTCCAACTACCCGAAGGAATTTATTGGGTTCAAATCGTGAAATATGAACTACGTACAGTCCAGCAACTGGTAGTTATCCGCAATTAGCCGTTCTAGTATTAAATTTAATATTAAAAGAGTGCCTTTACTCAAATTAATAAACCATCGCGTTTAACAAAGTTAGTTGATGGGGTACTTGTTATTAGTTGTTTGTTATTCGTCTAAATGTTGACGGTCAACATCTGGACGAATAACAAATAACCAATAACAATTCCAAAATGATTTTAAGAGCGATAGTGATTTAAGTTGAACAACTTACCTTTTCGCTTATCACAAAAAAATACAATGCCAAAAATAAACTTAGAGCGTAGCAAAAACGACGATGCCATGAAGCTGGCCATCGCCAAATTGAACCATCGTTTGGATAAAATTCATCTAGGTGGCGGTGAAAAACGTATCGAGAATCAACACGCCAAAGGCAAAATGACCGCTCGCGAACGCATCGACTATCTGCTCGATAAAGACACTCATTTCCTAGAAATTGGGGCTTTCGCAGCTTATGGAATGTACGAGGAACAAGGGGGATGCCCCGCTGCGGGAACGGTCTTTGTTTTAGGTTACGTTTCGGGCAGGTTGTGCGTTGTGGTGGCGAACGATGCTACGGTAAAAGCGGGGGCCTATTTTCCAATGTCTTGTAAGAAGAACCTGCGGGCACAGGAAATTGCTATGGAAAATCACCTGCCCATTATCTATTTGGTCGATAGTGCGGGTGCTTTTTTGCCGATGCAGGACGAAGTATTTCCCGATAAGGAACATTTTGGGCGCATCTTTAGGAATAATGCGAAGATGTCTAGCATGGGGATTCCCCAAATTTCCGCAATTATGGGCGACTGTGTGGCGGGAGGGGCCTATTTGCCCATCATGTCGGACGAAGCATTGATTGTGGAAGGAACGGGTTCCATCTTTTTGGCAGGCCCTTACTTGGTAAAAGCTGCTATTGGTGAGACAGTGGATAAAGAGACCTTAGGTGGGGCAACTACGCAAAGTGAAATATCGGGCGTAACGGACTACAAAGTACCCGATGATAAAACTTGTTTAGATACGATTCGAGATTTGGTGGACAAATACGGCGCAAGAACTTTAACGGGTTTTAGCCGAACGACTCCTACCCTACCCGCCGAAGACCCCGATGAATTATTCGAGTTTTTTCCTGAAAATTCGCAGCCTTACAAAACGACCGAAATTTTAAAGCGGTTAGTTGATAATTCTGAGTTTACTGAATATAAAAAAGGCTACGGCAAAACCATCATTTGTGCCTACGCCCGAATCGACGGATGGTCAGTCGGCATTGTGGCTAACAATCGAGAAGTAGTCAAAAACGCTAAGGGCGAAATGCAGTTCGGTGGCGTCATTTACTCCGATTCGGCCGACAAAGCGGCTCGCTTTATTATGAATTGCAACCAGAAAAAAATTCCGTTGGTCTTCTTACACGATGTGACGGGTTTTATGGTGGGCAAACGTTCGGAACATGGCGGCATTATTAAAGATGGGGCTAAAATGGTCAACGCAGTTGCGAATTCTACGGTTCCCAAATTCAGTATCGTGATGGGCAATTCGTACGGGGCGGGTAATTATGCGATGTGTGGCAAGGCCTACGACCCTCGACTCATTGTGGCGTGGCCATCGGCCAAAATTGCGGTGATGGGTGGTTCCCAAGCGGCTAAAGTATTGATGCAAATTCAAGTCGCTTCGATGAAGAAAAAAGGAACTGCTCCGACGGATGAAGAACAACAAAAATTATTTGACACCATCAAATCTCGCTACGACGAACAAACTTCGCCATACTACGCCGCCGCCCGACTTTGGGTAGATGCCATCATCGACCCCAAAGAAACTCGAAAAGTGATTTCGATGGGTATCGAAGCGGCGAATCATACACCCGTTGCACCGTTTAATCCGGGTGTTCTACAAACATAAGAGAAAGGTCAGAAGTCAGACCAACCCTAAGTAAATTCGGGATTGTCAGAGGTCAGATTTAACATTTGTAAGAAACTGAAATTATGTCATTTAAAAATTCGTGACTATTCAGAATAGAGAAGAGAAACCATCCCGCAATGCAGGATTGAGAGAAGATAGACTTCACAACAATCATTATCGGCTTATTATAGCCTAGATTGGTTGAATTTCCGAAAGACAAATCTCTATTCTCTGCTCTCTACTCTCGGTTCTGAATAATTACAAAAATTCAACAACTATGAAAAAAATAATTACGCTTTTAGGTTGCCTCATCTGTCTATTTTGTTGCGCTTTCAACGTGCAAGCGCAAATTGAAGAAACCATCAAAGGTCGCTGGGACTTAATGGTTGAAAAAGACGGTCAACATTTTGTTGCGCTTTCAACGTGCAAGCGCAAATTGAAGAAACCATCAAAGGTCGCTGGGACTTAATGGTTGAAAAAGACGGTCAACAATTGCCTTCTTGGCTAGAAATATATAAATCGGGTCGGAAGACCTTAGTGGGCAGATTTGTCTATGCTTTTGGAAGCGCACGTCCCATTGCCGAGGTCAAAACGGACGGCGACCAATTTACTTTCGCCATTCCACCGCAATGGGAAGGCGGCAAAGGAAATATGGAGTTCACGGGAGAGATGGATGGAAATGGATTGAAAGGCACTATGCGCTACACCGATGGTAAGACCTATAACTGGACGGGTAAAAAAGCGCCGAAACTCGCTGCGGTCAAAAATCCAAAATGGGGTTCTCCCGTGAATTTATTTAATGGAAAAGACTTAACGGGCTGGAAAGCGATGGGTGAAAACCAATGGGTCGTAGAAGATGGCATTTTAAAAAGCCCCAAAAGTGGTGCTAACTTAGTGACAGAGGCTACATTTAATGACTTCAAATTACACATCGAATTTCGGTATCCCGAAGGCAGTAATAGCGGTGTTTACCTTCGAGGTCGCTACGAAGTACAGGTCGAAGACAATAAAGGTATGGAACCGTCAAGTACCCTGTTTGGTGGCATTTATGGATTTTTGACGCCCAACGAAATGGTCGCTAAAAATGCGGGCGAATGGCAGCAGTACGATATTACCCTGATTGGTCGCCGAGTGACCATAATTGCCAACGGTGTTCCCATCATCGTGGACCAAATTATCCCCGGTATTACGGGTGGTGCTTTGGATAGTGAAGAAGGTAAACCCGGCCCGTTTTTCATCCAAGGCGACCACGGCCCAATCGAATACCGCAACATCATCGTAACGCCGAGAATTGAAGAAAGTAGAGGGATGGGAAGTTTGTTTAACGGAAAAAATCTGGACGGCTGGCACGTCGATGTACCAGAAATGGATGGGAATCATCAAGTCAGAAATCCTTTTCTGATGAGAGATGGAAATTTGGTGAGTTTAGGAACACCGCAGGGGCATCTGATTACGGACAAGACCTATCAAAACTATCGACTCGAGGTCGAATACCGCTTTCCAAACGAGCCTGGAAATTGTGGCATATTAGTCCACGCCTCTACCCCAAGGGCTTTATATAAGATGTTCCCAAAGTCGATTGAAGTGCAGATGATGCACGAAAATGCGGGCGACTTTTGGGTAATTGTAGAAGACATTAAAGTGGATGATATGGTCGAACGCCGTGGGCCCCAAAAAGAATGGGGCATCACGGAAGGAAAAAAACGGCGGATACTGAACTTGACTGATGGAACCGAAAAACCGCTAGGTCAATGGAATAAAATGACCATCGAATGTTTGGATAAAGAAATTAAGGTGTGGCTAAACGGAGCACTCGTTAATCACGGCTACGATGCGACCGTTTCTAGTGGACAAATTGCCGTGCAGGCCGAAGGGGCTGAGGTAGAATTTCGTGAAATTAACTTGACTCCGATTACTCAATTGAGCGCTTTTTGAGGTGCTCGCTTTTTCCTACCAAAATACCACATCATAAATCCACCTGGTAAAAACATCGTCAAACCGTAAATCGCTGCGGGCAATGCAAGGTCACTCTGCAGTAGAATATTTGTAGCAATAACAATGGCTAACGTACTATTTTGGATGCCCGATTCAATGGAAATAGAGACACTTTGTGGTACGTTCAGCTTAAAGAATTTAGCTGAAAAAAATCCTAAGGCCATTGTCAATATGTTTAAAAGCAAACTCACCCCACCAAATTCCAGCAAGTAGCGTTGAATGGTCTCCAAATTCGTGGCGATAATGGATAACAGTATTAATAGAAAGGTCACCGTGCTAAAAGTACGCATCGGCTTATCCATTCGTTCGGCGAAATCAGGAGAAAATCGTCGTATGGCCATTCCAATAGAAACGGGAAAAACGGTGATAGCTAAAATTTGAATAATCGTTTTTAGTACGGGTAACTCAATCGTTTGAGCAGTTCCTACAAAATAGTCTAGGGCGGAAGAAACAATGAATGGAATGGTCACCACAGAAACAAAACTACTGATAGCCGTCAAGGTAATAGATAAAGCCGTATCTCCACGGCTAACAAAGGTTATTAAATTAGAGGTAGTTCCCCCTGGGCAAGCCGCTAACAACATAAAACCTACCGCCACCATTGGTGGCAAATTTAGCAATGTGATAATACTGAAGGCAATGATGGGTAGTAAAATTAATTGGTTAGTCAAGCCGATTAACGTCGCTTTGGGATAAAGTGCTATTCTTTTAAAGTCATCTACCACTAACGAAAGGCCCATTCCCAACATAATAATGAAAAGGGCAATGGGTAAAATAACTAAAGTTAAAACCGAATCTTCCATAAATTGTTAATGTGGCTCTAAGGTAGGAAAATTAGGGCGGGGTTGTGTAGAAAGTCATCAAATTAAATACAATTATCTGTGTAGTTAGAGGAAAAGCTGCTGGATGGTTATATTGCTGTAAGATAAAGTACTTACTTATCACTTATTGCCGCCAAACCACGTTCCCATCTTCAATATCAACCATTCGTTCATCTAATAAGTAATCCAAAACTTGTTGAACAAATTCTACTCTTTTTTTACCAAAAGAAACGGTTACCTCTTCGGGCGCTAACTTTTCTCGCTGAATCAACCGCTTAATTTTCAGTGCATAGCGTTCGTACTCGACTTCGTCAATATCCGATTGGGTGCGACCCAAACAAACGTCGCATTGCCCACACAGCGCAACGGATTTTTCTCCAAAATACTTCAATAATTGTTTACTCCGACACCTGGGAGTTTCGGCGTACTGAATAGCCGACTGAACATTTTTTTGGTATCTTTCTTTGCGAAAATTGTATAGTTCTAAATCGATGGCTAGGTTATCCGCATCGACTCTTTCCTTCAAAAAGATAATTTGGGGCTGGTCCTTTTGGGGTTGGTAATCAACGATTTTGTCTTGTACCAATTTTTGTAGGGCTTTGGCCAAGTCTCCTCTTGAAACGCCTACTTTGTTGGCAATTTTTCTTTCTTGAAAAAACGAGTAGTTATTAATCGACTGGGGATATAGGCGTAAAATCCATTTAATGACTTTGTCCATCTTGGGCTGTTTCAATTGGTAATCGTACAGTACTTCTCGGTTGACTTTTATCTTGATAGTGCTTTGGATAAAAATGGCTTCGGTCAATACAATCCAACCCGCTTGTTCGAGGGTTTTCAAAGCATTATAGGCTTGGATGGGTTGCAAGTTATAGCGTTTGATAAATTGCGTTAAGTCAAAATCAAAACTACGGCCCATACCGCTACCAACGGCCAGTTGCAAATAGCTACCCAACGCTCGATACACTTGACGAATCAGCTTCATCGGGGGAAAGGCGTTGACCCCGCTCTTCACCAATCTTTCGCCGTCTTGTTCTTGGTAAAGTAGCACACAATAGCTTTTTTGTTCATCTCGCCCCGCCCGACCCGCTTCTTGGAAGTAGGCTTCGAGGCTATCGGGTAGTTCATAATGCACTACCGAACGGACATCAGGTTTATCAATTCCCATCCCGAAGGCATTAGTACAAACCATAATCCAAATTTTGTTCTGAATCCAAGCTTCTTGCTTTTCACTCCGCTTTGGCGTATCCAATCCTGCATGGTAAAAATCCGCAGCTATTTGATTGCGTTGTAAATACTCGGCTAATTCCCTTGTATTTCTTCGACTGCGGGTGTAAACAATACCTGACCCGCCAACATTACGAATAATTTCTAGCATTTTCTTGCGTTTATCCGTTGCAGGTAGCACCACGTAGGACAAATTTTTACGCTCGAAACTTTGTTGAAAAACGTTATTTTCAGGAAAATGCAATTTCTCTTGGATGTCAAACACTACCTTTCGGGTCGCCGTGGCCGTCAAGGCCAAAATGGGTACTTTGGGGAATAATTCTCTAATGTTAGCAATTTCCAAATACGGCGGTCGAAAGTCGTACCCCCACTGAGATACACAATGTGCTTCGTCTACCGCAATTAAATTGACGTTCATTTGAACAATTCGGGCCCTTGCCAAATCCGTAATCAGACGTTCGGGAGATAGATACAAAAATTTGATATTGCCATAAATACAATTATCCAGCGCCCGGTCAATATCTGCATACCGCATTCCCGAGTAAATGGCAATTGCGGCTATGCCCCGCTTTTTCAAGTTATCCACTTGGTCTTTCATCAGCGCAATGAGTGGCGAAATGACGATACAAATCCCCTCTTTTATCAAAGCGGGTACTTGAAAACAGACCGATTTGCCACCGCCCGTCGGCAACAGGGCCAACGTATCGTCGCCTTCCAAAACGGAAGTAATTATCTCTTCCTGCAACGGTCGGAACGTATCGAAGCCCCAGTATTGTTTTAGTATGTCTAAGGGTTTGGACAAACGCATCGAATTAAAAATTTCCGCCGCTTCCTCGGCTTATCGTCAATATGGTGTTTGTGAGTGTGCGCCGAAAAACCGTCCAAGCCAAAATGCAGATGCAAATAAGGGTCATTCGCTTCGTTTAACCAATAGGTAGTCCCTCCTTGGTAATTGAATTTATTGCCCTGCACCCAGCCGTACCGCTTGATATTCAAAAAATTAGCCTTTCGAAAATTGAGCGAATCGGGTTTGTCAAACTGATAAATGAGGGAAGTATTGTGAGCCACTTTCTCTCGACGAATCTTATCCGTTTGAAAAATTTTAGCGACGGCTATGGCCCATTCTTCGGCGGTAGGGATTCGCCATCCTTCGGGACAGGCAGTTGCCAATCGGTTGTTAAAATAGAAATTTCCCGAAGCAATCTGCTCTTTCTTTTTATTAAAATTGGGAAAGTAAGAATCGGCCGTTGCGTATCTTAAATTTTCGGTAAACCACCAAAGTGTATCGACTTTAGCAATCGGATAAGTATTACCATCCCGCTCATCCACAATAGTATCAACGGCTTGTGCATTCAAATTCATGCTCAAAGTAAAAATGAGAAATCCAAGTATAGATATTTTTCCGTTAGAGCAATAACAATTCGCCATCAAGTTTAGGTATGAGATTCCTTCATTCTAGGTAGATTTAGTGGTTCCAGCACTTTGAGTGCTGGAAACACTTTTCGTACGAAAAATTTCAGAATAAACACTATTAAATACCTCAGTACTCATACGCCTTAACCGTATCCACAAAAACTCGAACATTGTCTAGCGGCGTATCGGGATAAACCCCATGTCCTAAATTAACGATGTGCTTGTCGCCAAATTGCTCAATCATTTTTAGCACTTCCTTTTTAACAGTTTCGGGGGCACCGTACAACTGACAAGGGTCTAAATTTCCTTGACATACTTTAGATTGAATCGCCGATTTGGCGTGTTCGGGAGACGTATTCCAATCAATCCCAATGACGTTACAATCCAATTTATCTAAATCCGATAATCCGAACCAAGCGCCTTTGGCGAAAACCGTTACGGGAACGTCCGTAATAGCGGCAGCAATTTGCGACAAATAAGGCAAGGCGAACGCACGGAATTGAGCAGGTGATAAAATACCCGCCCAAGAGTCAAAAACTTGGACTAAGTTAACTCCGCTTTTGATTTTTAATTGCAAGTAAGCAATGGTGGTATCAGTGATTTTTTGCAATAATTGGTGCGCTAGTTTAGGCTCTTGATACAAAAACTTTTTGGCTTTCGAGAAGGTCTTACTGCCCGACCCTTCCACCATGTAAGCCAGTATGGTCCAAGGCGCACCCGCAAATCCAATCAACGGTACTCTTCCCGCTAATTCTTTGACGGTGATTTCAATAGCATCAAATACGTATTGCAGTTCTTCGGCTGCTGAACTCCCAGCGTTTAATTTTTCAATATCTTGTTCCGACTGAATGGTTTTTGGGAAAAGTGGCCCCCGTTTTTCGACCATTTCGTAGGTAAGACCCATTGCTTCGGGAATCACCAAGATATCCGAAAAAATAATCGCCGCATCGACGTCCAATTCATCGACGGGCTGAATCGTTACTTCTGCCGCCAAAGGTGGCGTCTCGACTAACTCCTTAAAGCCGCTCAGTTTTCCCCGCAAGGCACGGTATTGGGGTAGGATTCTACCCGCTTGTCGCATCAACCAAACGGGTGGTCTTTCTACTTTTTGGCCCAAGGCGGTTCTAATCAAAAGGTCGTTGTGTAATTTCATGCCGCAAACATAACAAGTGTTTTTTGTTTTGTCACTCCTTTTGCAGTCATTTTTTCTTTAGTGAATGGCATTAAAAACTAAAGATAACCGATATTTTAAGTCTCTTGACTTGAAATCCATATCTGCTGGTCTCCTGACCAGCATTTTTACTAGAAGTAGCTAGGAAGTGTGAGGCTTAAACCATCGGATATGGTGGAATTACTGACAACCTAAGTCTATCCTTGACACTGCATCATTATTAGGAAAACAGTTCCCCGAAGGCAGACTAACGGGAACATATCGACTCAAATTAGGGTCTCGGAGTCCATTCGTTAAAAAAGCGGTTAGGTCGTCCACTTCACTTTCGGACAAACCAAGCGGGGTAAATTGGCGAGCAATTTGCGATTCGGGAACGTTTGGATTTTCTGGCACTGCTTCGTTGAAGTATCGAACCACATTCCGCAAATTGCGGTGACTACTACCGTGAAAATAAAACGGCGCATCCCCCAAGTTGTACAACTGAGGGATTTTGAATTTGTATTGGTCAACCGTTTCCGTTGAAAAATTAGCGCGACCTATATTTATCGGGTCGGTCGATGCGGTGTTAAAAGTAGTCGCATTTTCGTACAAATCTTTTACCCCTAAAGCGTAAAATTCGTTAGCGCCCAAGTTTTTTTCTTTATGACAGTGATAGCATTTTGCTTTACCAAAGAATAATAATGCTCCCCTTTTTTCTTGCAGGGTCAATCGTTCTTTGTCTCCTTTCAGATAATCTTGAAAAGGCGCCTTATTACTCAGCAGCGTCCGCAAATAGGCAGAAATAGCAAAGGCGGCTGCTCTTTTTCCGTACCGTTCGGAAATGGGCCAACCTTTAAAAGCAGCATCAAAGTGCGACCGATAGCCGAAGTCATCCAAAACCTCTTCGGTAATGTCCATTCTATGCAAAGTTAACCCTTCGATATTTTGACTTTCTAAAGCGGCAAACCCCTGTGCGTTGACAGCCAGTTCGTGATTGTTTTCCCATATGTGTTCCATTCCATCGTTGACCCCTAGGCTACCAAATCGACCATTCCAAGAAGTATTTTCAACATAAGCGACGTTTAAAACACTCAAAGGGCGAACACTCTGGACATCCAATTCCCATTCTTCGTAAACGGATAGCATTCCTCGGGCCTCTCCGTTTTGACCGAATCCTACTCCACCATCGGCCACCCCTTGTGCGGCCCCCGGACGAAACCCCGCTTCGGGAACATGACAAGTGGCGCAGGAATACGTACCCATTCCTTCCGAATAATTGGCGGCGGTCGCCAGTCCCGTTTCGTAGAACAATAGCTTTCCGAGGGCTACTTTCTCAGTGGTCAGTGGATTGGCGGGGTCTTGTGGAATAGCTGAAAAGTCAGTAGCATCGGGTAATTGAAAGAAAGTCGGGTCACCATTCTGAGCGGCTTTTGATAAAGCAGCAGCTAATTGGTTATCGAGTGGGTCATCCAAATAGATTTTGTCTTGGGTACAACCGACTGATAATGTGGCAAGCAGTAGTAAAATGTAGGTACGAGATTTCATGAACGAACTTATTTGGGCCTAAAATGAGCAACGAATCTGCTTGGGGGATGGGTAATACCTTAAAAGATAGATGTCGAAAAAATTGATTGTGGAGGGAGGAAAAGTAAAAATCAATTTACGCAATTTAAAGGCTTCCTTGTTTCGATGCAAATTTTACAAAGTCCTTTTTACTAAATATAGTGACTCGTAGTTAGTTGATTGGTGATTAGTGGACCCAAGTTGCGGACTATTCTCTATGCTTCCTAAGCAGGCGATACTTTGCCAGTATCTCCTGCTTTGAATGCATCTCAAAATGTTGTTTAAAGAATTGGTATCTTCAAGGAATTTGGAACAACTCGGAGAGTTATGTTACGGTTGATTTTTATCAATAGTCCAATTGGTAGTCACCACGTAACATATCCGTATTTTAAGTATTAGATTTTTCTACTAAAATTTTACACCGAGACTCACAGTTTTCAACATAGGTCGTGCATAACTTTTTCAGTTTTTTAGTACCAAAAGCGGTATCTTTATATTCATAAAAACAGCTATTTAACTAAAAAAAAATTTACAAAAATATTGGTCATTGTCCCACTACAATGTCCACAAATATCCTATTGTCAAATTCCTAAAATTAAACGTTATGCAATTATTTACACTCAACAAAAAAGGGTATCTACAAAATCGTTTATCCCACGTAATCAATTGGTTACAAGGGAATTGGACGACGATATTCCTCTGTTTCCTAATCGTTTACTTGCTTGCTCGCAAGAATATTACGTTACAAGTTTCTTTAAAAAATAGCCATTTTCCAGAACAAACTATTAGGGCTACAAAAAAAGCGCATCAGACAGCTAAAGTAATGCTTCCTAGTGGCCAAACAAACTGGTCCAACAATCAAAAACAACAACTGAAATACGTACAACGATTTGCCAAAACAGCGCAGGGTGAAATGCAAAAATTTGGAATTCCCGCTAGCATCACCTTAGCACAAGGGTTGTTGGAAAGCAATGCGGGTAGAAGCCCCCTAGCTCACAAAAGTAACAATCATTTTGGTATCAAATGCTTTTCGAAAAAATGCGCTAAGGGCCACTGCACCAACTTCAACGACGATTCTCACAAAGACTTTTTTCGGAATTACACGACTCCCTGGGAAAGCTATCGAGCGCATAGTTTATTTTTACAAGGGGAACGCTATCAGCATCTTTTGGACGAAAAGAATTATAAAAATTGGGCGTACGGTTTGGCTAAAGCAGGTTACGCTACTGACCCAAAATATGCGGAAAAGCTGATTCAACTAATCGAAGAATTGGGGCTTGATAAATATGATGTGTAGTTAGTGATTGGTGACTAGTGATTAGTTGGCTGGTGACTAGTACCAATCAAGGACAATCAGACCTTCATCAGAATGACTTTTAAGGCGGTAACTTCCGACTACCGAAAATTTAAAAGTTAGGGGGTAACAGAAAGTTACCCCCTAACACAAGAACAGAATAAAATTCGATGTATCAAGTCTCCAAACCATAGCCGTTAGGCTAAGAAAGAAAATAATTTAATTGGACAAATGTAGTCGGTGCGCTGCACCTTTGTGAAGCGAAATTCTTGCTGAAACTGATACAAATGTAGTCGATGCTACGCATCTTGACGCTAAAAGTCCCATCGGGACGACCACCTTTGTATCGGGCAGTTCAACTCGGCTCTTCAATTAGGTGCGTCGCACCGTCCACCTTTGTTCTTAACCTGACGGCTAT
>JBCCQK010000096.1:0-19071 GCA_039024375.1 Bacteroidota bacterium
AGAAAACGGTTGGTCGGAAGTGGCTGACGCAAGAGCTGAGATTAGTTTCTTTTGGTTAAGAGAGAGTGGGTCAAAGGCACTCACTCCTCTTCTTTCCAAAAAGATTTTTTTAAAAAACCAAAGTAGAAAACGGTTGGTCGGAAGTGGCTGACGCAAGAGCTGAGATTAGTTTCTTTTGGTTAAGAGAGAGTGGGGCATGTGGCATCCACTCCTCTTCTTTCCAAACGAAGTTCAGTTTTTTATCAACGAATATAATTCGGAAGACTTCTAATGAAAGTCTTCCCATTCAATAATACGGACTTGTAAACACACACTTTGAAACACTTGATTTAAAACGGAAAAGAAGCGGGCAGTATCTAAGACGGTACTACTTACTTTTATCCAACAGACCATTGTCAGAGTGACATCTTTCGAAAAGCGAATTAGTATTTATCAGAAAATTAATTTGCTGACAATCAGTTTTTTAAACCTTAATTTTTTAAAAGAGAAGGTACTTTTTTAAGAAAGTAGCTTCGGTAGTTTAACCAAAAAAAAATTATTCAATCCTATGAAAAAAGCGACCTTTACGCCTTTTTTGCGTCAGAGGTGGTTGCCGATGCGGCGATTATTTTTGATGTTCATTTTAACTTGGGGCCTATTGGGGTTTAAGTGTGCGCAAGCGCAAATTACCTTTCCGTACGCTCTGACCAATGACACCATGACGGTCAACAAATTGACCACCTGCAACGGAGACCCTTCCAACAAAAGTGTACTCTTTACGGACGACAACACGAACGATGGTAACTATGCGGATGACCGCATGCGGCGCGATACCGTCGAGATTTGTCCCACTACAACGCACGACTACGTAAAAGTAGTCATCACCGATTTTGACTTGGAAGACGGAGATACCCTGTTTGCCTACGACGGTACTAAAGCCCAATTTCGAATGGGAACGGCTCCGATTATTGGAACGGGGGCTGGCGTTGGTGTTTCCAAAGGCTTCGGTGGCTGGGTAGATGCCAGTTGCGACCCTAAAATTAATCCTTCGGGATGTTTGACTTTCTTTTTCAAAACGGATGGGGACAATGGAAAAGGAACAGGTTGGGAAGCTTGGGTAGATTGTGCGGCGTTGGATATTTCGTTTGGAAATGTTTCAATAGAAAGTAGAGTACTAACAAAAGATAGTGCGGCTTACGGCCAAATTCTAATATCTGCTCCAGAGATTAAGGCTTGTAACACCACTTTGCCGACCACCTCCGACTCGGTTCGGTTGGTTGTGAAAAGTCAGTTAGGCGTTATCTGTATCGACACCATATTAACCAATGCGGGGACTCGAAAATCGGTAACCGATACGTTTGCCATTGGTGTTTACTCTGCCGAATATACCTTACTATCGGATGACAAAAAGAAAAAGGTGGTACCATTTTCGGTACAAGCTCCTTCTTTAGTCTGCAACGATAACATAATCGTACCTTTTGGGTCTGCTTGTTTGTTACAATTAAGACCCGACGATGTATTAGAAAGTCCCGTTGATACCATTACGGACACGATGTACTATAACATTACGGTGACTATTGGAAGTGGTAAGAATCAGGTAGTGAAAACAACGGCTAACTTTGACAATCATGGAACAGTAACTTACCCAACGATTACGGTGGAAGATGTTAAAAAAGCGGGAATGAGCATCTGTGGTGCACAAGCCAAAGTGTCTATCGAAAGGATTTATTATCAATTAGGTGGAACGGAAACGATTTGTAACAGTGGAATGCAACGAACTTCCTGCCACGGTACGATTTCGTTCACGGACCAATCGAAGCCTTTTATTAGCACGGAGTTGAGTATTGACACCTTAGTTAGTTGTGATACGACGGGTATTGCTGCCTTATTGAAACCCGTGGCATTAGATAACTGCGACTCGGATGTTCCCGTTACGATTAGTGTTGTGATGGACGAAAAAGACCCCTGTTTCAACAATAAGGGGAGTCGAGATACGACCCAAGCCATTGTCACTTTCACGGCGGTAGATGATTGTGGAAATGTGGGTACAGCAGAACGACGGATTACGATTATTCGCCCTAACGAGCGAGAGCATATTGCGAAAACGGAAGATTTGACGTTAGACTGTACGGATACTACGTTCGTTGGAACGATGCCTGGCCTGAAAATTGGTGCTTACAAAAACGGTGAATTTTTAGTCAATGATACTATTGCTTTGCGAACCGACCAATACTTCTGTGGCTATATTTTGACCCGAAATGATGTTGAAATTCCCAATACAGATTGCGGTAGAAAAGTGTATCGTTATTGGTCAGTTGTTGATTGGTGTACGCCCGAAGTAGGGCCATACGCCATTGACACACAATTAGTGAAATTCACGGATAAGAAAGCTCCGACTTTTACTAGAGAAGATACAACCACTAGAGTTGTGCCTTTGGGGGCTTTCGATTGCACATTCGATATTACAACTTTGACACCGCCCGAGGCAACGGATAACTGTTCTACTCCTAGGGTTCGATTAGATAGCGTTTTCCGCATTGAAGATGGACTTCCTTGGCCCGTTGCTGCCAACCTGTTTAAACAACTGGACGCCGATTCGTTCCATCTGCGCTGGATTGCGGAGGACGAATGCCACGAACAATTGGTGAACGATACAACAATGCAACTGCTCGTTATTCGAGATGTCACTAGACCGACGGCAGTTTGCACCGACCAGTTGAACATTTCGGTTGGAAGTAACTCGACCATCATTGATACGAGTGATGTAGATGTGGGTAGTTACGATGCTTGTGGCATTGTGAATAGGACGTTGAGTAGAGACGGAGAAAACTTTGGTCCACAGGTTATCTTTACCTGTGAGGATGTAGGGAAAACCATTAAAGTTACTTTGCGAATCACGGATACGAACGGAAATACAAACGATTGTTGGTTCGATGTGAACCCAGAAGATAAAATTCGACCTATTTGTACCGCTTTTCCAGAAGGCGTAACGTTTGCCAACGGCGATTCTGTTCGGTTGGGACTTTCCAATGATGTTCGGATTAACTGTAATGATTCCAAAGTGGCCGCTATTCAAAATAGAAATAGTCCAACAGCAATGGAACTGGCGGCGATTGGTGGGATGTTGCCGTTACCCGTAGATAATTGCCCTAATGTGGCCAATATTGAATTGACGCCTAGAGTTATTCAAGCTGGATTCTGTGGACAAGATATTTACGAAAGAAGATGGATAGCGAGAGATGTAGGCGGTTTAGAATCTGTGGACACCTGTACGCAAAGAATCACGATTAACTACGAGGAAGATTGGACCATTACCCTTCCTAAAGATGATACCTTGACTTGCCCCGTTTCGGAAGTAGTGTCCGATAGTGTTCTTTTAAGAAATGGAACCTGCGATAAACTAGCGGTTAGTGTTGATACTAAGATGTTTGATGTGGTGCAGGATGCTTGTTTTAAAATCATCAAAACGTACCACATTATTAATTGGTGTAACTATCAAGCAGGCGATGCACCAACTCAACAATTCAATGACCAAAATATTCCAGCCGACAGAATGTTGACGGCTGTCGATGTGCCCAATTTGAGTTACATCACCTACACACAAGTCATAAAAGTGGACGACAACGAGGGACCAATTGTTATCATTCCTAGCGAAATAGATACGTGTATTCGAGGAAAACACGATGGTAAAGCAGAAACGGTAGGCGATTCTACTTCTTGTGGCGAGTTAAAAACGTTTAGAGCCGTAGCTACTGATTGTGTAACTGAAGTGGGAGGTAGTTTGTCTTACACCTACAAATTGTATTCGGGAACGGAACAGCAAGTTATTGACCAGCAGGCAATGGTGGTTCACCAGTCAGATGAGGCTCAGACGGGGAACGAGGCGACGATGTCGGCTATTGTTTTACCGGGGACTTACACTGCCGAATTTATTTTCACGGATAATTGTGGGAATGCAACTCTAGCTAGAACAGAGCATACGTTCGTTGAATGTACGCCACCGACCCCTTATTTACTAAACGGTATTGCCATTGAAATTGCACAAAGTACGGCTTCTATTGAAATATGGGCCAACGACTTTGACCAAGGTAGTTTTGATAACTGCACGATTAAGGATAGTCTAAAATTCCGAATTTGGCATATTTCTCTGGGTATCAATCCACCCGAAACGGTGGAAGGTGTGCTAGATTCTCTGCCAACAGCCATCACTTTCAACTGTAATTTCTTGGGGACGCAAATTGTTCGAATCTACGTGATTGACGAACGAAATAACTTTGACTTTGCCTCGACTTTCGTTTTGATACAAGATAACATGCGCGCCTGTCAAGGCGATGGCAACGACCCCGAAAATATGGTAGCGGGTGATGTGACCAACCACAGTGGGGAGACAATCGAGGATGTGCGAGTCAAAATTAGCGGTGGCGGCCAAAACGAAATGATGACGGCTGCCGACGGTCACTACGAGTTTAGCTTGGCCAAAAATGGGAACTACACAGTTACGCCCGAGAAGAATGATAATCCACTGAATGGTGTTTCGACCTTTGACTTAGTACTCATCAGTAAACATATTTTAGGGATTACCCCTTTTGATTCTCCTTATAAATACATCGCAGCTGATGTCAATAAATCGGGTTCGATTACCGCTTTTGATATGGTACAATTGCGTCAAGTAATTTTAAATATTAAAACAGAGTTTCCCAACAATCAAAGCTGGAGATTTGTGGATAAAGCGTACACTTTTGCTAATGAAAACCCCATCACGGAGCGTTTTGCCGAAACTATTTCCATCGATAATCTAACGGAGGATAATATGCACCGAGATTTTGTGGGAATCAAAGTAGGAGACATTAATGGTAATGCAAATACGAGCAGTTTATTAGGAGCAGAGGAAAGAATTACAGCTGGGACTTTTGGGCTACAAATTGCGGATAAGCTATTGACAAAAGGGGAAACGGTCGAAGTGGTGGTAAAAGCCGCTGACCTACCAAATATACTTGGTTATCAATTCACTATGCACTTTGAAGCACTAGAATTACTCCGAGTAGAGGAAGGCCTGGCTAAAAAGACCAACTTCAATACCCAATTGGCCAATCGAGGAGTACTGACTACTTCTTGGAACGGCGATGGTGGAGGAGAAGAAACCCTGTTTACGCTATCCTTCCGAGCGAAAACGAATGGTTTCTTGCGAGACTTCTTAACAATAAGTTCGGAGGTAACTACGGCCGAAGCCTACAATTTATCGGGTGAGCCGATGAAGGTAACGCTCGACTTCCAAGACACTGATTTACCGACCGTTTTCAAATTACACCAGAACGCTCCCAATCCATTCAACGAAGAAACGATGATAAGTTTTGTCCTTCCCGAAGCGGGCGTCGCTACGCTGAAAATCATGGATATTCAAGGAAGGATTTTGACCACCATAAGAGGAAATTACGAGAAAGGGTATAATCGAATCCACCTAGATGCTAGTAGCTTAGGCGCAACGGGTGTTCTACATTACCAATTAGAAGCGGGTAATTACTTAGCGAATAAAAAGATGATTATTATTGAATAAATCCCATATCCCCCGATATGGCAACATATCGGGGGGCTTTAGTATCACGACTCTCTAAAGTCGTGAAAGCTAAAAATTTAGTATCACGACTCTCCAGAGTCGTAAAAGCTAAAAATTCTATAAAAATTCTATGAGTTAGAAAAAGCATAAAAACTCAACTAGACAAAACCAATAAAACTAAAGAAATTAAAAAAACAGCGGATGGGTGGATGTCACATTTAAATACGGAATTAAATAAAACATCATCCACCATCCCTTTTTTTCTCAATTTTGATATGATTGTAAGCAAAAGAAACACCTTAATCCAATAGATAACCAAAAAGGAAGCACTTGTTCAGCGTCAAGATAGGAATTGGTAGGCACTCATGAGTATTGATGATAAGCAGGCTTTTTGAGCACGTATAAGTCTCTATTCTCTCAATCCCGAATAGCGGGATGGTCTCTATTCCCTACGCTGCACAATCAAGAATATATGCTTAAATCGGTTTTTGGGATGGCCTCTCTCCGCTGCACTTTGGAGGGGGGCTTTTTTGTTTGTTTCAAAAAGACAGAAAGCGACTATATTTAAAAAAAACTTAATTAAAAACTGGAAAATAGAACCTTTTAGAACTCGCCCCGTAAATTTATTCGATTGCATTTTTAGACTAAAAGTTATCCCAGTTCAATTATCGTAAGGCTACAAATTAAATGCCTTATTTTTTTGTTTTGGCGACTTTTCGGAGGCGAAGCCGTAAAAAGACAGTCACTTTCCTCCATACCGTATTAATTCCACAAGTTACTCCATATCAGAATACATTCAGTGCTGATTATCAAAGCTCTAAAGAAAATAGTATCTTTTGAGCCTATCCTGCTACGTAAAATCAAAGCAACCCTTTTTCCAAAATGACTAGTTTTTACAGTTGGCTGCGTAAGTATAAGGTAGTTAATATCTTTCTTGTCATCGCTTACTACTTACTGGTGGTTCTGCCGCATGAGCAGGTGGGGATTTTCATTGCTAAAACGCTTGACCAACCCTACGGACGAGATACATACAATTTAATCATCTTAGTCATCGGCTTGGTTGGCCTAGTCGGGTATCTACTGCCCATTTGGCGAGGGACAAAACAGCTAGAAAGTGGAAAAAATAGGGTGTGGATGGCTTTCTTAGTTTCTGTGGCCTTGATAATCGTTTCCTTTAATATGTTGCTAGTCGTCAACGTAGAAATTATTCATTTTATACAATATGGCGTTCTAGCTATTCTAATGATGCCACTGTTTGAAAATTACGGGGATACGCTTTTTTTTGCAACTGTTTTAGCCGTTTTGGACGAAGGGTATCAATATTTTGTTTTGGCACCCTTACGAACCGAATATTTCGATTTCAACGATATAATAATAGATTTAATTGGTGCGGCAATGGGGCTGTTGCTATTGTGGATTGTTGGCGTTAAGAACGAAATAGAGGGCCGAAAATGGTTTAAAACGCCACGGTTTATCGGTTTTGCTGCAATCACAATCGGAAGTTTAATAGCTTATTTGTCGGGTACTTTAGCCATTTATCCTAGCGAAGGAGATGTACAAGCCCCGATTTTGTTAATAAGAAAGATACAAGAAAGTTTTTGGACAATCATTCATCCCAACGTGAAGTTCCACGTGGTGCGACCACTAGAAGGTCTAATCATTTTGGGTATGTTGTTCTATTTTTACGCTGAAATTGTTTTCGGAAAACCACTTCGGCTGAAAACTAGCCCAACGACTTCCTAAATCCTATCACTAGAAAGACGGCATGAAAAAAGCACTTATAACTGGAATCACGGGACAAGACGGCGCTTATCTTACGGAACTATTGTTAGAAAAAGGCTACGAAGTACACGGCATTAAACGTCGAGCGTCCTCTTTCAACACGAGCCGAATTGACCACTTGTATCAAGACCCACACGAAGAAAACATCCGTTTCGTCTTACACTACGGAGATTTAACAGACTCTTCGAACTTAATTAGAATTATCCAAGAAGTACAGCCTGACGAAATTTATAATTTGGGCGCCATGTCCCACGTAAAGGTGAGCTTCGATAGCCCAGAATATACGGCGGATGTAGATGGTGTTGGAACACTCCGTTTACTAGAGGCGATTCGATTGCTTGGATTGACTAAAAAAACCAAGATTTATCAGGCCTCCACTTCTGAGTTATACGGTTTGGTACAAGAGGTGCCACAAAAAGAAACCACACCGTTTTATCCACGCTCTCCCTACGCAGTAGCTAAACTATACGCCTATTGGATAACGGTAAATTATCGCGAAGCTTACGATATGTTCGCCGTCAACGGCATCTTATTCAACCACGAAAGCCCATTACGTGGAGAAACCTTTGTGACCCGAAAAATTACTCGTGCCGTTGCGAAGATTGGCTTGGGATTACAGGACAAATTGTATTTAGGAAACTTAGATGCCAAAAGAGACTGGGGACACGCTAAAGATTACGTGGAAGCCATGTGGTTGATTTTACAACAAGACCAAGCTGAAGACTACGTGATTGCGACGGGAGAAACCACTTCGGTTAGAGACTTCGTGCGATTAGCTTTCGAAGAGATTGGCGTAGAATTAGGCTTCCGAGGAAAGGGTATCGACGAAACAGGATATATCAAAAGTTGTTCTAATAAAGATTATCTATTATTAGAAGGAAGAGAAGTTGTTGCCGTTGACCCTAGATATTTCCGACCTACGGAAGTAGAATTATTGATTGGCGACCCAACCAAAGCTAAGACCAAATTAGGGTGGCAACCCAAGTATGATTTACCCGCTTTGGTTAGCGAGATGGTGCAGGCGGATTTGGAAGAGTTTAGAAAGAGCCAGTTGTTGAAATTGGCGGGTTTTGAGATAAAAAACGAATACGAGTAATTTGTTCTCGGACACCAAAAGGTGTAACCAATTCCAAGGACAAGTAGATTGGGTAAAAGTAGTAGATGTTGCATTCGCTGACATAGCAGCCTTTTACAATCTGCGGTAATTGCTAAAGAGAAATACACTATATCAAAAAAACTTAGTGGGAAGAACAACTCAAAAGATAGGAACTGCAAGTAGTAAGTGGAACTTCAAGATTACTTTCCTAGTCATCTGTCTGTCTATCGCTGTTTGTGGTGCTACTTTTGCACAGGGGGCTAGAAATGAAGTTGTGGTGGAGACTGACTTACCTAGCAAGACAGATACGATAAGCCCTTCAAAGGAGCAATCAACTTCCGAAATCGAAGCACAAATCAAAAGCTATTTGTATGGAGGTAACTTAGAACTCGATTACCTTAAGCCTAAGCAGTTGAGCGCAGTTGAGCAATTGCTAACGAGACAATTAGAAAACGAAGATGACGAAGAAGTTCGCCGCAATTTGCTCAACGAGTCCAATGAGCGTTTTTTGAAGAAAGTTCTCACACAGTTATTCCCACCACCACCATCTACTACTGCCACTTACGGACATCGTCTCTTTGAAAGGGATAGTCTCACTATATTATTCCCCAACTCTATTACCAAAGTGAACGATGCGTACATTTTGGGAAGCGGTGATGAAATAACAATCTCTATTTTTGGCGCTTCCCAGTATGATGCAGCCTTCGAAGTTAAATCGGATGGTTACATCCGACCGTCGGGTATGCCCAAAATATACTTGAAGGGAATAAACTGGGGGAAAGCGAAGCAGCTGTTGCAAAATCGCTATAAAGTATTTTATCTTTTCCGTCCAGAGCAGTTTGCTGCCTCCTTATCGAAACCACGTACAGTGTTAGTCAATGTCTTAGGAGAAGTGAAAGAACCTAGTTCTTTCAATCTAGTAGCAACAAACACGGCGCTAAATGCATTGCTCGCTGCGGGAGGGCCCACCCAAAAAGGAAGCGTTCGGAAAATTCGCTTGATTCGAGGTACGTCAGTCAAAGAAATAGATGTTTACACTTTGATGAACAATCCCTCAGCACAGTTCGAACTATCTCTAGAGGATAATGACATCATACAAGTTCCGTTAGCAAACAAAATAGTCGAAGTGAAAGGGGCTAGTAAACGGCCATTAAAGTACGAACTCAAAGAATCCGAAACACTCAGTGACTTGCTAGCACTGAGCGGTGGATTCAGCTCAGATGCTTACCAAAAATTAATTCAGATTAGTCGCTTCACTGATGCGGAAAAATTATTAATCGATGTGGATTGGACGAAACGCCAAAACAGAGATTTCGAACTGCAGAATGGCGATGTAATCACGATAAAATCAATCGGGGACGAAGTGACCAATAGCGTGACAGTAGAAGGAGCCGTTGAACTTCCAGGAGAATACGCACTACAAAGCACTCGTCGAATTAGCGATTTATTGCAGAAAGCTAGAATCAAACCAGAAGCAAAGCTAGATATTGCCTTCCTTGTAAGGACGAACCCCGATAGCACAAGTAAGCTAGTTCAGCTTGATTTGGGTGAAATATTAGAAAATATCGGTAGTGACAAAGACTTGCTACTAAAGCCCAAAGATAGGCTAATAACTTATCTGCAAAATAGATATATTACTCAAGGTCTTATAACCGTTGGTGGGGCAGTAAGAGAAGGAATGACGGAAATTCCCTTCGACCCAGACTCTTCCGTTACGGTTCAAAGAGCGATACTTCTAGCGGGTGGACTATTGCCAGAAGCTACTGACTTTGGCTACATTCTTCGCACTCATCCCGATAGAAGTAAAGAGTACATTCGAATTAATATAGCAAAAGCACTCGAAGATGCCGTTAGTAAAGCCAATTTGAGACTACAGCCCAATGATTTCTTATACACTTTACGGCAATCAAGATACACTGATAGTTTACTAGTATCAATTAAAGGAGCGGTAAGGAGTCCATTATCCTTGCAGTACAGTTCATCTCTCAGTGTTAAGGACTTATTCACAATTGCGGGAGGATTCAAGCGGGAAGCGGCTTTGGATAGAATAGAAGTATCTAGGCTCGTTGCGAAGGGGCAAGAGGTAACACGAACAATTGTCATCAAGTTGGCAATGGACGAATCTTTTAATATCATCAGTGGCCCCAAGGACTTTACTCTACAACCATATGATGAAATAGTAGTACGGTCACTAGCCGAGTACGAAGAACCCGCAATAGTTACAATTGAGGGAGAGGTAGCTTTTCCAGGAGAATATGCCATTATCAAGCAAAATGAGACATTAATAGATTTGATTGCTAGAGCAGGTGGAATAACCGAAGAGGCCTTTCCAGAAGGTGCTTATCTGAATCGGGAATCCGTAGGGAAGGTTGGCTTAAATTTAACGTCCGTAGGGATAAAGGCAACTAGCAGAGAGGATGTTTTGCTAAAAGGAGCAGATGTGATTGTCATCCCTAAGCGAGAAGATATCGTGTCTATTTACACGCAGCATACCAAAGCAGCAGCGTTACCGTCAGCAGAGGACAATACAGTTTTGCGTTTTACTTACACTTCTGGAAAATCGGTAAAATGGTATTTACAGGAATACGCTGGGGGACTCACGGATAAAGCGTTTAAAGATGAAATCACCGTAGAGTACGCTAATGGCGCAGTAAAGGGTGTTGAAAAGAGATTACTGTTTCGGAAGTATCCTAAGCCAAAACCTGGAAGTACTATCAGAATAAGTAACATATCAGAGCCAATGAAGCAAGAAAAAGAGCAATCGGCCGAACCTGCCAAAAAGCGGAAAGGGGCAGTCTCTCGAATTATTCTCACAGAAGAAGCAGAGGATGATTCCGATAATACTAACCGAAACTAATCCAGATAGGACTCTTCAATAGTCGAATAAGATATAGTCGTGCAACAAACACCACTCACTACACCACCTTATCACAGTTACGAAGAAGAAGAGATGACTCTGAAGGATATTATTCTTCAGGTCAAGATATACACTGGAGAGGTTATCCGTAATATTGTTTGGGTGATTCTTCTGGGCGCTTTCTTAGCAGGATTAGGCTACTTATATACCGCCAGACAAAAAGTCACCTATACTGCGGGGCTCACCTTTATGGTCGGTCAAACTAAATTAGCAAACAAAGAAAATGCAGAACTGTCGGCACTTCTAGCCGCTTTTAACAATCGAGGGCAGAATGGGTCCAATAAAATAGTAGAGCTCATGCGGTCAGGGCGAATTATTCATGAAGTGCTATTCGAAAAGGTAACTACAAATGGTAAAATGGATTTTTTGGCCAACCACTTAATTGATTTATATGGCTTCGCTCCACGATGGAATATAGAACCTATTAGAAAAGGGTACGAAAATTTAAATTTGAAGGACTTCCGATTCAGAAATGATAACATCGAACAATTCAGTGAAAAAGAATATCGAGCGCTCAATCAAGTGAGAGAAACGATTTCTGGCAATAAAATTTCTGGTGCAGAGGGAAACATGCGTGTAACGTATGATAAATTCAGTAATCTATTTCGCTTGGAAATTGAAACGGAAAGCGAGTTAATTTCACTCAAGTTATCCGAAGCAATTTACGAAGAACTAAAGGCCTTTTACTTAGAAGAGACGATTGGTCGGCCAACCAGAAACTTGATAAAAATCAAAGCAGAAACGGACTCATTACTGCAAATCGTCTATCGAAAAGAAACTCAATTGGCACAAGCGACCGCAAGAAGGCAAGGCTTAATTTCTAGCACAGCGGGACTGGCGATAGGGCGACTCAATCGAGAACTACAGAATGCTAACCGCCTATATACTGCCTCCTTCGAACAACAACAAAAATTGGAGTTCGTAGTGAATAACCAAACACCTGACTTCCAAATCATTGACAAAACGTTCATTCCCATCAAAGATGCTCCTTCTAAACTCAATGCTGTATTAATAGGGGGGGTAATTGGGACATTTCTGAGTATCGGCTTAATCATTGTAAGAAAAATAGTACAAGATGCGTTAGCGGCGTAACTTTTTTAGTTGTCTGATTTACAGTAAGTTTACGACTTAAATGACTCAAATCAAACAGCTAAATATCAAACGTTCAGTTTTTAAATTGCGTTGCTACCGCGAATGAGTACCAATAAAAACCCTTTTTTCACTATTGTTGTACCCGCTTATAATTGCCAAGCATTTATCTTGGAAACAATTGCTTCGGTCGAACAGCAAACCTTCAAAGACTGGGAACTAATCGTTGTTGAAGACCACTCAAGAGATAATACCCTACAAGTTGTTCAAGAATACATCGCTGATAAGCAGAAGATGCGGCTAGTCCAAACAGAAAAAAATTCGGGGAGCCCCGGAAGGCCAAGAGACGTTGGCGTTCAATTTGCAAACGGGCAATTTATCGGCTTCTTGGACGGAGATGACCAGTACGCTCCAGAAAAATTAGAAAGGCACTATCAAGCCATTCAACGAAAAAAAGACATCGAATTCATCCACACGAGTTGTGACATCATCAGCGAAAAAGGGCAGTTTCTGCACCACCAACCGCTTAAATGGTTTTTAAAGCTTTACATGTGGCTGTTCCCCATGCGCAGCGTCTGCATTCTTTCTAACCCATTTAATATCAGCACGACCGTTATCAAAAAAGACATTATTACCAATTACCCTTTTGCCAGTCCTGCTCAAATCGTGACGGCAGTAGAAGATTGGTTCAATTGGAACAAAATAATGAGCGACTTTCTACCCGTTATTCATTACGATAAAATGCCATTGACAAAGTACCGATTAGTGGAAAATTCGATTTCTGGTAGAAATGTCCACCGCTGCGAATTTCAAGCTATTTCCTTTTTTTCCATACTGCTATCCGAGCGAAAAATCAGTATATTCGAGTGGTACGTCGGTACGTTCATTCGACTGATGCGGATTTTCTTCAAGAAGTTTTTGGGCTATCGATAACAGTTTCCGCTTAGAAACACTTTACAACAATCAATCCCCACATGTATCAAGCATTGCTAAATAAAGAAAAAACGATTTCGGTCACGGGCCTAGGCTACGTTGGATTACCTCTAGCCTTAGAATTTGCCAAGCATTTCAAAGTAATTGGTTTCGATATCAATCAACAACGGGTTGATTTGATGAATCAAGGTATTGACCCCAGCAAGGAATTGGAGGGCAGTGCCTTCGAAGAAACGGATATTACATTTACTGCTAATGCAGACGACTTAAAAGCCGCCAATTTTCATATTATCGGTGTTCCTACGGATATTGACGCTCACCGAGTCCCCAATCTAACGCCGCTAATGAGGGCTTCGGAAAGTGTGGGTAAAGCGTTGAAAAAGGGAGACTACGTGGTGTACGAAAGTACGGTTTATCCTGGTTGTACAGAAGAAGACTGCATTCCAATTCTGGAAAGGGAATCTGGACTTAAAGCGGGCATAGATTTCAAATATGGCTATTCGCCCGAAAGAATCAACCCCGGAGATAAGGAACGTACTTTGACCAAAATCTTAAAAATTGTTTCGGGAAATGACTCGGAGGCTTTAAAACAAATTGCCGCAGTTTACGGCCACATCATCGAAGCGGGGATTTACCAAGCACCGTCGGTAAAAGTTGCGGAAGCGGCAAAGGTTATTGAGAATACGCAAAGAGACATCAACATTGCCTTGATGAACGAATTAGCAATGATATTTGACCGAATGAATATTGACACCAAGGAGGTACTAGAAGCGGCGGGAACAAAATGGAACTTTCTAAAGTTCTTCCCTGGATTGGTCGGGGGACATTGTATTGGAGTTGACCCCTATTATCTGACGTATAAAGCTAAAAAACTAGGGTTCGAACCTCAAATGATTTTAAATGGTCGAGGCATCAACGAAGAAGTGCCGTCTTTCGTGGCTAAACGATTGGTGCAGAAGCTATTAGAAAAAGGAAAAAATCCAGGCCAAAGTAAAGTCTTGGTCATGGGAATCACCTTTAAAGAAGATGTATCGGATATCCGCAATTCAAAAGTGGTAGATTTGATAAAGGAATTGATGAGTTATTCCATCAATGTCCATATCACTGACCCGCACGCTTCCCCTAATGAAATTGCACACGAATATCAATTGTCCATGACGGAGCAGTTAGCGGAAAACTACGATGCCGTCATTCTAGCAGTTGCCCATAAAAAATATTTGGAAATGACCATTCCACAATTACGAGAAAAGATGAATGGTACGCCCATGTTGTTTGATTTGAAAGGGGTGTTTGAGCCGACGGAAGAGTTGGAGTATTGGCGGCTGTAGAAGGTGTTCAGGGGATTGGCGAGTGCATCTCGAAATGTACAGCAAAAGTAACATAACTCTCCGAGTTGTGCGACCTATCAAGATTCGCCCAGATTAACAGTATATAATCTAGGATAATAACAAAATAGTTTACCTTTGTCCCAAAATCTAGGCCATGGGTGAAGAAAAAGTACTAAAAATTGTCCAGTCGGGAGAAAATGAACAAGTAGAATTCAAAAAAAGCACTGGACAACTCAAAGAAGCGGTAATCAGTGCCTGCTCATTTGCCAACAAAAGTGGAGGGACCATTTTCTTCGGTATCAAAGACGATGGAACCATCATCGGTCAAACAGTGACGGACGACACGCTCAAAAACGTAGCCAACACGATAAAACTAAACACTGAACCTCGACTCTTTCCAACCGTGGAAACTCAGCTAATTGATAGCAAAACTTGTATCCAAGTAACTGTAGAAGAAAGTCCCCTCAAGCCCCACACGGCCTACGGAAGACCTTACATTAGGGTAGGTGCAAGCAATCAGCAAATCGACCAAGCCAACTATCAATACTTAATTGAGAAACGGCTTAACGGTTACGGTTTTGACTACCAGATAGTTCCCGAAGCAACTATCAAACACATTGACCCCGATACGGTACAGTCTTTCATGGAAGCGGCCAATATCAACCGAGCATTGGGAGAAAGCATCTATCAGCCTATAGACCAAATTTTGACAAAGCTAGGTTTGATAATAGAAGGGAAGTTGACACGAGCAGCGATACTACTATTTGGAAACCAACCTGGGTATTTCTTTGACGGTCATTACGAGGTACGATGTGGAGCCTTTGCCGACGATACTTCTTACGACGAGTTCACAAGTAATCAGCAGTACAGTGGCAATCTATTTAAAATATTCGAAGCAGCTTACACGTTCGTGCTGGATAGATTGCAGCGTTTTTACAAAAAAGCAAACCCAACAGCGGAAAGCCAATGGGAAATAAATCCGATGGTCATTAGAGAGGCCATTGTCAATATGTTGGTGCATCGAGATTATCGGCAAGGAGTAAATAGTACTATCGAAGTACGTCCATCTTTCATTCGATTCTATAATCCAGCTCATCTATTTCATCCCATTATTACCATTGAAAATTTAAAAAAATTGCATCCCTCCAAACCCGGAAATAAGTTGATTGCCAAAACCTTTTTCTGGGCGGGTTTGATGGAAACTTGGGGCTCGGGTACGCTAAAGATTACACAGACAATGGAGCAAGCAGGACTTCTTTCCCCTTCGTTTAATTTCGAAGGCGATATGTTCGAGTTGAAACTATTTCGAGAACATAGTTAATCTAACTCCGTCGTCTCAACGTAAAGACACTAAGTAACTAGACAGAATTATTTTACTAGACAAAATCGCACTACATACATAATTTTAATTAGCAGTATTTCAAATCCTGTTCATCCTAAAATCCTGTCAAAAAAATTAAGTTTAATCGTGTCTCAATATTTATGACTTTACTACATCGCATATGACTGTCAGCAAGGAAAACATAAAAAAACATAACTCAAAACAGCGTCTGTCAGCGTCAAAAAAATAAAGCATCTTCAAAAATAACCACTTGACCCAAAAAAAATTCGCCCTCATTGGAGCAGCGGGCTACATCGCTCCAAGGCACATGAAAGCCATTAAGGACACAGGAAATGACCTCATTGCGGCGTTAGACCCTTTCGACTCTGTGGGCATCATTGATAGTTATTTCCCCAATGCCGATTTCTTTACCGAGTTCGAGCGGTTCGACCGACACGTGGAGAAAATAAAACGTAAGGGGGTACAACTTGATTACGTATCTGTATGTTCCCCGAATTTCTTACACGATTCACACATTCGATTTGGTTTACGACAAGGAGCCGATATAATCTGCGAAAAACCCATCGTACTGAACCCGTGGAATGTAGAGGCACTGGAGGAAATAGAGCGAGAAACTGGCAAAAATATTTACAACATTCTTCAGCTTAGATTACATCCTAGTGTGATTGAGTTGAAGCATAAAATCGAAAATGGACCCAGTGATAAGGTATATGATATTGATTTAACATACTTGACTTCGCGAGGAAATTGGTATTACACGAGCTGGAAAGGAGATATGACTAAATCGGGCGGTATCGCTACCAACATCGGTGTACATTTTTACGACATGCTGATGTGGATTTTTGGTAATGTGAAACAAAATATAGTCCATATCCACACGCACGACCGAGCCGCTGGATACTTAGAGTTAGAAAGAGCGAGGGTTCGTTGGTTTTTAAGTATTAACTACGATGTAATACCAGATGAGTTGAAAGCGAAAGGAACGAGAACGTATCGGTCGTTGAAAATAGAAGAAGAAGAATTTGAGTTCTCTGGAGGGTTTGAAGATTTACATACCAAAAGTTATCGAGATATTCTGAATGGAGGTGGTTTCGGCATTAAAGACGCAAAAGTAGCGATTGCACTTGTTCATGCCATCCGCAATCAGCAACCAGTTGGACTGACAGAGAATTTTCATGCCTTGTGCGAGCAACCTTTGGCGGAACATCCCTTTAAGTGGAACTAGTTCAACAATAGAATACAAGCATCCAATAAGATGAAAATATTAGTAACGGGAGGAGCAGGATTCATTGGTTCTAATTTAGTAGAAGCATTACTGGCAGACGAACGGGTATCCTACGTCCGAGTACTGGATAATTTAGCTACTGGCTTTAAGAAAAATATTACTGAGTTTTTCGATAATCCAAAATTTGAATTCGTAGAAGGAGATATTCGAGATTATCCAACTTGTTTGACGGCTTGTGAAGGGATAGATTTAGTCTCCCACCAAGCAGCACTCGGTTCTGTTCCCCGTTCCATCAAAAATCCGCTAGCTACGAACGAAGTCAATATTACGGGTTCTTTGAATATTTTTACGGCGGCTAAAGAAAAAAGTATTAAGCGAGTCGTTTTTGCCGCCTCTTCTTCGACTTACGGCGATAGTAAAGAGTTACCCAAAGTTGAAGATAACATTGGGAAGCCGTTGTCACCTTATGCAGTTACTAAATACGTTAATGAGTTGTATGCGGATGTTTATGCGAAGACTTACGGCTTAGAGTATATCGGTTTGCGCTATTTCAATGTTTTTGGGCCTAAGCAAGACCCGAATGGGGCTTATGCGGCGGTTATTCCTTTATTTATGAAAGCGGCTATCGAAAGGAAGGCACCTACCATCAACGGGGATGGCTCTTACAGTCGGGATTTTACTTACGTGGCGAATGCGGTGCAGGCGAATTTATTGGCTTTGTTTACGGATAATCCAGAGGCGGTGAACGAGATTTATAACGTGGCTTGTGGGGAGCGGACGACGTTGAATAAGTTGTGGGAGTATGTACAGGAGGTGGTGGGGGTGGAGATTGAAGCGTTGTATGGGCTAAATCGGGCGGGAGATGTAGCACATAGTTTGGCGGATATCGTTAAAGCCAATAATCAACTAGAATACAGTCCAGAAATTAGAATCAAAAAGGGGCTATCAAAAAGTTATTTTTTTTATCAGCAAAGTCAGACTATTACTACATCGTAATATCAAACTGAGAAATAGAATTAATTCGATTAGGAAGTAAAGATGGGATTTGGGGCAAGAATTTACAGAGAATTTCCAATCCAAAAGAAAAAAAACTCAAAGACAACAAAGTTGTAGATTGCTACATGAATAAAAATATAGAATATACTATCGAACCACCAAGCAAGTTTTCCTTAAACTTACAAGAGTTGTGGATTTACAGAGAGTTATTTTACTTCTTTACCTGGCGTGATATAAAGGTAAAGTATAAGCAAACGGTATTAGGTTTTTTATGGGCGGTATTGCAACCCTTTTTAATGATGATGGTTTTCGTCGTATTTTTTTCAAAGGCCTTAAATGTACCGACAGATAATATACCAGCACCTATATTTTATTATAGTGGGTTACTCCTCTGGAATATTTTCAGCACGGGATTAGCAGGGGCAGGGAATAGCATGGTGACAAATGCTAATATAATAAAGAAGATTTATTTCCCGAGGTTGATTATTCCGATGTCTAGTATATTAGTGGCATTTTTCGACTTCTTAATGGCATTGATAGTATTTGGTGGTATTCTACTGTTTTATGAATGGACTATGCCAACTTTTTACGTTAATTACCTGAGGTTAGTGCTATATCTCCCCCTAGCTTTGATAATGACTATCTTAGGTACATTTGGTATAGGCAGTTTTTTAGCTGCTTTGAACGTAAAGTATAGAGACTTCAGATATGTAATCCCTTTTATGATTCAATTTTTGTTATTCATTACTCCTGTAATCTATCCAGTGTCTATTTTTAAAGATATTTCTTGGATTAAATATGTATTAGCAATTAATCCAATGACCGGCGCA
>JBCCQK010000097.1:0-19032 GCA_039024375.1 Bacteroidota bacterium
CCACTAAACATGTTTAGAATAAAATATACTAAAGCAAATGATGGTTAACGCTTATCATTTATCAACCATTACTTATCGCTTATTTTTACTATTTTGAAGACCGTTCGTAGGCAAATCCTCCACCTTTTCCAGACGACCATTTCGTGAATTTTACGCTCAGATAGACATTATCCGCTGGAAGAAATAAGACCAAATCTTTTCCCACCGCTTGTTTAGGGGTTATTGTACTACGAAAGGACTGAAAATCTAAATCATCCACGTTATCAATCGTTCCCAGTGCCCACTGCGTTCCCGAAGGACTCGTATTCTTACTGGCATCGTTTTCTGACTTAGCATTATAAATTTGGCCCCCGTCGTTGCCTCTCGTCAACCAAACATTATCGGTAAGTCGGTCTTGATTGGCTTCGTCGTTGGGGTCGGCATCATTTACTTTTTCAAAAGTAATTGTGGTCCCCGTCCAAATTTCGGTTTCGTTGGGCTCGGGCATCTCGGTAGTTTGGTCGTCCTCGCAGGCCATCATATTAAGAATCAAGCTACCGAATAGAACGATGGATAGAAATTTCAAGGTGCTACTTTTCATACAGAAAGTGATTAGTATTTGAATAAAGAATAGAGACTTGAATAGCGCATAAAGGTGAAAGTTCGATATTACCGTTTATTCAACTTCATCAACCAATCAGTCCAATTAATTACTTGCTCTACCTAACTCCTATTTGAGCAAAAATGTTTTATCGCATAATTTTAACTATTTCCCTCTGTCTAGCCCTTGACACTATTCCACCATTTTATTTGGCAATACGACCTTTTCCATTGGGCTATTCATAGCTAATCCATCACTGGGTATGTTTTTTTCGACAACACAGTATTTTTTAAAATCTTTTCGAACCATCGTAAAATACCATACCCCAATGCCCAAGGGAACCAGTATCCAAAAAAGAAAGAAGGCAAATAGTCCAATATCACCTAGATTTCTGAACAACTCAAATTCGTTTCCCATAATGGTAACACCCGACAATATCGTTAGATACCCCAAAGATTTGAGGAGATGCTGCTTTCGGTCAATTTTTTTGTGGAAAATGCTAAAGAGAACACTCGAAAGAAGTTGCCAAATCCCCAAAATAAATAGAAACAACATAGATAATGGAAAAAAGAACAACAAGCCAACCATCATTAAAAAGAGAAAGCATTGGCCATAGTAATCTATTTTTAGAAAGGTCTTCATAATTCTGTAAATATTGGGTATTCTAAAACTTAGAATAGTTGTACGATAGGCATAAAAAAGCCTGTTTCCAGCATACACTAAAAACAGGCTCTTTGTCTAATAAATTGCTGCGATGGCTTGGTTCTTAGACCAATTGCACTATTTACAGGACAGTATTAAACGTATCTTCCTTCTAATTAAGAGATTTTCTCTCGCTCCACGACGATTCCTCTATCTTGTAAGATTCGCTTAATCCGTAGAATTAATTCGGTCGGTTTGAAGGGTTTCGTCACAAAATCGTCGGCTCCCAATCGAAATCCTTCCAAAATCATCTCATCTGCTTGGTCCAAATCCGTAATCATAACAATCGGCACTTCGCTCTTTTGTGTATTGCGAATTTCGTCAATAAATTCTAAAACGTTCGTTTTGGGCAACACCAAGTCGGTCACAATGAATCCAGGTTTATCTTCCGCAAATCTTTCTAGTGCTTCCTTTCCGTTTTTAGCTCGGCTGACCTTAAATCCAGCTTTGCGCATCCTAAATTCGATGGCAGTTAACATTATTTCTTCGTGTTCGCAAATCAGAATTGTCATATCAGCTTTATCACTTTTTTTGATAGTTAGGGAAAGTGTATATTGGTGCTTTCCGGTGAAAATACTATAAATTGGTGGTAAAGATATAACAAAAAAAGGAAAGGTTTAACTGGGGTCCACGCGAATAACAAATTAAACTAATTTATAATTTATTACTCCTCAAATAGTTGCTAGAACGGACCGCAACTCGTCCAGCGACTTGGGGTAAATATCAAATAAGGTTGCCAACAATTCGGGCAACGCTTCAACTCCATCTGCCTCCTTCGCAATCTCCTCTACGGTCTTATTCGCTTCGGTCATTACATCGTTTCCAATAAATGCTAACGTTGATTTCATTTTATGGCTGACTTCTCGCAATTCTGACCAATTTTGATTGGCGTGAGCGTCCCGCATCTTATCCATTTCTTCGGGCACCTCTTCTAACAACATTTCAATCATAGTCTGCTTCATGTCGTCGTCTCCGTCGGCCATCAACTCTAGGTAGTCTAAGTTTAAGTACTTGAAAGTGCTCATATTCGATAGTTTTTAAAGAGAAAGGAGAGGTCAGATGTCAGACCGCTTCGCTATCAGAAGTCAGATAACTTAGAGATATATCTAACTTCTGACAGTCCGAAAGGACAGTCTGACCTCTGACTTCTCACTAAGCTAATACTTTATAATTAAACGTATATTCCGTTATTTTCTGGTACAATTCTTTCGGTTCAAAGGGTTTGATGATGCAGTCATCCATCCCATATTTTCTAAATTTTTCGTTTTTGGCGACGTGCGCATGCGCCGTCATGGCCAAAATGGGAATTTCAGCTTTGCGAGGAGACATCTTATGACGGATGTACGCAGTCGCTTCGTATCCATTCATATTGGGCATTTGAATATCCATCAAGATAATGTCCACATCTGTGTTTTCTAAAATTTCAACGGCCTCTTTCCCGTCGTTCGCCACGGTGATTTCAATAGCGGACCAGTGCTTTTCCAGGGTTTTGATGGCTACCAATTGGTTCATTTTATGGTCTTCTACCAGCAACACTCTAATGGCCCCCTTATCTAAAGTAGCGGCAGCTTTGGCTTGAATCGTTTCGGGAAATACTTCTTCACCGACTTCGAACAATAAATCAAAGTAGAAAGAGGACCCTTTGCCTACTTGGCTCTCTACGCCAATTTTCCCTCCTTGCTGCTCCACTAAATTCTTAGCAATTGGCAAGCCTAATCCTTTTCCCTCTTGCTCCATTCCCTGCTCTCGAATAAGGGTAAAAGTTTCAAAAATAGCGTCTATTTTATCCGAAGGAATACCAATTCCCGTATCCGTAATAGTGAACTTGAGCTGAACAAAGTCGTTGCTTTGGTTTTGATTCTCTATCACAATTTTAACGGACCCCTTTTCGGTAAACTTGATACCATTTAGTACTAAATTATACAGAATTTGGTTGAGTCGTAGTTTGTCACCATGTACAATCTTAGGAACATCCTCTCCAATTTCCATCAATAATTGCAGATGCTTTTCGTCACTCTGAAATCGAGTGACATTCAGTAAGTTTTGAAGCAGTTCGTGCAGATTAAAAAAGGTATAATTAAAGGTTAGTTGGCTACTTTGAATTTCTGAGATGGCCAAAATATCGTTTACGACTCCCAGTAACAATTCTGACGATTGTTTGATAGAACTGATATAATTGTACTGCTCTTCGGACAATTGAGTCTCCATTACTAGGTTACTCATTCCCAAAATAGCCGTCATCGGAGTCCTCATTTCGTGGCTAATATTGGCGATGAATTGCTCTTTCATCTTAGCCGATTGCCGAGCAATATCCCTTGCTTTTTTTAATTCATCTCCTTTCTGCTGCTCCGTAATATCCCGAAGTACTCCCGAATAGCCCGTAAAATCGGACGTACGAATCATACTCGCCGAAATCAAACATTGCCGAGTTTTTCCATTTTTTTGAGCAATTTCGATGGAAAAATCGGCGACGGACTGATTGGACACCAACGAATAAAGAAATTCCCGTTTCCGCTCTTGGGAAGCAAATAAATCATGCACTTCAATTTCCACTAATTCTTCTTCTGAAAAGGCAAATAATTCAAAGGTTGCTTGATTGAAATCGACTAATCGACCTTCCAAGTTGCAGATATAAATGGCATCTTTAGAATTATTGAAAATATCTTGGTAGAGCTGATGGTTTTTTTCTTGGACCGAACTCAACTTTTCCGAAAAGGCCTCTTTGTGATAGGCCGCTCTTTCTACCGCAAATTGGATAGTTCGATGCAGTTTATTGCCGACTATTTCTTCTTTCAACAAAAAATCTTGAGCGCCTTCTTGCATTGTATCCATCCCTAGGTGCTGGTGGGCGCTATCCGCTAATGCTATGATGATTTTATTTGAAAATTCGGCCATCAATTGTCGCAAACCACTCAAACCTTGCGCATCTGAAACCCCTAGACTCAATAAGATGATGGAAAATTCGGGGTATTCTTTCAAAAAGGCTTTGGCTTCTTTGATAGACTGGCAAGCTGAAAGATGATTCCGAACGATACCAGATTGAGCCAAATTATTTTTGACCATCATAATATCCGTTCGATTATCTTCAATTAGAAGGACAAAGGAATTGGTGGATTGTCGTGGGGAAATTCGGAGCATCAAAGTAGCTGCATTGAAAAGTGAAAGACAATGAAATTAAAGCAATTAGGACGCGACGAACTGAAGGCGCAAGCAGCACCCACACCTCAACGTTCAAACCGCTGCGAAGGGGAGTTAAAAATGGAAAGGATTAAAACGGTACTTACAGCAAAATAGAACGAAAAACCCTCAATTTGTGACACAAAGCCCGTATATCACTTATCATTTCCAAAGCAAAAAATATGCCACAGGCAAAGAGTTACCAATAGCCGAAAAGAGTTTTCTGGCTGTAGGATAAGGATTCCTCTAGGCAATCTCACGCTATTCAGCATCGAACCTACTTGAATCTCTTTTTTTGAGTACGATTAATCTAAGTTATCAACAGTCTTTCAAGAGAAGAAAGCTGTTTCTACTGACGGACAAATAAGTTGGCATTTAAAGCATTTTGCTTGCTTTGCTGTAAAGTTTCTACAAAGTTCTTTCTCTGCGCCCATTGACATTGACTACAACTATTATTATTACGTACCAAGCCCAATTAAACCTTTTTAAATTGGCTAAAAAACAAATTATCTAAAATAAAAATATACAATTATTGCGTCTAACAAAATATTAAATTAAATTACCAACTATTAATCAGTACTCTTCATTACCATCACTAAAAACCAAGCATCATGGAAAATTATCAAAGTCAGCGGTATAGCGAAGCGGATTTGACCGAATTTAAAGCCGTCATTGACCGAAAATTGGCAAAGGCCGAACGTCAATTAGCTACCTTGGATGCTCAACTTCAAGAAAATAACGACAACCAAGGTAGCCACAGCGACTGGGCCGACGATTCGTCTAGCAGCACTAATCTACAAATGCTCGACACGATGGCCAATCGACTTCGAAAGCACATCATAGATTTGAAGAATGCCTTGTTGAGGATTCATAGTAAGTCCTACGGTATTTGTAGTATTTCGGGTGTTCTGATTGATAAAAAGAGATTGTTAGCTGTACCAACAACCACTAAAAGTGTAGCTGTCAAAATAAATACTTCCACCAAAAAGCGGCGAACGGTTCCTCTTCAGCAACCTCCTTTTTCTAAACCTAAAATACCTACTATTATCAGTAAAGTTGTTCGTAAAAAAGAAACCACTCCACAACCGTCTACCAATGTGCGACAAGATGACCAATGGGCCAAAGCGGATGATTTACTAAAAAATGTTGAACAATTGGATTTAAGCGAAGAAATGGAGGATTGATACCAATTAAGCCGTAAACAAATGGTCGGCCAAGCTGTTGGCAATTATCGTAGAACGCATCTCACGGCCCATTTTTAAAAATCTACGTTCATGATAACCTTAGCCCACTGTCTCACACTCGACCAACAGGACCCTTTAGCACCGCTCCGAGAAGCCTTTCACTTGCCAACGGGTAAAATCAACATGGATGGCAATTCGCTGGGGTCCTTACCTAAAACGACATTTGAAAAATTGAACCAAGTGGTCAACCAAGAATGGAGAGAAGGTATGATTACCTCTTGGTCAGAAGCGGGTTGGTTTGACTCCCCCGTTCGAGTCGGTAATAAAATCGCTCCGTTAATTGGTGCCAACATGGGGGAAGTGCTAGTTGCTGATACCACTTCCATCAATATCTACAAAGCCCTCTGCGCAGCTCTACACTTGAATAGAGGTCGCTACGTAATGCTTTCAGAAAAGGGTAACTTCCCCACTGACCTGTACATGATGCAGGGCATCAGTGCCTTTTCCAACGGAAAAATTCAAGCGAACGTAGTCGAACCCGATGCTATTCTTGATGCTTTAGATGAATCCGTAGCAGTCCTTCTACTCACCCAAGTCCACTACAAAACGGCGGCCATCAAAGATATGAAGACCATTACACAACGAGCACACGAAAAAGGTGTTTTGGTGGTATGGGATTTGAGCCATAGCGTGGGCTCCATCGAAGTGCAACTCAACGATTGTGCAGTAGATTTTGCGGTAGGCTGTGGCTACAAATTTCTCAACGGCGGCCCGGGCGCACCTGCCTTTATTTATGTAGCCGAACGTCACCAACAAGAAGCACTCGCCATTTTGGCGGGTTGGATGGGCCACCAGGACCCTTTTGCCTTTACCGACGACTATCAACCCGCCGCCAACATCGCTCGTTTTCGTTGTGGAACACCGGGTATCTTGGGTATGGCAGCCTTAGAAAATGGCGTAGATTTATTTGCTCAAACCGACCTCAAAGATTTACGCTCCAAAGCCCTACAACTCAGCCGCTTGTTTATTCAACTCATGGAACAAGAATGTGCCGATTTTGGCTTTACACTCGCTAGCCCCAATGAAGATGCCCGCAGAGCAGGTCACGTTGCGTACCGCCACGAACAAGGTCACGGTATCTATCAGGCCATCAAAAAAAAGGGAATTATCTCCGATTTTCGTACACCTGATATTCTTCGTTTCGGCATCACTCCGATGTATCTACGTTTCCAAGATATTTTTGAAGTAGTCCAAGTTATTAAGGAAGTCATGAAAACTAAGGCTTGGGATAATCCAGCGTACCACGTTCGAGCAGCAATAACTTAGAAACGACAAAAAAATCCTTGTTCGATAACACACAAATAGTAATTTTGCCCGTAAGTCCCTTACATGCTGCTAAAAATATAGATAATCATGTCTGAAAAAACCGTCAACATCAAGTCCACACTTAACCAACTATTCAACGGACAGCAACTGACTAAGACCGAAGCCCAAAGCGTCCTCACCGCCGTCGGTCACGGTTCAGTTGACCCTTACCAGACAACTGCCCTGTTAACTGCGTTTCAGATGCGCCCCATTACGGGCGAAGAACTAGCGGGTTTCCGCTCTGCCATGATTGAACTAGCACTCCACATCGACATTTCAGACTTAGACGCTATCGACGTGTGCGGTACGGGCGGTGACGGAAAGGACACGTTCAATATTTCCACTACCGCTGCCTTTGTCGTAGCGGGTGCAGGCTATAAAGTAGCCAAACACGGCAACGTAGGGGTTTCATCTAGCTGTGGTTCGTCCAACGTTTTGGAGCATCTAGGCTATGAAATGACCAATGACTACGATAAATTGCGCGCTTGCTTGGACAGGGCCAATTTCTGCTACATGCACGCCCCTTTGTTTCATCCCGCCATGCGGCACGTGGGCCCCATTCGGCGAGGATTACAAGTCAAAACCTTTTTCAATATGCTCGGCCCCTTATTAAATCCCGCCCGCCCCAATCGACAGATGACGGGCGTGTTTGCACCGCACCTACTACCGCTTTACAAAACCGTTTTCGAAGATATGGGTATCGAATACGGCGTTGTACATTCCACCGATATTTACGACGAAATTTCTTTGACGAGCCCTATCGAAGTGCGTACTAAAAACTTCGACGGCGTACTACAGCCCGAAGATTTAGGCTTGAAAGCCCTACAACCCGACGAATTACACGGCGGAGCGACCATTGCCGAATCCGCTACCATCCTAACCAATATTTTGAAGGGAGCAGGAACACCCGCCCAAGAGATGGCGGTTTGCGCGAATGCGGGCTTCGCTATCCAACGGTTCCAACCCGAAACGGATTTAAAAGATTGTGTAGCAGAGGCGAAGGCGGCGATTGAGAGTGGAGAGGCATTTGAAGTGTTGAGGAAATTGGTCAAAGGCTAGCCAGCAAGAATAGATTCTACTTTTTCAATCCGCCTCTGTAATATATCCATAAACTCTTCGTCGTCCTCCAATGATACCCCTTTTCGATAGACCGCTAATACTTGTTGGTAGGTCTCTTCGGTTGGTGAAGGCTTTCTTTTCAATAACGCATCCGCCCATTCAATGTACCCCCAAACGGAATAGTCGTATTGCTGGTAAAAATCCCGTACAGCTTGCTCCCCCATTTCGTCATTTCCCATCAAATAATGGGTTTTGATGAGGGAGCGTTGTAAAAATTCTAATAGTTCTTCGTCGGAAGTGGCTGGAAAGCGAGTTTTGAAGGCTTCGATAAATTCAATACGGTGCGCTAAACATTCGGAGTCATCTTGTCCTGCTGTCCCTAACGCTTCTCCGATTTCCCAAATCCATCCACCCCAATCATAGTCCGCTTCGTCTTTATTATAAGCTTCAACCAGTTGACTGAAATCTTGAACGTCCTTGGGCGCAGTTTCTTTGAGCATTTTCCAAGCGTTTAGGAAATGGTCGCAACAAGCTTTAGTATCACCGTTATTGCGCTTTTCGTATCCTTCAGCGATACGTTGATTAATATGGCGAATTACCGTTTTTTTCATAGTCAATAATAGCTGGGGAAAACTAAGAGAATCAGTGCGCTGAGTTTTGGCGATATTGAAGTCGTCTCTAAAGGTGCTCTTTCAGTCGCTCCACAATGTAATAAGCAGCGGGACATACCTCAATGGTGTGCGAATAACTGTACCTACGAGAAGTAAATGCTTCCTTGTGGGTATTGGGATAGTCCCGACAAGCAGCGGGCCGAACAGAGTAAATGGTGCATAAATTCTAGGGACTCAAAAAAGAACAGGGCGTTTGCTTAGTTATCCAGTCGTTGCCAAGCGTATCGGTATCCTTTGTCAGGTATTGGTTTTTGAAAGCCGCTTCGGATAGGTTCAAGTGAGTTGAGATACGTTGGATATCATCTGATTCTAAGACTGGTTTGGCCGTTTTGCAGCAGTTGGCACAGTTGGTACAGTCAATTTTCTCGAATGCTTCTTGGTCTAGTTTATGTACGATTTTATCGACTCGACTCGGGGATTTCATTTTTAGCGAAGTGAGAAACTGAAAATTGGCATCTTGCTGTTTTTTAGCGTTGCGTTCCCAGTTTTTCTTGATTTTTGCTTCGTCCCAAGATTGCTTCGATTTTCGGTGCTGTGGTCGGTCATCTTCGAAGGCGATGTTTTTTTCTGTACACCATTCGGCCGCAATTTCGTAGAACGCTTTTTCCCGAAAGGCGTACCACCGTTCCGTATGATTCAAATAATCTAGGGTATTTCTAAATCTTCGAAAAGCCCCGTTTCCTCTGATACTATCTAGTAGCTGTTCCTGCACGTTAGGATTCGTCACGGAATAGCTGTAGTTCTCCATAATCTGATACTCATTAACGTCGTATTTGGACAGAAAAGGGAGAAAGTCTTCTTCGTTGTCTTCGAAAGACTGGGCAATTTTCGCATTTTCTTGTTCTTCTGGAGGTAGCTTGGCTATTTCAGCATCAGTTAGCTGGTCAAAAGTCGATTCTCCTTCAAAAAAATGAAAGATTTGGACCGAAGGTTCGTGCAAGAATATCTCAATACCTTCCATTTCGTCCATTTCTTGAACGATTGCACTTAGTTTTACCATAGTGATTGAGCTGATTGTTTATAATTATTTAGAGGTCAGACCGCTACACTATCAGAAGTCAGACCACTTTGTTGTCAGACTAGAAATAAGGTTTAAGAGAGCGTTATCAACGTCATAAATCTGATTGCTGACAATGAAACCCGCCCGCCTAAATCGGCATTCGGGCAGGTGGTCTGACATCTGTCCTCTATTGAGTAGTCACGATTGTTTATTCATTTAATTATAACTTTCTCTACACTTTACCAACCAATCCCATAATCATCGCCAAAGTGACTAGCACCGCCCCACATCGACCCATTTTCCCAGTCAAAAAATATAGCATTAATAGGGCCAGAAGTTCGTTTTTTATATTCTAAAGTATAACCCATCTCAGCTAGTTTTTTTCGAGTCCACGGCGGCGTATTTTCGTTGATGAGCATAACGCCTGGTCGATTTTCGTGCTTCCCGAAAGAACCTCGCATTTGGAAGCTGTTCATATTGGGGGCTTCGACGGCTTCTTGAACGTTCATTCCAAATTCGACCATATTTAAAAAGAATTGCAATTGATTTTGGTCTTGACTATCGCCACCTTGTACGGCAAAAGAAAGGAAGGGCTTTCCGTCTTTCAGTGCCATCGAGGGCGTTAAAGTAACTCTAGGTTGCTTTCCTGGAGCCACAACATTATAGGGATTTTCCGATGCTTCGATAACAAAACTCTGCATTCGTTGACTCATGCCAATCCCCGTTTTACCCGCAATGACGGCGGGAATCCATCCACCACTTGGCGTAATCGAAACGACCCAACCGTCTTTGTCCGCCGCCTGAATGGAGGTGGTGCCCATATAGAAGGCTTCATCTTGGGGAAATTCGTTGTTGTCATCAAATTTTGGCGTAGGGCCATAGGAGTAGGCATCGTTCCATTTTTCAAGGAACTCTAAGTATGGATTAGCAGGTTTTTCGGGTTCGAAAGGATAAGGGTTACCAGGGTTAATGTTTTTGACATTCTTATCCCAATTAATTTGTTTGACTCGTTCTTTGGCGTATTCCTTTGATAACAGACCTTTCATGGGTTCTACGGGCGGCACGGTGGGGTCTCCGTAGTAGAAATCTCGGTCGGCAAAGGTCATATTCATCACTTGGTACAGACCGTGTAGATACTTCGCACCGTTGTATTCCATACAGTCCATATCCAATTGTTCGACCATATTTAAGGCTTGTAACAAAACGGGACCCTGCGTCCAAGAAGTTAATTTATACACGTCGATACCCTTGTAGTTAGTCTGTTCGGGTTCTTCAATTTTCACTTTCCAATTGGCCAAATCTTCCTTCGTAATCAGCCCCTCTTGCTCTTGACAACCTCGAACAAACTCGTCGGCGATGTCGCCTTTGTAAAAACGGTCGTAGGCGGCGTAAATCGCTTCTTTCCGAGATTTACCAGCGTCTAAGGCGGCTTTTTCGGCGGCGACCAATTTTTCTAAAGTGGCTAATAAATCTAATTGTTTAAAAATCTCTCCTGCGTGTGGCGCTTCTCGTTCTTCGCCCAAATGCGTTAAGTAAACTTTTTTAGAATAGGGCCACTCTTTGATTAATTCTTTGTGTCTTTCAATGCTGTTGGCCGTTTGTGCTTCGATGGGGTAGCCAGCGGCCATTTCCATAGCGGGTGCTAATACTTCCGCTAGACTCAAGGTTCCATATTCGGCGAGCATCGTCATTAATCCTCCTGGCGTACCGGGTGTAGTGGCCGCCAAAGGGCCGTATTGTGGTGGATATTTATGGTCTTTCTCCTTAAAAAATTCGGGGGTTGCGCCCGTTGGTGCCACGCCCATTGCGTTGATACCAATGACTTTGCCCGTTTCTGGGTGATAAATTAATGCCTGCGTTTCTCCACCCCAACTTAATACGTCCCACATGGTGCAGGTTGCAGCTAGCATTCCACAAGCAGCATCCACAGCGTTGCCTCCTTGATTAAAAATAGTTGCTCCTGCCGTTGCGCCCAACGGTTTACCCGTTATAGCCATCCAGTGTTTGCCGTGGATGATGGGCTTTTGGGTTCTTTGGGCAGATAGTGTGATAGAGATTAGACAGAAAACGGAAAGAAAATGATATTTCATAATTATTAGGCTATTGCACTTTTATCTGGTAAAAATAGCAAAAAAAGTAGTTTTGCTCACGAATTTGGACAATTTTTGGTTATTAGTACTGAAGGTGCTCACCAACTTTCTCCATCTTTGTCCGTATGTTTTTTTATTTCTTAACAACGTAGCTTCCATCCTAATGCGACCTTCCTGTTTACTATTGCTTAGTATTATCTACTTGAGTTTTTCGGCTTGTGGCCCTAACCAACCCATATCTACTGCCAAAAGTAATATCCCATTTAAGGTCGAGCCTACACCAACTATCGCCGTCACCATTGATGACCTCCCAGGCATTAGCCTAGACGATTTTGCCGATGTAACGGATAAACTCTTAACAACGCTAAGAAAATACGAAGTCCCCGCAATCGGTTTCGTCAACGAAGGAAAGTTGTACCATAAGCGAAAACTAGAGGAGACGAAACTCGCATTGTTGGAAGATTGGCTAGAGGCAGGAATGGAATTGGGTAATCATACATATAGTCATCCCGACTACAACAAACTAACTTTTGAAGAATTTTCGGCCAACCTGCTGAAAGGAGAAAAGCACACAAAAGCCTTACAAGCCAAATACGGTCAAAAAATGGCGTATTTCCGTCACCCTTTTCTCCACAAAGGCAACACCGCCGAGAAGAAAGCCCAATTGGAACAGTTTTTAATCGAGCAAGATTACATCGAAGCGCCCGTCACCATCGACAACGCCGAATGGGTTTTTGCGAAAGCCTACCACGTCTCGCTACGGGCAAAAGACTCGCTACAAATGAAAAAAATCGGTGCTAGCTACGTGGAATACATGGAGGCGATGACGGCTTTCTACGAGTCGAACGCTCAAACGCTTTTTGGACGCCCGATTGCCCATACTTTACTAATTCACGCTAATGCCTTAAACGGCGACTATTTAGACGAATTATTAGCCATGTACCAACAACGGGGCTACCAATTTGTCTCTTTGAAAACGGCTCTGGAAGACGAAGCCTATCTTTCTAAAGACGAGTTTGTTGGGCGAGGTGGCATTACTTGGTTACACCGATGGGCGATTACACAAAAAGTGGATAAATCGTTTTTTGCGGGCGAACCCGCTTGCCCAGCTTTTATTCAAGAGATTGCAGGAATTCGGGAGTAGATAATCACCCTCGTAAAGCCTCTACTTCCGCCACCGTCTTCGGAATCGGTTTTCCTAAAATACGCTGCTTCTTTTTCGTTATCAAAACATTATCCTCAATTCGAATGCCGCCAAAATCTCGATAAGCCTTTAATTTTTTATAGTTGATAAACTGGGGGAATTTTTTATCGCTTTGCCAACGGTCTATTAATTCAGGAATGAAATATAACCCTGGTTCAACGGTGATGACAAAACCTGGTTCTAGTCTTTTTCCCAATCGCAACGACCGCAGACCAAATTGACTGCTGCGCTTCACCTCATCGGAATAGCCAACCAAATCTTCCCCCAAGTCTTCCATATCGTGAACATCCAGACCAATCATGTGCCCCAGACCGTGCGGAAAAAATAGGGCGTGGGCGCCCGCCGCAACTGCTGCTTCGGTATCGCCTTTCATCAAGCCCAACGCTTTCAAACCGCCCACCATTATTTTAGCGGCCATCAGATGCACATCTTTATACTTTACGTTCGGCTTCGATGCTTCAATACACATTTCGTTAGCGGCCAAGACCAACTCGTAAATTTCTTTCTGCTGATTGGTGAATTTTTTAGCAACGGGAAAAGTTCGGGTGATGTCCCCAGCGTAGTGCATGGCCGTTTCTGCACCAAAATCCCCTAAAATGAGTTGTCCTTTTTTTAGAACATTCCCGTGGTAATGGTTGTGTAGCGTTTGGCCGTTGACCGTCAAAATGATGGGATAACTCAAATTGCCACCACTTCCAACGGCGATACCATGCACTTTGCCCGTGACTTGAGCTTCCGTCATACCAGGTTGGGCATATTGCATCGCCGCAATGTGCATATCACGGGTAATATTGAGGGCTTTTTCCATTTCGGCAATTTCCTCTTTTCCTTTAATGGAAGCCAGCTGAATAACGGCTTTTACCAAAGGAATAGACACCAAATTAGGCAGACTGCGTATTTTCAACCCCAACCATTCGCTCAATTTAATTTTATTTTCGGGGCGATACGGCGGCAAAAAATGAATCGGCCGTTGACTCTTTCTAGCTTTTTTTAAATAGGTCGCAACGGCATTTTGAGGAAGTACTTTTTTAACGCCTACTTGTGCTGCCAAATCTACTAAAGATGGCTGAGGGCCCGTCCAAACAATGTCGTCCATTGTCAATTCATTGCCAAAAAGAATAGTTTGGTTGTTATCAATGTCAATGATGCCGACCAATCCTGCTTGGTCAATCCCCAAAAAATAGAGGAAATTGCTATCCTGCCGAAAGTGGTAGTGATTATCCTTGTAATTCATACTACTTTCTTCGTTACCCATCAGTAGGATAATTCCAGTCGAAACTAATTTTTGTAGTTGTTGGCGACGCTTGACGTAAATTTTGGTAGGAAACATGGCTGGTTATTTGTTATTGGATATTCGTTATTTGTTATTCGTTTGGGCGTTCAGTGTGAATTTTTCTGATTATAACGTTTTGTCTAGCTAGATTCAATGGGAACACGGATTTAACGGATAAAACAGATTGGGACGAGTTTCTTCTTATTATTACACTAGCTTTTGGAGTAAAATTGATTTATAAATCCCTCATAATTCATCTAATCCGTCAAATCCGTATTCCTATCGGACTATAGTTAGAACTACACAATCCGTGATAATCAAGAATTTTTAAACGCCTTGTAGAAACATTAGATTAAAGCCAAAAAATTAAGGTTAGATGGCTCCTACTCATTTTTTAACCTAATACAAATCTGACTTCTGACTTCTTTTTAATACCCTCTGCGTTCTTCTAACCATTCCTGTAGAGCAATCCCCGTCGCTTGTGGCCAGCTTTTCACTTTTGGAATCGGAACCACCTTATAGTCCGCAATTTCCGTTTTATCAATGTTGATGGGACCCGACGCTTTGACGTGGTAAATCATAATGATTTGGTTCATCCGCTCAAAGGTATAGTGTCCTCGGAAAGAAACAATCTCGGCTTCTAGTCCCGTCTCTTCTCTAACTTCTCGCAGTACGGCTTTATCGGGATGTTCGTTTTTTTCCAAAAAACCTGTCACTAACGCATACCAAGTTGGTGGCCACCCTACATTCTGAACCAATACAATCGTGTCCTCTTGGTATTCGACAATGGCCCCAACGACGGGTGTGGGATTCTCGTACAGCACAAAGGAACATTCGACGTCAATACAGCCTCGATAGCCTTCGGCATTGACAACTAAATCACTTTTACAGGTAGGGCAAAAGTTGTATTTCATAGTATTTTCTTAGCAAGGGACGACGAAATAAATAACCTACACCTTTGACGGCTTCTTTTCCCTTTAGCTGCGTTAAATTTTTCCAACGTAGCAACGGCTATGCTGAAAAAATTTGCCTTGCTAAACGAAAAAATAAGCTCGTCATTTTGCGCAGTTTATTTAATTCCTCGTCCCTGAAATCGTTTAAAACCAAAAATAGCATTTTCGAATTGAAAAAGCTAAGTTACGTGCCTTATTTCGTTTGTCAACATTATTCCACCCGATAACGAAAGAATAACGGAACTTTAGTCGTACAAAAGTGTTTAGTTTTATACTGCCAAAAAAATACGACGACTAATTCATGAGCCAACCACCGCAACAAAAGTTCGACTATCAACTATTTACCCGTGTTCTTGCCCTAGCAAAACCGTATCGAGGTATTTTCTTGACCGCTGGTATCCTCGCAGTTGTGCTGGCCCCACTCTCCACCATACGTCCGTACCTTATTAAGGTAATGGTCGATGACTATATCTTTAATTACGACATCGACGGAATGACCAAAATTGCATTGTTGATTGTCATTCTATTGGTGCTAAATGTGGTCATTCAATACGCTTTTATTTACTCCACTAGCTGGTTGGGACAATCCATTATCAAAGATTTGCGCGTTCGAGTGTTCAAACACATCACCAGTTTACAATTAAAATATTTTGATAAAACGCCCATCGGAACGTCCACTACTCGAACCATCAACGATATTGAAACCATCAACACCGTTTTTTCGCAAGGCGTCATTACCATCTTAGCCGATTTATTGACGCTATTTGCTGTATTGGCCATTATGTTTTATACCAGTTGGGAATTGACCTTAGTCTGTTTGGTTACGATGCCGTTCCTAATTGTAGCGACCTATATTTTCAAAGAGAAAGTAAAAGCCTCCTACCAAAAAGTTCGAACGCAAATTTCCAAAATGAATGCCTATCTGCAAGAGCGAATTAGTGGGATGCGTATTGTCCAGATTTTCAACCAAGAAAAATCGGAAATGGAAGAGTTCAAGAAAATCAATCGGGCTTACACGCAGGCCAATTTGGACGCCATTCTGTATTACGCTGTATTTTTTCCTGTCGTGGAAATCATCTCCGCTGCCGCTTTGGGGTTGATGGTTTGGTACGGTGCTAAAGGCGTTATTGGCGGCGATGTAACCTTGGGGGCACTGATTGCTTTTCCGATTTTCTTATCGATGCTGTTCCGCCCGATGCGCATGTTGGCCGATAAATTTAACACTTTGCAGATGGGTTTGGTAGCTGCTGATAGAGTATTTACGCTACTGGACAGAGACGAAAAAATCGACAATAAAGGCACTTTCGAGCCCAAAACGATTAAAGGAGACATTGAATTTAAGAACGTCAACTTTGCCTACATCGACCAAGAATACGTACTAAAAGACCTTAGTTTTAAAGTCAGTGCGGGAGAAACCTTAGCCATTGTAGGAAGTACAGGGTCGGGAAAAACGACGATTATCAATATTCTCAATCGTTTTTACAAAATAGAAAGCGGAGATATTTTAATCGACGGTCGAGACATTCGAGAATACGAATTGCTAGCTTTACGCCAAAAAACGGCCGTAGTTTTGCAAGACGTTTTCTTATTCTCTGGTTCCGTTTTTGAAAATATTACCCTGCGGGATAATTCTTTTACTAGAGAGGAAGTTATCGAAGCAGCTAAGATGATTGGGGCCCACGAATTTATTATGAAATTACCGGGCGGCTACGACTACGAAGTAATGGAACGGGGTGCTACGCTTTCGATGGGACAACGCCAATTGATTTCCTTCGTGCGGGCCTTAGTGTTTGACCCCGATATTTTAATTTTGGACGAAGCTACTTCTTCCATTGACCCCGAAACGGAATCCGTTATCCAATACGCCATTGAAAAATTGATTGCCAAAAGAACCTCCATTATCATTGCCCACCGACTATCCACCATTCGCCACGCTGACAACATTATGGTGCTCAACAAAGGAGAAATTATGGAGTGGGGTTCCCACGACGAGTTACTGCAAGTAGAAGATGGGCATTACCGAGATTTGTACGAAATGCAATTTGTGGAAGCCGTTTCCTAATTTAAGTTGCAAATAACGGCCAGAAAGCGATGCTTTGTCAGCATCTCTTTCTTCTACCCTTTTGCAAAGCAGGAGATACTGGTAAAGCATAGCCTACTTAGGAAGTAGGTAGTGTAATTCGCGACCTAAGTTAATTATCAAATAAGTCATCCAATACAACTACTTGGTCAATGTGATTGAGCCGATTGGCGTTTTCAACCACCCCGTAAGTAGTGATTAATGTTGTAAAAAGATGCTTTTTCGTTTTGGTGTGGTGGCGGAAAACTCGCTTTTTATTCTCCATATTTTCTACATCCTTCTGGGTAAATGAATAGTCTTCGTGGCTAAATTTAATTTCGCAAATATTGATTGAATGGTCTCCTCTATCAATGATTAAATCAATCTGCGCACCTTTCAAGCCATCCGTTGCTTTTGCAAAAAAAGAGGAAATGCTTGTGAAAATACCCGAAATGCCCAAGGCTTTTCTAATTTGACGAATGTGGTACAGACAAATATTCTCGAAAGCATATCCACTCCAAGACTTATAATTGGGTAAGTCACTCAATTTAGTAAAATCGGTTTGAGCGTTCTGACCGAACTTTTCAATGAATGCCAGATAAAATAAGGAATAAGGGTCTGACAAACGGTAAATCCGACCCCTCGTTTTTTTTCCAAAAGGCTGATAAATCTCAATGAAACCAGATTCGTACAATTTGTCCAGAATAGTGGACAACATCCCACCGTTTTCAAATTTGGTCTTTTCAATGATTTCTGCCCGAAGCATTCCTTTTCTCTTGGAAGCCAAAGCTCTAACGACTTCAACGTGATAGTCCGAATTATCAAAGAGAGAAGCAAACAAGCGGTCAAATTCTTTCCGTAAGTAGCTGTTTCGCTGAAAACAAATTTGTTGGATATTCTGGACAGCCGATAGACCTGCTTGTACTTGGTTTAAATACATAGGGATTCCGCCCATCGCTAGATACAACTGCGTAATCTGATAGCGATTTAGCTGGATGTGGCGAGTTTTCAGAAAGGCTTCGGTTTCCCCTAGGGAAAAAGGATAAATAGTCAATAATTTCGTTACTCGATTGTGCAATCCACCTCGGTCATTAATTACTTTTTCAATCATCCACGAAGCTGCCGACCCGCAAATAACTACAACTACATTTTGATTGGCGGCCCAACTATTCCAAAACCAACCCAACGCCGTGATAAACCCCGAACGTTTCGTACCTAACCACGGCAATTCGTCTAAAAAAACAACTATCTTTTCATTTTTTGGTAAGGCCTCTAAGGCTTGGGATAGCATAAAAAAAGCCTTGAGCCACGTCTTTGGCTTTTCTTCAATGGGCGTATCGGGAAAGTGATTTCTGAACGCAAATAAGAAGTTTTGAAGCTGTTCCGATTTGGAGGCGTGCTGCAAACCCGTCAATTCAAAATCGAGATAGGCCCCGCAGGTTTGTTTGATGAGAAAAGTTTTACCAACTCTTCGTCTTCCGATGACCGCAATCATTTCTGGACGGTCAGAGGTTAACGCTTGCTCTAGCGTTTCGATTTCTTTTTTTCTTCCAATTAAGGTTTTAATCATTTTCCCATTTTTTGGAAAAATAGGAAGATAAGGGATGACGAAATAAATAACCTACACATCTGACGGCTTCTTTTTCCAATTAGCGTCGTTAAAATTTTCCAACGTAGCTGGGCTATGCTGAATAATTTTGCCTAGCTAATTGAAA
>JBCCQK010000098.1:0-19019 GCA_039024375.1 Bacteroidota bacterium
AAATCATTGCCAGAGACCTCAAAATAGGTCTATCGCCATAATTTTTTAATATATGTTAAGAAATCGTGCGAACTGCTGTAAAAAAAGCGATGACCAATTTGAAAGCTTAAATAATTTTTTACAACGGAGAAGTAATCATTATCTTCTACATATAACATATTCCGACTACTCATCTCTCTAAAAGAGACGGTCATATACAACAGTACACCTTCAATTAGGTCTCTTTTTAACTTATAATGGTAAGCTAAATTACCCGCACTAATACCTGCTTGTTGAGCAATATCTTGCAATCTAACATTACTTACCCCATTTTTATTAAATAATTTAATGGCACTAATTACGATTTTGTCCTGCGTCTTTTTCATGAATGAATGGTGGAAACCATTGTCTGTGTATGGCTGGTAGTATGGAAATTTTTTTATTGATGGTAAGATATGCCAAATTTTGAAAACTTGATGTATTTATTTTGTAATATCAAATTAAAATTAATAACTATACTCATTAGCTACCGTTGAATTTTCTGTATTCTCCCTTTTTGTTTCGGTTAGAATATTATCCCACAGGGAATATAGACCAAATCAATCTATTGATAAACTTTTTACTAAGGGAGCTACCTGATTGCCTATCAATTTGATAGACCGTTTCATTTGCTCATGAGACAACCCCACATCCATTTGAAAATTGAATCTGGAGATACCACCTAATGCCTTGCTATGCCGAATTATCTTTTGGGCTACTTCCTCGGGGCTACCAATCACAATTGCTCCTTTTTCATTCCGTGCTTGTGCTGTAAATCGCTCTCGACTGGGAGCCACCCAACCTCGTTCTTTATTCATGGAGGCAATTACTTCGGCATATTTGGGGTAAAAATCATCGATTGCCTCCTCCATGCTATTAGCAACGTATCCAAAAGAGTGCAAACCTACTTTTAATTCATCAGGCGCATAACCCGCACTTTCCCCAGTTTTTCGGTACAAATCCACCAATGGTTTGAATTGATGGGTTTGTCCTCCAATAACGGCGAGCATCAAGGGTAAACCCAAAGCACCAGCCCGAGCGAAAGAGGCTGGTGTCCCCCCAACGCCTAACCAAATAGGCAATTGATGTTGTAATGGCCTTGGATAAATGGCTTGGTTGCTTAAAGGTGGACGGTATTTGCCCGACCAATTGACTACTTCATTAGCCCTAATTTTTAAAAGGAGTTTTAATTTTTCCTCAAAAATGGCATCATAATCGTTCAAATTATAACCAAATAAGGGGAAAGCATCTACGAAAGACCCTCTACCTGCAACGATTTCTGCTCGTCCATTGGATATTAAGTCTATAGTCGAAAAATTCTGAAAAACTCGAACGGGGTCAGAAGTGCTCAATACCGAAACCGCACTGGTTAATCGGATGTTTTGGGTACGGGCCGCTGCTGCTGCTAAAATTACGGCTTGGGCAGCATCCAAAAATTCTTTTCTGTAATGTTCGCCAATCCCAAAGGCATCAATACCGACTTGGTCTGCTAATTCGATTCGTTCCAGTAGCTCGGCTAAGGATTTTACATTTTTCTTGCCTACGTTCCCATCATTTTGAGGAGATGCTGCAAAACTATCTATTCCTATTTCCATATTTATTTTTGTTTAGGCACGCTCTTAGACACTCAACTTTTTCCACGAAAAATAAGACGTAAATAATAGTAAGGTGGCCACAATAGCAGGAGCAAACTCTCCATCTCCAATCATCAAATGAGCAAAAAAGGCTAATACAAAATCAAAGAAAAAACCTGCGTAGGCCCATTCTTTCAGTGATTTCGATTGGTCTGTCCAGATGGCAATTAGGCCCAATATTTTAGCTACCGCTAGTGGATACACAATGTAGGCAGGATAGCCTAATTTGGTAAATGATTGGCTGACTTCGGCGTGGTTAAATAGGTACATGCCCGCTGATAGTAGCATCATTAGGGTCAATAATCCAGTACTAATTCGATAAATCCATTTGAAATTTTTCATGTTTAAAGTTTTAATAGTGGGCGACACTTTGAAAGTATCGTCCACTATGATTCATTTTTATCATAAACCGCTAAGTGCCTTTTAATTGAGTGCCTCTGCCTCCGCCGCTGCCACAATCGCTTTAGCAATGGCTGAATCCGTTTCCTCAATTGCCGCAGCAACCATCACAATACAAGCCAATGCGTATTCTTCGGCGCTTTCTGCTTTTTTCTTTGCTTTTTCGGCGTTGCGTTCCGCTTTAAATTCGGTAATGCTTGCTTGCACTTCTTCCTTTTTTGCTTGTGCTTTTTCTTGGGCGTCCGAAAACGAAGATTTTAGTTCATCTACCTTCGTTTCCATTTTTGCTTTCGCCTCTTCAACGGAGTTTTTAGCACTTTCTTTGACCTCTTCAAATTTGCTCTTGGCAGCATCAAGGTTAGTGTGGAGCTTTTCTTTTAATTTCGAAATTTTGTTTGACATAATTGAGTGTTTTTTGATTGAAAAGTTATTAATTATTTGTTCAATTTGTGCAACTAAGTATCGTCCAACTGCTTTTGAAAAACAGTTATTTGTTCCTTAAATCTAGCTCGATAGTCCGCCTCGATAATCTGCCCCTCTTTAAAAAAGTGGTTGAAAGAAGGTAAATGAAAATCAGCAATAATATTCGCACCAAAATGTGGGAATATTTCTTTAGATACTTTCAACACATTGCTCATTGCTCGTCTACTGGTACTGGTGGACAATAGAAACATGGGCTTACCACCCCATATTTGCATCGGTTTGTCCATCGGTATTCTCGACAGCCAATCCCATAAATTTTTAAAAGCGGAGGTATGCAAACCATTATACTCTGCCAAGGATAGTACGATGGCATCGCTCTCCTGAATCAATTGATAAAAGCGCAGTATATTTTTATCTATCCCTTGTGCTTTTTGTAAATCTACCGAATATAATGGAGCGGCGTAGTCGTTTAAATCGGCTACTGTTACTTCCACGTTTTCGAGCTGATTAGCGGTGTAAGTAGCAAAGACTTTATTGATGGAAGATTGACTATTGCTACCGCCGAAGGCTAATATTTTTATCATAGCATGCACTTATTTAGGCTAATAATTGGTTAACTTCCGCTTGCGTGATTTTGTATTTCATAGGGCGAATTTTTCCTTCGCTGACAAATATGCCACTTGCTTTATATTTAGCATCAAAAGCAGCACTGTACAAATTTTGAGCGCCAAATTCTGGAGACTTGAAAAATAAATTCCGAATGGGTTTTAACCAAAAAGGCATTCCACTTCCCGCAGTCATTTTGGTTTTTATAGACCCTGGATTAACGCTTACAAAACGAACTTTCTTCGCTTCTTCACTTAAATGGTTCATCAAAAGAACCATCATCAGTTTTGAATCTAGGTAGGAACCTAGCAGCTTGGTGAATTTTTCGGGCTTTTTGAAAGCAGGAATGTTAATTGATTTTTTACCGTCCAATCCACTCGTTGCCGTATTGACCACAAATGGAGTGTCTCCTTTTTCCAATAAGGGCAACAAGGCTTTAGTCAATAAGTAAGGACTAATGCTATTCACCTCCAATTGGAGTTCATTGCCATAATCTGAATAGTACAACTTGTCCAGCAACAACCCTGCATTATTAAAAAGTCCATCCGCCTTCTCCCAACTGGATTTGATTTGGTTCGCCACGTCCGTTATCTCGGTTCGTTTGCTTAAATCTGCTACGAAAATGTCAACGGCACTTTCTATCGAAAATAGCTTTTGGGTATCTTTTTTTCTGGACTCGCTCCTGACGATTAGTCCAATTTTATGCCCTTCGGCAAGTAACTTTTTAGTTAACTCCAATCCCATTCCAGAATGTCCGCCCGTAATTACAAAATTCATATTATCTTATTTTTTACTTTGATTTAGGCGTGTACGAAGTTTTCTTTTTGACGCTGACCTACGCTGTTTTAATTATGTTAAGGTTATGTTTTCTTGCGAAAATTTATGTTTACCTTATGTTTAGTAGTCGAAACACTAAGAAAACATAAAAAATCATAACATTCAGCGTCCGTTTCCACTCAAAAGCGGAATCAAAAAACAAGCATATCCAAAACTTCGTACAACCCTAACTTTGATTCGTAAATTGATTTTATTAGATTAAAATATTTCCTACTTCCCTAATTTTCCAAAAAAGGTAGAATAGCATCCAACACTTCTTGTGGTTTTTCACTAACTACAAAATGTCCACAATCCAATTCCAAAAAGGATACTTTTTCAATTTCAGCCTGCCAGATTTTTGGATAATCGAAATTGCCCGTATTCGATTGTTTACCCCAAATCACTAAAGAAGGGGTAATGATTTTGGTTACCTTATCTACTTTATCGTGTTCCATATCAATACCTTTACTGGCACGATAATCTTCGCACATTGCGTGAAAAGCCTCCATTGTTCCATTCGTAGCAGCATAATCTTCTCCCGCTTTTACATCCTTCCCTGCGGTCATTTTAGCAAATGCGGCTGCTTGTGGTCCCATCATTTTTTCTGGCATGGGATAGGCTTGCGTCCAAAACAACCAGAGTGCGTAGCGGTCGGCAACTTTAGCGTCAATATGTTCCCAAACATAGGTAGCAGGAATGATGTCCATAATCACCATCTTCTCCACTTTATCGGGATAATCTTTAGCCAATCGTCTAGCTACGTGTGACCCTCTATCGTGCGATACAATGCTAAATTTTTCATAGCCTAATTGTTTCATTAATGCCACTTGGTCCATTGCCATTTGCCTTTTGGAATAATCCCCTTTTGCAGGCTTATCACTCCGACCATAACCTCTTAAATCAGGGGCTATGACGCTGTATTGTTTAGCTAATTCAGGCGCTATTTCTTTCCACATCACATGAGATTCTGGTGCACCGTGCAATAATAATAAGGGCGGTCCAGCCCCCCCTTTAACCGCATAAATATTAATGCTATCTATAGTGATGACTACCTCTTCAAAGTCGGGAAAAAAGGTTTCCGTGGTAGATACTAAATCCTTCGATTGTTTGGCAGCATCAATTGAGACGGTCTGCTCGTATTTATTTTCTGGTAATTCAGTTGGTGCTTGCTTACAGGCAACCGTTAGTAAAATCAAAAAGCCTACAAATGGATAATATAATTTAGTTATATGCATTATTTTAGTGTTAGATTGATGGTTTCAATTCCTCCTTCCTGCTCATTTTTCAAACTGCCAATTTTGTGGTCAAACAATCCATTCAGGTTATTACCACAAGGGTCTTCTAATCGTCCGTGCACATATAAAATATAGTCACTTGCTGCCCATTTTTCAGTCGGTACAAAGCGCCATTCCGTTTCTTGTTCGGTAATTTCGACTTGACCATCAATTGGCTGATTGTTTTTATCGGTCAATTGTAATCGTTGCAACAAAGAAAGTCGGTCAAGCATTGCTGGAAACTGGACAATCAAAGGCAATTGGCTATTAGCTTTTGGCATTTTGATGGTCCATTGTGCCGTATTTGGCGAAAGCCTATCCTCCTTATTGACATAGAATGACTTGGTAGCTGCCTTGAGTTTTTTGCCCTCTACATCTTTCATTTGTCCAATCGTCAATTTATAATGTTTACCACGCTGCAAGGCTCGTCCTTTTTCCTCGTGTGCGACCAATCCCGTTTTAACTCTGGAAGGGTCGAAAATTAGGGTCAATTGCGTTTGCTCTTTATCCCATAATTCGTGTACATTATTAAAAATGGCGCCGATTACTTCCTGTCCATTTTCATCGAGGAGTTTTATTTTTTCCAAATTACCAATGGTTTTCATAGGCTTAGAAAAATGGATATACATCCTCAATAAATTTTCTGGCAGCGTGTCCGATGAAGGATAAATGGCTACTACAGTGGGTGCTTTGGCGGTCTTTGTAAACGATGCTGAACAAGCACCAATCATACCACAGACCAATAGCCCTATCCATAGTTTATTATTTTGCATTTTTAATTCCTCCCCATTTTTTCAGAAGTCAATTCGGGATACCCCTCCATTTGTTTGACCATATCGTGATATTGCTTGGTACCTTGTTGCATCTTGTTGTCAGGGTAGCGATAATCGGGAAAATCATACTCCGAAATGAAATCGCTCAACCGCAAAAAAGTACCCGTTAATTCAGAGACCAAATCAATGTCCCCCGTTTCGATATTTCGACGAACGACCCCTAACATTTGAGGATTTTGGATGTCTATTTGCATCACATTCGCCGTCGGGATTTCATTGATGCCTTCCAAACCTGTGGCAAACATGGCCTGCTGACCCGCCATACCATTTCCTTTAGCACCCGCCTCTACGGAGGGAAAAGGAATCATCGTTCCGCCTCGGTTTTTATTAGTCACTAATAAGCTTTTGCTCATCGTTCCATCAAATCCTTTGGTGGTGACGACCAACATATCTATGGGCGTATTTCCGTAGCCCAATTCAGCAATAGTCTTTCCTTTAATAGCCGCACCTCCAGTAATGGCTGCGGTGGGTATGGTCACCAAAGGCGTACAAGTATAACTGGCAATAAGCGTAGATTCCCCATTCAATTCGTCGAATAACATGGTACGAATAGGTGCGCGCGTTTCATTTTGGGTATGTACTGCATGATAGACTTCTATGCTATTGACCGCCTCTTGGGTATTGTCAAAAGGGTATTTAATTTTTCTAAGGGTGGAGGCAAATTCACTATTGGTCAAGCCAGCTACATACACATAACCGTCATGATAATCTACGTCCGTAATCGTCAAAGCACTTGCGGGTGTTTCTTTCCAAAACAGCAATTCGGAAGAGGCAGGATTTTGGACGGAAGTGCTTGTACTATTTGATTCGTTGATTTCCAAAAATCGGATGTCCCTCGTGGCGGGATGCGCAATGGCAATGATTGATTTGGCAGTTGGTTGATGCCCCATTCGTACTGCCACGTAAGCCTCTTGACTGATAGGGTGGATTTTCATATCCTGTACAATTACGTCTCTTGCAGGAATGCCCAATTTCTTGGACAGCATGACATCAAAGCCTTCCATATTAAAGGGAACAGGGTTTTCCAATTTAGTAGCAACGGTTTTTACGGCATGTACTTTAGCCGCTTTGCTATCGCCAATAAGAAGGATATTATCTACCCCAAAAGCTAGGACCGTAGCTCCTGTAATGGTATATTTATTGAAGTCTAGGCTTGATGTTGCCGTAGTTTTTGCCGTTGTTACCGTTTCATTTAGCTTTTGATTGCAACTAGTAATAATCAGCAAGCTAAACATAAAAAGTATAGAAGAAAATCTAAGGTAATTCATAGTTGATGAAATTTATTTAATAAAATTAAAATAGAAAACTTAAGGTTGGTGCAAATTGAAATAGTGCCTCGGAATCACCCGATGCTCCAATGAAATCACCAGCAATGAAATAGGAACTTCTGATATCAAAAGTGATATATCGATTGTGCGTATATTTTATAAATAATCCAATCGTATTGCCAATATGCCTTTCGGACAAGCCACTAGCAGGTCGGGTTTGAAAACCGGGTGGTGAGTAAAATCCATCCTTCAAAGAGGTGCGAAAGAAGGTGGCAAATTCTACATTAACCATCCATTTTTTAGTTGGAAAAAAGATAAAAGATGGATGGATACTCCATAAATTAATAGGTGTATTAACCCCTGCTAAGCTGTAAATCCCTGGATTTACAAATAGTGGATTAAAACTATTCAACTTACCATCTCCACCTTCTTTATCCCCCGATGACCAATCAAGTTTTAAGCCAACAGTCGGTCGCCATTTTTCACGAATGAAGGTATATTTCCAATCGGTTTCAAAGTTAAAAGCACGAATGGTGTTGCCATTAATTGTTCCAAATTGATAAATAAATTCTGTATTATATTGGAATTTTTTATTGATAGTTCCAAAACTTCTGACACCTACACTGTGACGAGTTTCCTTTCCAGCAACATCACTAAAAGCAGTTTGCTTGGATTGATACCCCATATAATACAATTCAAAATCCTTTGACTTATTCAGGTTTGGAAAAACCTTAAATTGGCTGTACATTCCCCATAATTGAGGATTATTCGTTTCTTTTCTAAAAAAATCAAAATCATTATCAAAGGCAGCAAACCCGATTTGAACTTCCTTTCCGTAAAAGCCATATAGGTTCAATGACTCGCTTTTGAACGTGATATTTCCCGCATCAAAACTCCGTCGGATATTAGTGCCTGCTCGTAAATCTACCAAACGTCCTCCTCCAAACTTCATTTCTTGCCGACCAAAACGGAAGACAAATTGGTTTGCTTTTGCAGGTAGATTGACTTGTACAAAGCCTTGATGCCAATCCAAATTGTCACTCTGCGGAATGACTTTGCCCCTGCTTTCGTAGCCATGATACAATTCTCCAAAAAATCGGAGGAACTTTCCAAAATGCCAATCTGTATGTAAACTCAATCTTTGCGTATAATAATTTTCGTTATTCCCATCTATCCAACTGCGGTCGGTGTAGTGTTCTAACCTCGCTCGATACGACCCGCCTATGCTCAAATAGGTATTTCGGTTCGCACTTAACGAAATATACTTAGTCGATTCGTTCCAAGTGAGGTCGGTGCTGTCTTTCAAAAATGCATAATGCTCGGTGGCTCTTTCTTCTTGAAAAATGTAGTGTTGTTGTGCAAAAGAGGTACAAGTAAAGCCAAAGCAAAATAAGCAAATGAAAAGAGAACGACTATATTTACTCATCAAACGCCCTCATTTTATCGCTTTTGAAATAAGCGTAAAAACTTAGGATTATAGCCGACGCCGATACCAAAGTCATTACTGTTCCAGGGGCAAAATGTACGTATCCGCCCAAATCCATGAAAATAAAATACCCTAAATCGGTCAATCCGCCCGTTATCGCAGCTAAGAAAATAGCATTTTTATTATGTTTCCAAATATAAAAACCACAGATAAGAGTAACCAACCCAACCCAAAATAAATTAAAACCATGTTGTCCAAGAATTGCTCCAGAGGCAGTGGGATAATCCATTTGTAAGGTGGTAGGGTCAATCGCATCGGCAATACCTCCGACCGCAGAAGAAATGTCTCCAGAGAGAATAAAATTCATGGTCATTACGCCCGCAAACATATGAACAGCACCCCAAATTATCCAAAGTACGGCAGCAATTTTCAAAAAAATAGAAAGATTTTTCATCTATGATACACTTTGGTTAAATAATGGCCTAAAGGTAACATAGTGAATAAATGCTTTGCATTATGATTTCATAAGAAAACACATCATTTCATCCTTTTATGACGCTTTGACTTGGCGGCACTTAGGGTTTCGGGCGTTACCCCAAGATAGGAGGCAATCATCCGTTGGGGGACTCTCTGCACCAAATTGGGATACATCGCTAGAAAATTATCGTATCGCTCAATGGCATTGGTACTAATCAACATCAAGATTCTGTTCTGCAAAGCGCCTAGTCTTTTAAAAATGGGGGCAATATTTCTTTTTTCTGACTCAATATTTTTAGGCAAGACTCTAACTACCGAATCTTCTAGCGCATCAATGAATAAAGTGGCTGGTGCCTCGGGGGGATTACTGTCCGCAATCACCCAACCTTCAGGCGCAAACATAAAGATGTTCTCTTTTCCATTTTTATCAATGGCGTAACTTCGTAGTAACCCCGATTTGACGAAATATACTTTAGTATTCAAATCACCATTTGATTGAATAATTTCCCCTCTTTTTATTGTTATTTCTTTCAAGTTGATTTCCTTTTCTATTTTTTAATCGCCTATACGTTAAGCATTAATGATGCCGGTATGCGGTAAAGATAGCAAAGAATAGTCTAACTTCTACTCGTTTTTATAGTGTACGGTCGGGAGATATCGTCCTACTCAAGTTGGAGTTTTAATATCTTTTCAATGACTTTTTCGGTGTTTTACCGTTACTAAGTCTGAACCCTAAAAAACAACTTATACAAAACAGGCACAAACAGTAAAGTAATCACCGTCGCAAACAATAGCCCTACCATAATGGAAACCGCCATCGGTTCCCACATTAAGCCACCGCCCAAATACAAAGGAATTAAGCCCAAAACAGTCGTAAAAGTGGTCAACAAAATCGGTCTAAATCTTTGCTGGGCCGCATTGATAATGGACTGATAAGGTGGATTTCCAAACTCGGTTTGTTCTAGTTCAATGCGGTCTAATAATACAATAGCGTTGTTGATGACAATTCCTGCTAAAGAGATAAGGCCTAAATAAGCCATGAATCCAAAATAGGACTGAAACAATAATAAGCCAATGACCACCCCGATGATGCCCAATGGAATAGATAATAAAACAATGGTCGTCTTTTTGTAGGAATTGAATTGTAACATCAATAAAAACAGAATCAAAAAACCTGCAATCGGTAACTTGGCAGCTACCGCCCCCAATGCCTCGGCACTTGCCTCACTTTCCCCACCTAAGCTGTAAGCGTAACCAGCTTTCCAGTTGGCTTTGCTTTCTTCCATAAAGGGGACTAATTGATTCGTTAAATCGGATGCAGTATAGCCTGCTTTAGCATCGCAAGAAATAGTTATGGTTCGGTTAAGGTCTTTTCGGAAGATTTTGGCGATTTGCCAATCGACCTCAATGTTGGCTACTTGTATCAGTGGAACATTTTGACCCGTTACTTGAGAAAAAATATTAATACTTTCTAAATCGTGCACATCAATATTTGCTCTGTCCAAATTGGTCATAATAATCGGAATATTGCCGTCTAAATCTCGATAATCGCCAATACCTATGCCCGATAAGGCCGTTTGCAAGGAAAGCGCAATATCTTGATTGCTGACTCCTGCTCGTCCCGCTTTGTCTTGGTCAATGTCAATACTTACTTTTTTAATTTTTGGGCCCCAATCATCCTTGATATTTTTAGCACCAGCTATTTGTGTCATCTGACTTTTTACCAATTGGGACAACTCCAGTAATTCTTCAGAATCTTTTCCGGTAATACGAATCCCCACATCATACTTCGCTCCACCGGCACTACCTAAAGAAGAGACGGAAATATCGGCATTTGGAAAATGCTCGAAAGCATAGGCGTCCAGTTTCTGGATAATTTCGGGGTTTACCTCAAAGGTGGACGTATTCACCAACAAATGCGCATAGCCCGAATTAGGCTGCTCGGGTTGGTAGCCTAAATCGTAGGATTGTGGGCCTTTAGAGATAAAGGATGCCCAATTGGCTACGCCGCCTTGCGTGGTTGTTTCCTCCGATGTCACTAGCAAATTCGTCTCGATGTAATCGGATAACTGGTCTATTACTTTTTCGGTTTCTTCAATTTTTGACCCCAGAGGAAGGTCTATATTAACGACTACTAAATTTCGGTCGCTATCGGGCATAAAAATAAACGGTAATTGGGGAAACAAGAGCAAGGAACCGACGAAAGCAGCTAGGATAATTAGTAGAAAGGACTTTGGAAATTGCAGCACCACCACCAATATCTTTTTGTAACCTACATTTAGTCTATCAAATAAAGATACGTGCTCTGTAGTTGTCGAACTAGGGTTAACTTTCATAAAATAGACGGCTAACATGGCAACTATCGTTAACGCCAAAATCCAAGAAGAGAGTAGGGCAATCGTGATGACAATAAAAATATTGCCCATCATTTCCCCCATGGTATTTTCGGCCAAAAAGAAAGCTAAAAAAGCCGCCGAAGTGGTCAGGGTAGAAATTAACAACGGCAGGGTCAATTCTTTAGCACTACTGATAGCCGCCTCGGTAGCAGCCATGCCTTTTTCGAGCTTAACTAAAATGGATTCAGAGACCACAATGGCATTATCCACCAACATACCCAATGCCATAATTAAAGAGGCAAGGGTCACTTGATTGAGCCCCACCTCCAAAAGATTCATTACCATCAGCGACATGACCATCGCCAAGGGTATCAAACTGGCAACAACTAAACCCGTCCGTAGTCCTAGAAAGACTAGCATGACTAACAAGACGATAACAATAGATTGCAAGACATTTCCTACGAAGTTATCTACACTTTTATTAACGTAAATATCTTGGGAGGCGACTCGGGTCACCGTCATTCCAAAAGGAAGTTCAGCATTATACCCCTCAATTTTTTTATCAATATCTTTCCCCAAACTGGTCAGATTGGCCCCTTCTTGTAAGGCAACGGCAATCACCAAACCACTATTCCCATTAATTTTCACGATGGTTTCTTTGGGTTGCTTGTAGCCCAAACGCACGTTGGCGATGTCTCCTAATTTTACTTTTTCATTTCTACCAATAGCAACTAGCGTGTTTTTTACATCTGCTAAGGTTTCGTAATTACCTGTTGGTTCAATCACGATTCGCTCTTGGCCCAAGCCTACCTGTCCACCCGGAAAGACAATATTGGTAGTCGAGATAGCATTATTAATTTGATTCGCAGAAATACCGTATTGGGCTAAGCTGGCATTATCATATTCAATAAAAATCTGTTCTTCTTGTACGCCACCAATTTCTACTCTAGCCGCATCTTTCAGTCGAATTAAATCATCTCGAATAATGTCCGCCTGTGCTTTCATTTCGGCGTAAGAATAGCCATCTGCGGCTAGTCCTATTTGGATACCATAAACCACACCCAAGCCATCATCTTTAATCTCGGGTTCTTGGATATTATCGGGAAGTTCGGAACGAATAGCCTCCACTTTTCTTCTTATCTTATCCCAAATAGCTTGCAGATTTTCCTTTTTAACGTCCGCATTCAATTTAGCTTTGATAATGGAAACACTCGTTCTACTTTCACTGGTAACGGTTTTTAGCTCGGGTATTTCTTGGATGACCTTTTCAATTTTATCGGTTACTAAAGTTTCTACTCTTTCGGGGGAGGCACCAGGAAATTTGGTCACTACACTACAGGTACGAATGGTAAACGGCGGCATAGCATCTCTGGACAATTGGTTGTAGCCAGTAATGCCAAGAATGGTGATGATGCCTACGATTAAAAAAGTAACTTGATGGTAAGATAAGGCTGTTTTGGTGATATTCATTAGTCACACTTTTTATTTTGGTGATGTATCAGATGCAAGGCTGGAAACTTGTTGTCCCAGCGGGACAAAATATCGGTAGAAAAAAATTGGGTAGCCGTCTCCTGTGCCGTAGGTACAGTATATACCGTACCTACGGCACGGCCAGTTCGAATAATTGAACTGCTACGGACATACCGTCCCGCTGGGACGATTAGCCTCATATTTAATACACCACCCTTTATTCTTCCAATAACTTGACCTCTGTGCCATTCATTAAGGACTTTAAGCCAGCCGTTGCTACTAAATCTCCCGTTTTTAAACCATCAACTAATTCAAACCCATCAGGAACAAGTGGACCAATCGTAATGACTTTTTTCTCGGCTACGTATATGCCTTCCCCGTTTTTAGTTAGCACAAAGACAAAATTGCCTTGATGGTCTTTTCCAACCGCCTCTACGGGAATCGTTATCATAGACTTAGCAGTACTGCCAGCCTTTGGAAATAGAAATTCAACATTTGCCGCCATCCCTGGTCGGATTTGCTCGGCAGATTTATCAATTTCGACAATGACGGGATAGGTCGGCGAACTGCCCGAGGCGTACGCTACTTGACTTACCAGCCCTTGAAAGGATTGGGCGGGCGCAGCAGGTAGGGTGATATTTACCGCCTGCCCCTTTTTAATCTTGTTGATAAACACTTCAGGTACTCCTACTTCCACTTCGGGGCGACCCAGCGAACTGACCGTCGCAATCATCATCCCTGCATTCACCACCTCGTTTGCCTCCACTTGCACGTTGGTAATCACCCCATTCATCGGTGCCGTCAAACGAGTATAATTAACCTGATTACCTGCGGCTTGCACCTGTTGATTGGCGGCATTCACCTGGGTACTCGCCGCTTTGACTTGGGAGTTGGCGGCCTCGTATTGGGCTTTGGCCGCATCTAATCCTGCTTTCGCTTGCTGATATTCACTTAGTGCGACACTATTATTTTCGTATAATTTGGCCACTCTATCGTAAGTCGCTTGCGCATTAATCAATTGGGTTTCCGCAGCTTTGGCGTTGGCCTCCGCACTTTGCACATTTGCCACCGACCCTTCTTTTTGGGAAATGGCTTGATTCGTTTGAATCGTATAATCTGCTGGGTCAATCGTAGCAATCAATTGCCCTCGTTTTACCCTATCTCCCAATTTTACTTTTACCGAACTCAACGTACCGCCCACCTTAAAACTTAGGTTGGTTTCGTTTTGTGCTTTGGCTGCCCCCGAAAAAGTATGTGTTTCCAGTCCACTAGATTTTTCGATAGTCGTATATTTAATCGGACGGATTTTTTTAACCGTCTCTATCTTTTGGTCTTTGCAAGCACTACTAGCAAAGACTAGACAAAGGAAAAGTAGTACTCTCATATTAGTTAGTTTTAAAATTGAGGAAACGTTGGAGAAAGGCGGCAGTCTGCTCTTCGGTAGCCAAATAAGTATAATTACCAACGGAACGCTGCAACGAAAAATAGTCTATCATAAATTGATAGGTCGCATTGGTCGCATTGATTTGTGCGCCTAATAAGGAATTTTGAGCATCTACCAAAGTAATCACATCCACTTGTCCCGATTTATATAAATCTTGCACAATGGCTATATTTTTTCCTGCGGATTCGGCTGCACTTTTGGTAAGTCGAATATTATTATAAGCAGCATTTACCCGCTCCAGATTAGCCCGTACCTGTAACTCTAGTAGGTTGTTGAGTTCCTGACGTTGGTCTTGCAATTGGTACAAACCAACTTGAGTTTTCTCTTTTTCGAGTTGTCTCGAACCACCCGAAAAGATGGGGATGGAAAGGTTAAAAGCAGCACTCCAAGTTGGGTTGTTCATCGCCTCAAATCCCGGAATCGGCGGCGGTTCGCCCGGATTGACCACCTTTATCGGGTAATCGTAACTCGCTCCGAAGGCAACAGTCGGCAAATAAAAGGCTCGTTGATTGGACTTTAGCAAGCGTTCTTGAGCAGCAATGGCTAGTTCTATTTGTTGAATTTCAGGTAGATTTTGTAAAGCCTCCTCCACCATAAAATCAGAGAATTGATTCAAAGCCGTCTGATTCTGAATCAGATTGATAAAAATTCTGTCCATACTTTCTACCAATTGATTGATATTTTCTGAATTTTCAATCGTAAATTCCTCATCAATCGGTCGATTCAACGATTCATTTAATTGGTAACCCGTCGCTTTTAGTTGCGCATTGGTGGCGTACAAATCCGTTTTGGCCAAGTCCAACTCTGTTTCCCATCGGTACACATCACTCACCCCGCTGTAGCCGACACGTTGTTTGTCGGTAGCGGTCGTCAAGTTTTGATTGATGGCTTTGATATTTTCATTTTGTAAATCTGCCACAGACAGTACCTGACGGTAACTAAAGTAGCGTTGTGCTACCTCCAAAATAACATCCAACTCGGATTGGTTTTGGGCTTGTTGCTGACTTTCAAATAATAATTGCTGGATGGCAATATTTGCTAAAGCAGGTTCGGACAAAATCAACTGGGAAAAGGAGGCACCTGCCGTCCAGTTAAAATCCCCTCTCGTTCCAAAAGAACTGTTGACGGTATTTTCATCTAAGAAAAAACCACTAGTCTCCACGTCTAGTTTGGGTAGATAATTACTTTTGGCCAAGCCCACGTCTTTTGCATTAATTTGGGTTTGTTTAGTCGTAATTTGATAGCCCAAATTACTTTCCATCCCTTCAGCTATGGCGGATTTTAGATTCAGTCCCCGTCCCGTACTCGGCTGGTTGATATTGGTCAAGATAGCGTTATCCAGTAACGTCCAATTGGGATAGATACCCGTTTGATTGACCGTTTTCATATTCACCACCAGTTGATTAGTAAAGGTTTCCATATCCACGAGAAAATCTTTTGGATTTTTACCATCGACTATTTGCTCAACATTGAGAGCGATTCTTCTGGGAATTTTTTGTAAATTATCACTCGCTTTGTAAGCTGCGTAGGCACCTAATTCAAGCATTGGTTCATCCAGCAGCACAAAAGAAGGTAGCTTGCGTTGATTGATTTGGTCAAAAAATCGTTTTATTTGGTTAGGCGCATACGCTGACATGGGAGACAAAATATAAACGCCCTCCACTTCGGATGGAATTTTAGCAGCGGTACTATTCAAATCAACATCAAGGGTTAACCATTCTAAGGTTACTCCCTTTTCTTGGTAAAAATTGTCTCCGCTGACGCCAAAAGCAGAGAGGTCAAAATCGGTTAGTACAGCCAAATTCTGGCAGCCACAAATTTTTTGCAACGTTTTAATTCCGTCGGCAATATTAAAAGGCGATTTGAGGTAAGTAAAATTGGAGATACCACTCACCTTTTTTGCTGATTCTGAATTTGTGGTGGTGTTATTACCCAAACGAATAGAGGCAATAGAGGGGATTGGAAAGGTAGTTTGGTTAGAAAGTACTTCACTTGCAATCACCCCCGCTCCGATAAGAACATCCGCCTGATTTTGAGCGTAAACGTCGTCTATCTTTTGGTTGATATTTTTAATATTACCACTAGTATAAACTTCAGTAAAATTCAGCTGATATTGTGGGGCTAATAAAGCAACTATCTCTGCTTGGATAGCTTGTTCAAAAAAGTGGTTGTCTTGTTCTGCCCCATCCGAAATGATGGCCACGTTAAATGCTTGTTGACTGTAAGCATTGGTAAACCAAAATAATAAAAATAAGCTACTAAAAATTTTTCTCATAATTTTTTAGGGTATTTAGGGGGTACTTCCGTAGTGTCTTCGCAGCACCATTCTTTAGCTAAATCTACCCCTTTGTCCACTTCAGCGTCTTACTTTTCCAACCAGTTCCCACTATTATTTCTAGTTCCTCCTTCTTTTCTTCGATAACTGCATCCATCCATTTTCCTCTTTTAGCGGCAAAGATTTCTCCTTTCCACGTTCCACTTGCTGCTTGAACATTCTTCAGGATTCGCTTTCCTACATTAGCTTTGGTGTTATCCGAAGAAACAATTTTTCCTTCGTATCCCCCTTCAACTTCGGCGATTTCAATCTTGGTATTGTCGTTTCCAGTATTCCAAACGCCCACGATTGATGCTTGAGCATTTATTGTTATACTCCATAATAACAGGCAAACTGTAGCTACGATTTTCATAGTAAAACTTTTTAAATTTATTGGTAGAATTGATTGGGGTATTCAGCAAAATGTGGTGACCAACTTTTGTTTAGCCGCCACAAAACTACAAAGGGTAAGTACCACCACCCATCAACAAATGTTGAGAAATGCTTTGGTAACGAATCATTAACAGAATCGGTGGTTAGGTACTTAATTCTGCCAGTAAATAAATTCATCGTCTTTCAAATGCGCCTCGTTCAAATGCTTATCAGGATAAATCGGTCCGTGTAAAGCTCCTTCCCAGATAGGTTCAGCTTGCTCGGCGAGAAAATTGGATAACAAAGTAGTCAATTCCTTTGCTTTATCGGGCGCTTGGTTGATTAAATTGTTTTGTTCCGTTGGGTCATTTTTTAAATCGAACAGCCATTTTTTCTTTTGAACTTGGTCCCATTGCAGTTTCCAATTAGCCTGAATGACTTGAGAATAAGTACCATTTTTGGTAAATAGGGGACGTGCGGGTTCTCCCGATTTTGCGCCCGTTAGGTAAGGTAGAATATTTACCCCATCCATTTTACGGTCAGTTGGTAAAGAGGCTCCTGCCAATGTTCCCAAAGTAGAAAAAATATCTACGTTCGATACCCGACCGTCATACACTTGACCCGCAGGAATGCTATCGGGATAACTCACCATGTACGGAATGTGAATACCTCCTTCAAAAAGAGATAATTTCCATCCACGAAACGGTTGATTGATATCTGGCAGTCCTACGTAGCCGGGCCCACCATTGTCACAAGTAAAAATAATAATGGTATTGTCGAGCAGTCCATTGGCTTTCAAAGCGGCCCGAATTTTCCCCACTCCTCGGTCCACGGAGCGCACCATGGAGGCTTGCACTCTTTCTACGTGGTTGTCCATATAGGACAAAGCCTCGTAGTCTGATTTTAGGGCTTGCAGTGGGGTGTGTATCGCCCAATAGGCTAAATACAAAAAGAACGGACGGTTTTTGTTTTTATCAATCACCTTGACCGCCTCATTGGTAAAATAATCCGTCAGATGACCGTCAGGTTCAAAGTTTTTACTATCGTTAAAGCGTACGGAGTAGGGTAGGTTAGCCCACAAAAATCTATCAATGGGGTCCCAAGGGAGTCGGGCATTAACGACATCAGGATGGTCTTCGGGCAAAAACATCCCGCCAGATTCCATCCACAAACTTTCGTCAAAGCCCTGATTGACGGGACTAAACTTGGGCAACCCTCCCAGATGCCATTTACCGATATGGACATTATGGTAACCTTGCGGCTTCAACATTTCTGGTAAGATGATTTCCGATGGTGGCAACCCCATTTCTGTTCGGTGGGGCACTCGTGCATCCACTTCGGCATCGTATAGATAAGGGTGCGTTGCATCTCGACTTTGGTAGGCAATAAATTGGCCAAAACCTTTGGCAGTCGGGGTAAATTCGTAGCCAAATCGGGTCGAATTTCTACCCGTTAGCAGAGAGGCCCTCGATGCTGCACAAACCGCCGTAGTGGAGTAGCCATTGGTGCAAAGTACACCGTCCGCCGCCAATTGGTCAATGTGTGGCGTTTTCATTCGACCTCCTGCCATTCCGCCACCGTAGGTACTCACCTCATTAAATCCCATATCATCTACCAAAATGACGATGATGTTGGGTTGGTCACTTGTTCTATCAGCAGGCCCAGCTACCCATTCGACGGGCTGATTTGGCCCAACGGGATTCTGAATAGCGGCTAAAATTCCAGGAAGGCGATGCCAATTGAACCAAAACCAAATACCCCCAACAAGAACTATTAGAGCCAAAATTGCCGAAACCTGTAAAAGTCTTTTTTTCATTTTTACCTGATTGTAATATTATTGTTTTTCGTTCTATCGAGGTACAAGGTACAAAGAGCAGTTGTTATTACCACTCAACAAATGTTGAGAAAT
>JBCCQK010000099.1:0-18960 GCA_039024375.1 Bacteroidota bacterium
CCGCCAATGGGGTTAAACGTCATTTGAAAGTTGGTGAACTGCTCCTCTTCCAAATCAATCGTTCTAGTCGTTTCTTCTCCGCAACTGATAAATAGTAGCGCACTAAGTCCGAAATAAACCGACAAAATATATTTCATTGTGAATTCTGTTTTGTAATCCTTGAAAAGCGGTGAGAAATGCCCTTTGCGATAACGTTGCAAAGATAGGGATTGTTTTGAATCTTGTAATCTACTTAAATAATTGAGAGCCGTTCATTTTTTCGTAATTTTGCAAATTCATTTTGAGGAGCAGGAAAAAAAGTTATGAAAAAAGAAGAAAAGCTAGAAGGCAACCAGCAACAAATTAAGTTATACGTTGATAGGAATCAGTCACCCGTCAGGATAGATAAATTTGTGTTAGACCACTTGGAAAAAGTCTCTCGGTCAAGAATCCAAAATTCTATCAAAGACGGTTTGATATTGGTCAATTCGAAAGAAATCAAAGCGAACTACAAGGTGCGCCCTTTGGATGTTATTACCGTTTTTTTGAATAAACCCGAAGGTTTCGAAAATCGACATGCCCCCGAAGATATTCCTTTAGATATCCGCTACGAAGACGACCAAGTGATGATTATTCATAAGCCACCCGGCATGGTCGTGCACCCCGGTATTGGTAATTATTCGGGTACGTTGGTCAATGCTTTGTTGTATTATTTTCGCAATTCGGATTTACCCTTAAAAGACCCCGAATTTTCGGACCGACCGGGCATTGTCCATCGCATTGATAAAGACACTTCGGGACTAATGGTTATTGCTAAAACGCCCGAAGCCATGACGCATTTGGGGCAACAATTTTATGACCACACCGTTCAGCGCGAATACGTCGCTTTGGTGTGGGGGGACGTAGAAGAAGATAAAGGAACGATTGATGAATTCATTGGTCGGCACGAAAAGAATCGGATGCAGTACACCGTTTTTCCCGAAAGAGACCAAGGCAAACACGCTATTACGCACTACGAAGTAGTCGAGCGGATGTACTACGTTACGCTGGTAAAGTGTCGATTAGAAACGGGACGAACCCACCAAATTAGGGTTCACATGAAATATTTGGGGCACCCACTATTTAGTGATGCTCGCTACGGAGGAGATAAGATTATGAAGGGAACCATCTATACAAAATACAAGCAATTTGTCGATAATGCCTTTAAGTTGCTACCTCGTCAAGCACTACACGCCCGATTAATTGGTTTCGAACATCCAACGACGGGCGAAGAAATTTTACTAGAATCGGAACTACCCGAAGACTTTCAAGCCTGCTTGGATAAGTGGCGGGGGTATATTTCTAGTCGAAAAAATTTGGGATAACTAAAAGTGGTATTCAACCTTTATCCGTCAGAAACCAACCAAAATAACCAATCACTCGTTAATACTTGTTAATTTTTGTCATTTATGGTTGGTAAAGCCTACTTTTGATGTTCTTACATCATTGTTCTCACAAGAGCCATACCCTAAACCCACTCGTTATTTTATGCCAAAATCGACTAAAAGCCGACCTGTCAAAGAAGACCCACCACCTATTTTCAAATCGTGGAATCAGTTGTACGTCTTTGTATTAGTACTACATCTCATCATCATCTCTTTGTTTTACATGCTAACTAAGGCGTATTCCTAAGGGATAAAAGGACAACCTTATCCCTATTGGAGTGCTACACTAATGCGCCCCAAAATGCTTGACCCACATCTAACACCCTTTAACGTTTACTAATGAACCCGATTGATTGGATTATAATGCTCGGTACGCTGTTTGGAATTGTTGCTTACGGCGTTTGGAAAACCCGTAAGGTAAATAACGTACAGAGTTACTTATTAGGGGACCGAGATTTGCCTTGGTGGACCATTGGTTTATCGATTATGGCGACTCAAGCGAGTGCAATTACCTTTTTGTCCACCCCCGGACAGGCCTACGAAAGTGGGATGGGCTTTGCGCAGTTTTATTTTGGACTGCCTTTAGCCATGGTGATTTTGGCGATTTTTTTCTTGCCGATTTACTATCGACTGAAAGTTTATACCGCCTACGAATATTTGGAATCGAGATTTGACTTGAAAACGCGGACGCTGACGGCCGTTTTGTTCTTGGTGCAGCGTGGACTGGCGGCGGGTTTAACGATTTACGCACCAGCGATTATCTTATCTACTATTCTCGGTTGGAATTTGCAGCTGACCATTCTTTTCATCGGTGCCATTGTTATTTTTTATACCGTTTTGGGAGGAACAAAAGCAGTAAGTGTCACTCAAAAACAACAGATGATTGTCATTCTAGGTGGAATGTTTATTGCGGCCATCATTATTTTGCTACGCTTGCCCGAAGACGTTACGTTTGGAAATGCTTTGAATATTGCGGGTAAAATGGGGAAATTGGAGGTTGTTGATTTTGATTTTGACCTGAGTCAACGCTATAATATTTGGTCGGGAATGATTGGTGGGGTTTTTCTATTCCTTTCCTACTTTGGAACGGACCAATCCCAAGTACAACGCTATTTGTCGGGTAAATCATTGACGGAGAGTAGATTAGGCTTGCTATTCAACGGTATTTTTAAAGTCCCGATGCAATTCTCTGTGCTGTTGATTGGCATTTTAGTTTTTGTCTTTTTCCTATTTACCAAGCCGCCCGTGCACTTTAATCAAGGTAACATTAATAGTTTAGCGGGTACGCCTTCCGAAATTGCTTATCAAGACCTAAGTCAACAATACGACCGTGTTTTTGATAGTAAAAAAGCGGCCGTACAAACGCTAATGTCCGCTTTCGATACGAACGATGAAGGCACTATTGAAACAGCTAAAACCAACTTGAATAATTTACAAACACAGGAAAATTTGATAAGAACAGAAGTCAAAAATCTAATTATCAAAGAAAATCCAGCCGCTAAGACCAAGGATACGGACTACGTTTTTATCACTTTTGTGATGAACTATTTGCCCGTTGGTCTGATTGGCCTTCTACTAGCCGTTATCTTTTCGGCAGCGATGTCTTCGACGGCTTCCGAACTAAACGCCTTAGCGACCACAACGGTGATTGATTTGTACAAAAGAAGTATGGTGACGGATAAAGACGATAAGCATTACTTAGTGGCTTCCAAGTGGGTAACAATTATGTGGGGTGGCATTGCACTAATTTTTGCCTCAACGGCGGGTCTTTTTGATAACTTAATCCAAGCCGTCAACATCATTGGGTCTATATTCTATGGTGCCATCTTGGGTATCTTTTTATTAGCGTTTTTTTTTCAACAAAAAGATACAAAATCGCGCACACTTGGCGCTTTCACGGGGGCGGTCTTGGGCGCTATTTTGGTGGGATATTACTTGGGAGAATTAACGATGAACGCAGCGATTTTAGGTGGAATGATTGGCGGATTGTTAGGGCTTATCCTAATCCATTTATCGTTTAAAGGAGTGAGTGCGAATGCCGTATTTTGGGGAGCTATCACAGGAGAAATGGCGGTGCTTTACATCTTCTACTTGAATCGTTCGGGAACCATTAATATCTCTTATCTGTGGCTAAATTTAATTGGGTGTGTCCTAGTCATTCTGTTTGCCTTAACGATTCAAACCTTTATGAACCGACTTAAAAGACAGGCAGCACCTGCGACTCCGCAATAACAAAAACCTGGTCACCTTCTACGGGATGCTGTTTGGCCATACCCGTAAAAGCACCGAAGGCGGGCAGGGTACATTGCTGTTCTTGAAAAAAGAAACAGGGGAGTTTTAAATACTGTTTACCCGAACCACTCAGCCATACACAGGGATGAATGTGCCCACAAAAATTGAATTGCCCCGTTGGAATACTCGACATTGGGTGGTGAGTTAGCAAAAAATTACCAATGGCTAATGGTTCTGGATACGTGGTTAACTGAATGTGGTCGTAGTCTTGCGCTGTCAAAATATCGTGGTTGCCAATGACTAATTCAAAAGAGATGGCAGGAAAAGTAGCAAAAATAGCACCCAGCGTCTCCCATTCTTGATTCAACGTACTGTGAAATAAATCACCTAGAAATAGGACACGGTCGGGCGAAAAATGAGTTAGTAAATTAATTAATTCCTTCTGATTCGTAGTGGCCACTTGTTTGGGCACTTGCAAACCCGCTTTCCGAAAATGGGTGGCTTTGCCAAAGTGTAAGTCCGCAATGAGTAACAAATCTAATTCTTCCCAGTAAATGGCTTTACTTGGATGCAAAACAAAATACTGGTCGAGCAATTGAAGACGAACCGTCGCTTGTTGAGTTTCTATCTTTTCTATCACCCGACAAAGTTACTTACTCTTTAATCGTAACTACTAAGGCTCAGTGAGTTTTTACAGAAAAATGGGTAAGATTTACAAAGGAACTTATAAGGGATGCGCTCGATTAAACTGTGTGCCCAAGAAGATATTGGGAACTTACTCATTTTCTTAAATCGATTACAAAAAGCGCCTTTCGTGCAATCGACGAAAGACGCTTGATTTCCCAAATTTATTGGGATAGTTTCTTTAAGAAGTTAACAATAGATGGAAACGTTAGTTTCATTTGATTAACAAGGGCCCTGCTTTTTAGGGAGCTAAATGAAACTCAAAGTTAGAAACTTGTCAATCGTTCTTCTTAATCTTCTGGCTAGAAGCTACGTTAGATTTTTGACCGTCGCTTGCCTTCTGAATCACCAAGTACTCTTCTTCGGTATCCAGCTTTAGCTTAATCTTGTAAGTTCCCTCGGGCAAATCCTGCATGCTTAGCTGAACTTCGTTCAAGCCAGGGTATAGATACTGAAATTCTTCGAAAATCAGTTCTCCTTTGTAGCTAATTAGGGCGTACTCTAGTTGCCCCTCGGTTACCGCATCTAAAGTGAGGTCAAAGTTAGCTTTGGGCATTACGCTGCTGTAGGCAACTACGGCGAACTGGTTCAACTTTTCTTTATTCACCAAAATCGTTTGGGAATAGCTCGAAGTCCCGTCAGATTCTACTACCTTCAATCGGTAATAGCTCTTTTGCGAACCCAATTTGGTGTCAAAAAAGCGGTAGGCTTTCTCATCACTCAAATCTGCGGCAGATTCAACCGTTCCGATATTTTCAAAATCGACCCCATTGGCAGATTTCTCAATGTCGAAATGCTGTACATCTTCTTCAAAAGTTGTTTTCCAGTTCAGTAAATTGCCCATTCCCAACTCTTTGGCTTGCAATGGTGCAGAATAGACGACCTCCGCACCTAATTGCCAAACAGCAACTAGTAAGACTCCTAGCAATAAAGGTAATCTTTTCATAAACGTTTAATTTAGAATGGTAAGTGGAAAAATAATGCTGGAGAGTGGTGTAAATATCGGATTTAGAGGAACGAAATGTGGGCTGAAGATTGGGTGTTTGTGACAGGGGAATTTTTATAGTAAGCAGTGGCAGTGGCAGTATGCAGTAGCTGTGTGCAGTAGCAGTGGCGGGAGGCAGATAAGCCAAGGCAAGTTAAAGTATCATTCGTCAATCTCGGTTGTTGCTAAATTTTTGTCATTTTCTTCTGCCACTGCTACTGCCTTCTGCCACTGCTACTGCATACTGCCACTGCCTTCTGCCACTACTTCCTCACAAAACCTTCACACTCTCCGTTAATTATTAGTTAAACCGTTTTGTACTACTGGTTTGACCTAAGAATTACCAATATTTTGATGGTTGATAATTACCCTAGATTGTCGGAAAACCCGTACAATACCACTTAAAAATAAGACAGTTATGAAAAGCGTATTTGGAAGTATATTAGTAGCGGGACTATTCTTTTTTACCAGTTGTAGTCCCAAATTGAGCCCCTTTTCGCAGCGATTGATTGACCAAAATGGTTGGTCGGAAGACGAATTGCAACAGATTCAGTTCTACTTATCCGATGATATTGTTTTGAAAAGAGACTTTACAAGAGGCTCATCCGAAATTGTTTCGGGAGAAATTAAAATGGTGAATGGTCGGGAAGTAGAACAAGTACGAATTGCGAAGGGGACGCCGGGTATTCTTTTATTTCAGCCCAAAAGCAATCGCATGGCCGTCAGCTTTGAGTCTGGAAGCGACAAGCGGTATTTAATGTTTGGTCCTAATCCGAAACGAGGTAAAAACTACGTTTTATTGGCATCGGACTGGAAAAATCGCAGAGGCAAAGTGCGCTACGATGGGAAAACGTATTACACGGACCCCGATAGTGCTTTAGCTACCTTGATGGTTGATTTAAAAAGAAGCGGTCGGACTTCCGTCAAATCTCGGTCGGCTAAAGGGCGAAAGATTCGATAGAATTGCTATTTTTTCTAACTTTTGGCGTTATGTGTGACGTCAAGCGGACGTAAATTTGTTGGATTTTCTGATGCAGCACAATTTAGTTTTGGAAAAACCCGTACATTTAGGCGTAAACGGACTTATATCAGTCCTTAATTGGAAATTATTCCTTTTTAATTTTTAGTCAAAATGAAATTTGGGAGACCAACGCTACTTTCGCTATTCCTCACGCTAATAGTTGCCTGTGGAGAAACCAGTGCCGAGATGCCTAACCCGACCACTTCTGCGGTTGAAATTAGCATCACCAATGCTACCATTATTGAAGGAGCGGGCGCATCGACGATGGAATTTGACCTCATTGCTTCCGCAATGGTAGAAGAAACAATTACCGTTCAGTACGCCGTTAGTGGAATTACTGCTGAACCAAATGTGGATTTTGATGCCAGTTCGGGGACGGTCGATATTCCAGTAGGTGCTCGAAGGGCAACCATCTCTGTGCCCATCATCAACGACGAACAAAATGAAGTAGAAGAAAAAATAAAGGTCGAATTGATTTCCGCTACTAATGCCAGTCTAAAAAATAAAGAAGCGATTGGAATCATTCGGGACAATGATGACCCTATTTACGACCAATCGGGCTATGCTACATCGCTCACCCATTTTGGATATGCTTTGGAGTGGGCCGATGAGTTTGAAGGGACAACGCTCAACGATGAAGATTATAATTACGATTTGGGAGACGGCTGCCCCAATCTCTGCGGCTGGGGAAATAACGAGTTGCAATTATATACCCAAGAAAATGAAAATATTTCCGTGGTGGACGGTGCGCTAACTATCACTGCGACAAAGCAAGGAACGAGCGACTACTATTCTGCTAAAATTCATACAAAAGATAAAAAGCGCTTTCAATACGGCCGTTTAGATATACGAGCAAAATTGCCCGAAGGGCAGGGGATTTGGCCCGCCATTTGGATGTTGGGGCAAAATATTGACGAAGTAGGTTGGCCTGCTTGCGGAGAAATAGATATTATGGAATTGGTCGGTCACGAACCTAAAACTACACACGGAACGGCGCACTGGGGACCACAAGGTGGGCCTAACAAATTTAAAGGAAAATCTTACACGATTGACAGAAAATTCAGCGAACGCTTTCACGTCTTTAGCTTGGTGTGGGAACCCAGCGAAATAACGTGGTACGTGGATGAAGAACGCATTCATCGGATTACGCCCCAAGACATGGAAGGACAAACTTATCGTTTCAATCAACCCTTTTACTTAATCTTCAATATAGCAGTTGGTGGAAACTGGCCTGGGAGTCCCGATAATACGACGGTTTTTCCTCAAAAAATGGACATAGATTATGTTCGTTATTTTAAATAACCCCTTAAAACAAACAGTATGAAAAAGTTATTAGTAGTAGCCAGTTTGGCATTAGCCCTAAGTAGTTGTAGTTCGCCCAAAAAAGTAACCACTACTCAACAAGGAGTTGATTTTGTGCAATCCGAAAAGCTGATGAGTGTCCTAGAAATGGCAGGCGACAAAGAAAAGTTGGTTTTTGTGGATTTTTACACAACTTGGTGCTTGCCTTGCAAGATGATGGACGAAGACGTTTTTCCGGATAAAGGCATCTCAAAATTATTCAACGATAATTTTATTAGCTATAAAATAGATGCCGAAAAAGGCAATGGCCCCAATCTTGCGCTGATTTATCAAGTGCAAGCATTTCCTACCCTGTTATTTTTGGATAAAGATGGAAAAGTACTAGTTAGAAAAGAAGGCGCTGCTTATCATTCCGAACTACGTAGTTTAGCGGAAGAAGCGATGGCGGCTAGTGCGGCGGCCAATGTAGGGGAGTAGTTTTAATTAAAAGAACCATAGAAAAAGTGATTAGACAACACTTATCGGTAAAAGAAATTACTATTTTGGTTGGAGCGTGTCAAGTAGGTAAAACTACCTTATTGAAATCCATAAAGCAGCAGTTAGACAACCAAAGAGAACGAACTATTTTTTTTAATCTAGACATCCAATCAGACCAAGTTTATTTCCAATCTCAAACCGCTTTTTTACAAAAACTAGCCTTATAGTTTGCTAACCAACCAGCTTACGTTTTTATTGACAAAATCCAGCGAAAAGAAAACGCGGGCCTTTTCTTACAAGGATTGTACGATAGTGATTTACCCTACAAATTCGTTGTATTAGGGTCAGGGAGCTTGGAACTCAAAGAAAAAATCCAAGAATCTTTGGCGGGCAGAAAGCGACTTTTTAAAATGTACCCCGTCTCTTTCGAAGAGTTAGTAAACTTCAAAACGAACTATCAATACGAAGGACGACTGGCCCAATTTTTTGCCGTTGAAAAAGAGCGGACCGACGCTTTACTAGAAGAGTACCTAAACTACGGAGGGTATCCCAGAATTGTCACTGAGTCTTTAGCGAAGGAACGTAAATTTTTGCTAGAGGAGATATTCAGAAGCTACTTAGAGCGAGATATTACGAGCCTTTTATCGTTGAATCGACTTGACGCCTTTGTATTGCTCGTTAAGTTATTAGCTAGTAAATTTACGACAGTTTTTTGGGCAACACTTTAATTAGCTTCCTTAGGGACTTCTCGATTTCTGAAAAGGTAGGTTCTCGTTTGCCCGTGTATAAAAACATAAATCCCAATTGCTGTTGTTCTCCTGCCAACGCTTCGTAAAGGTTCGCTTTATTCAATCGGTAAACTTCCCGAATGATTCGCTTGATACGGTTGCGCTTCACCGCTTTGGCGAAAGCCCGCTTGGGGACACTGACGGCAAATTGCGCGGGTGCTTTACTCAGAGGTGTTTCTAACTTTGCCCATATTAGGCGCAATGGAAAGACGTGAATGGATTGTCTCTTTTGAAAAAGTTGCTGGATGGCCTTTCGGCTTTTTAATTTTTCTTTTTTGGAAAATTTTAGAGACACAGGAGAGGAATTGACAAAACTAAAAAAGCATAGCCCTTGCCCATCCGTAGAACAATTTGCTATGCTTTTAAGAAGCTTAGAGACTTCTATGAGAAAGACTTATCGCTAGAATAAAAGGGGAGACAGCTAATTCAAAAAATAGTAGGATAATTTTGAAAACTGCTGATTAACTAGTTATTATTGCTATGCCAAATAACGAATAATCAGTAATTAATCAATAAACTACTTACCCGTATTCTCGTCAGATACAGTCAACTTCAAACGACCTTTAGCTCTTCGACGGGCGATTACTTTTCTCCCATTTTTGCTACTCATTCTAGAACGGAATCCGTGCTTATTCGCTCTTTTTCTTTTCGATGGTTGATAAGTCCTTTTCATATTATTCCTTTATTTTTACGATTTTGATAGTTTAATTTACCCGCTTTTTAAAAAGCGAGTGCAAAGTTAGGTTTTATTATAATAAATGACAACCGTATTCGGAGAGTAATTAAATACTTTTCTACTAAAATAAACACAAAATGCCCGAAAAATTAACGGTAGCTATCGTTCAAGCAAGTCCTGCTTTTCTCGATTTGAAAAAAAGCCTCGAAAAGATGCACGCCTACCTCCAGGAAGCAGTGGCCCAAGGCGCAAAACTAGTCGTCTTCGGCGAAACGTGGTTGTGTGGCTATCCTTCGTGGTTAGACCATTGTCCCAATATCGCCCTTTGGGACCACGAACCAACTAAGGAAATATTTCTACAAATGCTACAAAGCGGCGTTGCCGTGCCGAGTGACACAACGGAAAAAATGGGAAAATGGGCCAAGCAATTCGACGTGACGATTATGATTGGGGTTAACGAGGTTGTTCCAAAAGGCAAAGGAAATGGTACTATTTATAATACGCTGCTACTATTTAGTCCAGAAGGTCAACTGGTCAATCATCATCGAAAGTTAATGCCAACTTACACCGAAAAGCTACTCTACGGACACGGCGACGGGCGAGGCTTGCGAACGGTCGATACGGGGTTTGGAGAAATTGGTGGCTTAATTTGTTGGGAACATTGGATGCCTCTAAGTCGTCAAGCACTTCACGACGAAAAAGAGATTATTCACGTGGCCGTGTGGCCCTGTGTGTTCGAACGTCACCAAATTGCGAGTCGGCACTATGCTTTTGAAGGGCGTTGCTTTGTCGTGGCGGCGGGACAAATCCTGCGAGTGCGTGATATGCCTAAGGAGTTGACCCTTCCTCCGCATTTAGCGGATAACCCCGACCATTTTCTGCTTAACGGTGGAAGCTGCGTCATTGGGCCTGACGGTAATTATTTGATGGAGCCACAGTTCGACGTGGAGGGCGTTCTGATTTGTGAGATTCCCGATTTGAATCGTGCGTATAAAGAACGGATGACTTTAGATGTGACGGGGCACTACCAGCGGATGGATGTGTTTGACTTTTCAGTGAAAAGATGAACGGAAAATATCGACTTTCCGTATCGTTACTGCTTCACCCGACCAGCCTGCCAGTGATGGAAAAACAACACCAAAGCACAAATCAGCAAACCCAAAAATTCTCTGGTCAATTCGATGTGTGGCTTCTCGGTTTTCATCGTTTCTGTAATGGACTCAGCTCCGTTAGTTATCCAATCAATGAAGTCGGGTAAAAGCATCCCCATACCGATAATACAGCCCAAGATTCCTGCTCGAATGAGCCAAGTGAGGAACTTTCCCGCTGCGGACAAGGCAGAAATGACCGCTACGAACAAGTAGATAGTAATCCATAGCCAAGGGTCGGGGTCGTTGTATTGGAAATAGGCGAAGAGGACGAAGAGGAGGGAGAGAAGTATGTTGAACAGTTTCATGTTGAGTGCTTTATCGTAAAGATAACGAAAAATGTTATTTCACTCAACTATTTCTCACTAATGCTGAACTGCTACTTCTATCTGTCCAGACTCAGAGATGATTCGTAGGCTGTAGGTCCCCTTAGTAAGGTCGTAAGGTAAGATAATTTGCTGTTCGTAAGTACCCGCAGCTCGCTTGGCGCGTCGGGTGTAATGCTTAACAATCGTGCTGGCAGCATCTACTAATTGAATAGAAATACGTTCGGGTTGGTCTAATTGATACTGTAGAACGGCCATTTCTTTGACGACGTTCGCCGATACTTCAACGGTTGAGTTGTTAAAATCAAGCGTACCAAGGTCAACATTAACCGTACTTGGCACTTTTTCTGTTCGGTTGTCGGAAAAAGTAGTAGCTGGCGTTTCGACTGAAAAATCGGTAAACGTGGCGTCATCGAAAGCAGGGTCAACATTAGCCGTAAGTTGTGCGCTAGCAGTGGAAGAAAAAGCAAAAAGACAAATGAAATATAGGGCGATGGAATAAATGTTAGACATTTAATTTGGTGTTTGTACGTTAGAAAAAAGAGGAGTCTGTGTGGGAAGGCGGATTAAAAAGGTAGTTGTTGTCTTATTTGTGTGATTATTCAATATCATAAATTATGCCAGTGTCCGTAAAAAAGAGCGAAGACACGTATTTTAAAAACATTTAATTTTCACTAAATTATTATTTAGAACAGAGAGCAGAGATTAGAGAAGTGAGACGCATGACATTAACTATTTAGGGTGAAATCGAATTTTTTTGTTTTCGCTGCCTTTATAAATCTCTATCCTTTCCGTAAAATAGCCTGCCCCGATTTTTAGTGGGGGTTTCTGTTCTCTGCTTTAAATTGGCATAATTTATCATCAAAAACCCTCGGGGATTTTCACCAACGACTTATTTGAGGCAAAGTCGTACAGCGTCAAAGTCCTCAATTCGTAGTAGGCTAACCAAAATGCTTGTAACGTTTCGACGTAAGTTCGACGAGCTTGTTCTTTCTCGGAAATGGCAAGATTTAGTTCCGTGATACCAATTTTGGCAATGAGGTAGCGTTTTCGGGTAATGTTTTCTCGCTTGATACTCGCTTCGTAAGCACGTTGGGCGAGTTTTACTTGATTTCTAACCAAATCAAATTGCTGGACTTTTATCAGTACATCTCTTTCAAAGTTAATGCGTTCTTGTTCGACGGAGACTCTCGTCAACTCTAAATTGGAAGCTGCAATTTCTCGCTGTGCTTTGGTTTTTCCCCAATCTGCTAGCGGCATTTGTACACCCAATTGAAAGCTTTCTTGGTCCAACAATTTACCTAAGGCATCACTGATGGTTTTATCCGTTTGGGACAATCCAAAGTTTCCAAACATATTAATATTGAAGCGGTCACGTTCTGCTTCTTCGACGGCGCCTTCGGCTTCCACTAATCGCCGTTTGAAATTAACGACATCACTCCGATTGAGGGTGGCGTATTTCAAAGCAGTTTCCGCATTGACCAAAAAAGTAGGAATGCTGGCGGGTGTTTCTAAATCAAAAATTACCGCTTCTTTGATACCCAAAAAGTTGCGCAAACGCTCCGAACTCGTTTGCACCTGTAAACTTGACTGAGCAACGGCTGCGTCCGCATTCAAGGCTCTCAATTCGATATTGAGCAGTTCCGTTTCCGCAATTTTTCCGACTTCGAAACGTCCTTTTGAAATAGAGAATAAGGTATCGGCATTTACCTTTTCCTGTTTTGCGGCCGCTAAATTTAACTGCGCAATCAATACTTGAAAAAACAAATCTGCCGCATCGAAAGCAACGCCTTCCATCTGTTCAGCGTACTCTTTAGTGCGTTCCGAATAGCGTAACGGCTCAATTCGCTTGTTCCATTTCAATGGGTTGTAGGCAAAAAGCGGTTGATTGAAGCCCAAACTAATTGGGGCAACCAAATGAGACGTTTGTCCACCGCTTCCCAGTAGGTCAATCCGTTCGAACCCCGTTGAAGCGAAAATGGTACCACCCGTGGCTGTAATCTGTTGCCGCAAACTAATGTCGATGCCCGATGTAATCTGCGAACGGTCCACAAAAGCCGTCGCCCCGTCGGGCAGGACAATCGGCGCAATGCTCCGCAACAAATCGGGCGCCGTCGCATCCAACAAAATCTGTGGCTTGTAATCCGCCAAAAAAGACTGATACCGCCAATAATTATTGTTCAATCGAGTATTCGCAATAAGTACGTCGGGGGCATCGCTCTGCGCCAACGTCACTACTTCGGATAAGGATAATCTCAAAGTGTTCATCTGGCAAATAGCACTATAACTGCAACTTAAAAGAGCTAACGAGAGGAAAAATATTCGCATTTTGGTATAAGGGGATAAGGTGATAAGCGTATGAGGGAATAAGGGCATAAGGGAATGAGAAGATAAGGTGATAAGCGTATTAGGGGATGAGGGCATAGGAACTATCGGGGTTAGAGGGTTTATTAGGTATATCAAGTTTATAGGGCTTATTAGGTTGATAGGGCTTATAGGGTGTATGAGGTAGAACACGACCTAGAACAAGTATAACAAGTACGTCCTAAAAATATCCTGTCATCCTGTATTATTTTAATCAGACCGCAAAGCCTTTATTGGGTCTTGCGCTGCTGCTTTTTGTGCGGGGAACAAGCCAAAAACCAACCCAACACTAGCCGCTACGCCAAAAGACAAAACAATCGACCAAGTAGAAACCACCGTCGGAATATCTGCGTAGGAAGCAATTGTTTTGGCCGCCACGACGCCCAGAATAATCCCCAACAAGCCACCAATCAAACTAATAAAAACGGCTTCGAAGAGGAACTGAAAAACAATATCTTGCTGGTTGGCCCCTAAAGAACGACGGACGCCAATTTCTTTAATCCGCTCCAAAACCGAAGCCAACATAATATTCATAATGCCAATACCGCCGACCAGCAATGAAATACCCGCAATGACGGCCAACACGAAGTTGAAGGTCTCTTGCGTTTTTTGCTGTTGTTGGAGCAATAGTTCGGGGACCTCAATTTCGAAATCGACCTTTCCGCTGTGCTTGCGTTTCAACATTCTGGCCATGATGTCAGCCGTAGCTTGTAACTTTTTAGAGTCCTTCACCCGCACGACCAAACGGTCTAATTGGTGGTAATTCTGGGCTTTATCACTGCCATCGTCCCAACGGTTTTCTTTTAAATCGCCTTTGTTCAGTAAAGCTCTATTTTTCAATCTTAATAAAGCCGTATTGACGGGAACATATATATCTGCATTATAATCTCGAATCCCCAAATTGGCTAGACTCTCCTTTTCCGCAATTCGTTTTTCTAAGATGCCGATGACGGTCAACCAAACGTTCCCACACTTGATTCTTTTGCCAATGGCATTACCATCGTTAAAGAATTTTTTCTCGATGGTTTTACCAATAATACAGACGGGCTTACCTTCGTCCAATTGTAGGTAGTGAAACGCCGTTCCTTTGGCGATTTGCAAATTATTTAGTTCGAAAAAAGTATTCGTTACCCCGATGCAGCGTCCTTTTTGGTGCTTGCCTTGGCGAACTATATTCAGTGGTAGAATAACTTCGGGGCTGATTTCTTCTACGGTCGGCACCAATTCAGCAATGGTTCGAGCATCGTAGATGGTCAAACCGGGCGACCAAGGGGACTTATCTTTTTTGCCTTGCCCATCGCCCGCAGCAGTTGCAGCGTCATCGCCTCCTTCTATGTCATTGCTCGGGACAATGCTTTTCACCACGATATTGTTAGTCCCAATCAATTTCATTTGGTCCAAAATGGATTGCTTAGCACCCGAGCCAATAGCCAGCATGGCAATGACGGCACTAACACCAAAAATAATTCCTAAAGCAGTGAGAATGGCTCGCAGCTGGTTGGCCATCACGCCTTCCAAGGCTAGATAAAAATTGAAGATAATCCGTTGCATGGTTGGTCAGATTGGTGGTTAGTTACTGTGCATTGTCCATATTTACACTGAGCGGTGCAACGGGGTCATCAGGAGGTAGATTAGCGGCGGCCTTTGCTTTTTGTGCTTGGTCTCTGGCCTGTTGTTCCTGTTTTACCCGAGTTCGAATAGCGGTGTCAACGGGATAAAAAGCTAAGGAATTGGCACCATCGGGCTTTGACAAATAGTAGGTATCTCCCGCTTCCAAACCAAAATCTATCACTACTTGGTCATTGTTGGTAGGTCCCGTAATGACTTCCTGCTTGATGATTCGGCCGTCTATTTCTTTGAAAACGTACGGTAAGCTATCACTATAGAGGGCTTCTAGAGGGACGCTAATCACGTCCGTCAAAACGGCGGCAATAATTTCGTTACTGGTTGTCATGGCGGGACGCATGACCGAGTCAATGTTTAACAGGTCAATGTTTACCTCGAATACCTTAGCGTCGTATTCTCGAAGTTCTTCTCCCACGTTAGCGACCGTTTTGACGATGCCTGGAAAATCGTTATCGGGGAAAGCGTCTATTCTGATGTTTACTTTTTGTCCGACGTGGATTCGACTAATATCAATTTCGTTGACGTAGGTTTTAGAAATCATTTCACTCAAATCGGGCAATTCGGCGACGGTCGGGTCCCACGCTTGGATTTGGGAACCAGATTTGACTTTTCCATTCCAATTGCGAGCATAGATAATCATGCCCGATTTGGGCGCTTTGATGGTAAAATCGGCGGATAGTTTGGATAAACGAGCTAGTTTTGCATTATTCTGTTTCAACGAGGTAGTAATCTCGGCAATCTTAGCGGTCGCTTTATCTTGTTCTAATTTGTATTTCGATTTCAACTGTCGAAGGTCTCTTTCCAGTTTGGTAAGGTCGATGTCTTTTTGCTGTCGGACGGCCTGTGGTTCGTATTTATTCTGCTCGATTTCTAGTAACTTTTCCTTTTTGGAAAAATCAATGTTAATCATCTCGTCCCGCAATCCACGTAGCGTAATGGCCGTATCAATTTTGGCTTGCTCCAATTGGGTCAAAATCTTATCTACCTCCGTTTGGGCATCGCCCATCTTATTGGCAATTTCCGTACGGTCGAGCGTTGCGACAAAATCTCCTTCTTTTACCACCGTACCTTCGGGCACCATGTTTTGAATCGTTGTCTGATAGATACGATTGTTACGCATCCCCGAGGGAGCACTAATTTTGACTGACCGCTTAGCTTCTAGTTCGCCCGTTGCATCTACCTTAACGGTAAATTCCTTTTTTTGGGCAACAGCGGTAACGTCACTTTCCTGTTCTTCTTCGGATTGACTCGTATAGAAATAGTAACCACCAAGGGCTACCAATAATAAAACAATAGGTAGAACGAGTTTTTGGATGGACATAATTTCGGGTGTTGGTTTTTGACGGTTTAAAACAGTTCAATTTCTCTATTAACTAATGTAACGAAAAATATTAATATAATATCTCGGAACCGCCACTTTAACAGTTCATTACCATCTATGGAACGGAAGATGCACCAAAAGTCACATTTTGGTGGGTATCCATACTAATTATCTGGCTCGATTTTTGTTATAAATAATTAATTGCATTTGTGAAAACTCAGCTTATCTAATGCTACGTTTCACTACCATTTTAAGGGTATTTATCTACCCTTAATGTGGTATAAATTAAAGAGTGGCTTAATATTTGTACTCTTTCTATCAGTGTTACCTACTTCATTTTCCTCATCGTTTTACCTACATTTAATTTTTACCAAACCATCTATTCTTAACCTACCCTACGATTTAGAAGAATCTGTTCACTAAAGTGTGTCATCTCAAACGAATGCGTTTGATGGTGAGTGCGTTTTTTTCAAAAAACACACTTCACTGAATTGCTTCATTCAGAACTACTGTGCTGTTAGTTCAGGTAATCCAAATCGTCATTAATACACATCCATTTCCCCAAAGAATGGATCGTTCGTTTTCTGTAGTTCTAGCTAGCTATGGATTTTTTACGGGTTGCCCTTCGATTGTACGCTTTATTTTGAACGTTCCAAGGTAAGAGATGGAATGACTGCGGTCAATAGAGGCTATGATTATTGGGCAACCACTTTTTGAAGTGTAAATTTTGTCGGAGTAGAGTCAGGAGGTCAGAAGTCAGACCGTCCATTACATGGACTATCAGAGGTCAGACGAGTGCCAAATCAAATTTTAGTCTTTTATAATAGCAACTTTGCCACATTAGAAAAAGACCGTAAAGTTTTGATTTTTTACGAACTTACTAGCAGCAGAAATCTCTGCTCTCTATTCTCTACTCTCGGCTCTAATATAATCAAGGAAAGTATATATAGAAATTTAAGTAAGGGTATGAACAAAAACGGCACCTCCCGTAGGGGAAAGTGCCGTTTTTTTTGTAGATGTGAAGATTGCTTATATCCTTCTATTTTCTAAATTAATTTCCAACCTTCTCGATATTGCCGTCCAACGAATTGATTGGCGTCGTCGAAATTGGTGATTTCCATATTCTGACCGTCCCACATCAGCTTTTTTCGTCCGTAGAATTGGTTGCGCATGCGACCTCGATTATCTTTCATTTCCTTTGCCAAGGCGTAACTTCTGATAGCCAAGTTGCCCATCAAGACCGTTTCGGTCAATGGACCAGCATAGTCAAAAGAAGAGGTTAAGGCTTCGTGTTCTTTGCTGCCAAAGCCCGCTTTACAAGCGTTGGTCCAAGAAACTTGGTGGCCGTGTTCTGGTAAATTTTCGGTGGCAAAAGACGTGCGATATTCTTCGGACATGGTTAAGGTTTCTTCCCCTATCCGATACAATTTGGGATTGCGACCGTAGGTCCCACAGGTCATAATGCCTTTGTCGCCAATCAGAATCGCACCGTTTCCACCGCCTGGTTCCCCCAAATAATCACTAGCAGGAATCAGTTTGGGGTGGAAAGGTCGCATACCACCATCGTACCAATTCATGGTCACTTCGCTATCGTTGATAGCCGTTTTGGGAAATTTAATTTGTACTTTCGACGAAGGGGGGCAGCCTTCGGGAATGTGTTCGGGCGTCCAATCTTTGGTAAATACCGCTCCAACACTACATTCTACTTCGGTAGGATAGCCCAATTGTAGGACTCTAAACGGTGGGTCAATCAAGTGACAGCCCATGTCTCCCAGAGCGCCTGTGCCAAAGTTCCACCAACCGCGCCATTTAAAAGGGTGATAGAGTGGGTCGTAGTCAACGTACTGTGCGGGGCCAATGAACAACTCCCAATCTTCTTTGCTCAAGTGTTCGGGACGGGGCATATTCTTGGTAGGTACGGGAATACCTTGTGGCCAAACGGGACGATTGGTCCAAACCTCTACCGTATGAACAGTACCAATTAAGCCTTCCTTCATCCACTCCATCATTTTTACCTGACCGGGATTCGAAGCCCCTTGGTTGCCCATTTGGCTCACCACTTTGTACTTTCTAGCGCCCTCCGTCAACTGACGGGCTTCGTAGATATTGTGCGTCAACGGTTTTTGCACATAAACGTGCATGCCTAGTTCCATAGCAGTCATAGCGGCCACACCGTGAATATGGTCGGGTGCGGAAATAGTCACTCCGTCAATTTCGTCTTTCATCTCTTCCAGCATGACCCGAAAGTCTTTGTAGAACTTCGCTTTGGGGAACATGTCTCTCGCTCGCTTTGCCATATTCACATCCACATCGCACAAAGCTACCACGTTGTTGCCCCCATTATTCGCCGCATTTTTAATATCCGAAAAACCTTTTCCACCCGAACCAATGGCTGCTAAGTTCATCTTATCGCTTGGGGCTGTATAGCCTTTTCCGCCAATGGCACAGCGGGGCAAAATGAAGAAACTTCCACCCACTAAGGCGCTATTTTTCAGAAATTTTCGCCGAGTCTGTTTTGATTGTTCTTTTTTATTCATACAATAATATTTAGTAGAGTGATAGATTATTTATTATGGATGATGAGTGATAAATGATGAATGATTTTAG
>JBCCQK010000100.1:0-18929 GCA_039024375.1 Bacteroidota bacterium
CATCGTTCATCATTCATCGTTCATCATTGATACATCAATCAACCTCTTCGTTAAAATACACTTTATAATAGTACATCTCTTTTTCCTCATCGTAGCCCTTTTCCATAAATTTTCGACTCGAATCGGGGTTGCGAAAATCCAGTTTTATCTGAATATTCGTATCTAGTTTAATGAAATTCTTAATTTCTCTTTTTTGTTGTTTTTTTAGAACTACGGGCGAAATGTCGAACGTCTCCGACAAGACAACACCGTGGTCATTTTCGTACTCCGTTTTGAAATTGGCAAACTCTTCTTTCAATACCTCATCTTCAAAGACCGTTTGCCGGAAGTCATGTTGCAGCAACATATCATTCTCTTCAAAATAGGCGATGCTTTGGTTTAAAAAATCAATTTGCTCCTTCTTGCTTTCCTTTTCCTTAATAACTTCGTCGGAAAAAGAACGACACATTTCCAAATACGTTCTCGTCTCGAAATTGCTGTCTCTAATGTAATCGACGTTTAAAAAGTAGGACAACCAATATTCCGTATCGTAGCTGTTGGTATCGACGCTAAGGACTCTAGCACCATTGTCTAAATCGGTGTTGAAAATCAAGCAACCTTTGTCTAACTTTCGAATACTGATGCCCAATTGCTTGACAATTTCTAAGTTATCTTCCTCTTTTATTACATCTAAAAACGGAATGCGGTCTTCCGATTTGAAAATCCCAATTGCGTCCACCAATTCATCGTTTAACAATACATCGCCAAAAAGTACTACAAAAAGGTCACCCGACTTGATGTGAGGATGATTGGATTGGTCGTATAAATGCCTAAGAATATCTACGGATTTATATTTGAAATCATTCTGGTCTTTAAAAATAAATTTGGCTAAGTCATTAACCACATTATACCCAATATCGACGTTGTGGACAAATTGGTACGTTTCGGTTACTTTGGTAAAAGGTTTTAGGAAGTAATCCATCAACACTTCTCTGAGTGCTTCGTTGGGAAAAACCAACTCGTCCGATACTACGATACCTTCACCGTGAGATTTATTGCCAATTTTGTGAACAATGATTTTGTTAATGTAAGCCTCCGAGTAATTTATCAAAATAATTCTTTTTTGGTAGTTTATCTATCTTGAGCATCGTCTATTTATTAAACCGTAAACAGAATTGCTCAAGCACGTGCGAAGATACGGAAAGTAAGGACTTCTTAAAATTAATTAGGATGGTATTTTTCTGAGTTTTTTCACTATCTCTACTTGCGTAGATAAAATCATCTAACTTGGAAAGTCAAAAAATAATAAGGTGAGTCGTCGCTGGATTCGGTCAATTCCGATAAATTGGTATCAAATAAACGATTCAGATTATTCCCCGCTAAATCTTCTAATTTACTATCTATCTTAATTTGATATTTCCCTCGTTGCCATTTTCTAGTGGGCCTAAAAACCCAAGTTTGGTCAAATTTATGGAGTTGAATAGCCCCTTCCATTACTTCGTTCTCTTGACTTACTATCTCTATGGCTTTCGTAGCCAATGCGTGGTCTAAAGACTCTCCAAAATGAATCAATAATGGATTTTTAGTTTGGACTTTTGGAGGTTCAATGGTCCATCTCTCGGGGTTTGGGGCTGTTCTATCGGCCGCAACAACTTTTATCTCCTTGGTAAAATTGTTGGCCAAAGGGTAGCCGTTGGCATCCTTCCAATCTCTGGAAATATGCAAGCTATAATTTTTTCCTTCTATCAACGGTGCCCCCAGTTTTTGGTGTCGCAACAAAGCCCGTTTGACCCTACCTGGGTCCAACCACAAAGTAAGCCGAGTCCGATTTTCATTCCAAAGCATTGGGGTCAACTCTAAAAAGGGTTGCTTCATACTATTCCCTTGCTCATCGGTCATTTGCAGATATTGATAAGCATTGACATCGCTCATCGGTGCAGAAAAATGAAGGTATATTTTAAGCAAATTCTCGGGAAGTTCTGCCTTAGTCGGAAATATATTCGTAATGGTAGTAAGTGGATAATTCTTTTGGGGAGTGGGGGTGAAGGTAAAGAAAGGTACGTCTGGAAATCTTGCTTGATAGATTAAATCTTTGCCGAAAGGAATAAGTGGGCAGAAATAGATACTAGTACTGTCTTCGAACCAACTGCCCACAATGGGAGATACGGGACTGTCGGGATTTTGAGGTAATAAAAATACCTGTAACTGTTTTTTATCGTATTGAGTAGGTGGATTCTCTAGTTGTACACAACCTTCTCTTGAGTGGCTCCTTTCGGTAATAATAGATAATGTTTGCGCTGTAAGGAGTCCAGTAAATAGCCATGTGATAATACAAAAACACGAAGCTTTTAACATTTCTATTTCGTTAGTAGTGTGCTTTAGAGTGGAGGCAGGTACTTAATAATTATTGTTTAGCATTAATGTGGTCGCCAACTACAATAAATAGCTTGCCCGTATGGGATGGTTGATGAGTGATAAATGATAGTTTTGTATTTCGTAAGACGAATATTCTCAAATTACTACATATTGATATCATTCATCACTTATCATTCATCATTCATCATTCATTCGGCGAAGACATTATAACATATCGGATATTTTCAAAATATCCGATATGTTGTATCGCCAGACTTTTATTCCATGGGACTAAAGCCACCGATTATTTTGCGTGTATAAATCTAAGTCGCCATTCGTCTTTCGCTGCAACATTAGAAATTGGCCGTTAGATAACTTGTCCAACTGTTGCACATTTACAAAAGGTAAGTTGATAAAGTCGATTCCCGCTGTTCCGGACCTTTGAGCGACTCTTTCGTTCAAAGACTTCTCAAAATCAGCGACATCACTAACGGCAATCTTCATCAAGGCTCTGGACGAGTTAGCCATCAGCAAATAGTGCTTACCTTCTTTTTCCATTTCAATAATATCTAACGGGACGTTCCAGTTACCCAATTCGGCTACGGTCTTACCTTTTGTATGTTTGTCGGGTTGTAAATTGTCCATTGGGAAAACGACCAAAGGCGTGCACGTATAGGCGGCCACTAAATTAGCTTTGCCGTCAATGTTAATGGGCAAAAAAGCCTTGATGGGCGCGTGGGTTTCGTATTTTCCGTGAGCAGCATGATAAATCTCTAAAGAAGTCTGCGTTTGAGTTGCTTTGAAGGGGAATGGAATGCTTCTGAAAGTAGAGGCAAATTCCTCGTTGGACAAACCCGATACCATGACCTTACCTTCAAAATAATTCAAATCAGAGATGGCTGCTACGCGCATACTGTTGCCCCGTCTATCCTTCTTCTCGGCGTCGATGGGATTGGTCAGTTGGATGGTCGAATGACTCACTTCTTGGAGCGGTACGTGCTGAAAGGTTTCGCCGTCCGTTTTCAAGAGCACTGGCGTTCCGTTACTATGGTGTACCGCAAAATAAATCATTTTAGAGGTTGGGTTAACGGCCATATCTTGAATGGTGATTTCGTTGGCGGTGGTTCCTAGCATCGCCGCAATTTGCTCATCCACTTTTGCCATTTTGATGGATTTAGGCGCTTTTGCTACTAAGTTGTCTTTAGTATCGATAGCGGTTATTTTGGCACTTTTCGAATCGCCTACAAACAAGATGCCTTCTGGTCCGAAGGAAAGTGCGTTCAAGGATTGTAGCGCAGGATTGCCTACGGTAAAGTTGGCTGTTAATGGAGATGTGCCATCATTGGCCGTAAGATTGGTAGCCGTCAAAGCTACTAGGAATACTATAAAAGAAATTGTTTTTTTCATTGCATTAGATGTTATAATGGTTGAGTGATTGTTAAGTAAAGATAGGTAAGTAGAACCAAATTTTGGCAGTAAAGTTTTAAATATCTAAATGATGATTATATAATGAGCGGAGCGAAGATATTTTTACGTTCATTCTTCTATTTTTGCAAAATCAGACGCATTCACCCAACCAAAATTTAGTTTTTCTCCCTTTAGATGTCTTTTGTAAAAATCCACACCTGAAGAGTCGGCGTAAGTATAATTATCAAAAACGGTCCCTTTTCCAAACATTCGAGGGTCTTCTTGTTTTCGCAATTTGCTAAACAACTGATTGTGCAGTTGATTCTTTATGTCGTTAAACTCGGGGTTTGTTGCTAGGTTTTTCAGACAAACGGGGTCTTTTTTGATATTATACAGTTCTTCCTTGGGGCGTTTGCCAAAAGACCATTGCCAGTATTGATAAGTAGTTGAATCAGCTTTGGCATTCAAACAAACCGTTTTGGTCGGACTACCGTCACAATTTAAGTAACCCGTAATGGGGTCGCCCGCTGGCCAGCGATTAGTTTCAAAATTGTGTAAGTACAAATAATCTTCTTGGATGATTCCCCGAATGGGGTAGCCCACTTTTTATCAAACGGTTGTCCCGTTAGTAGGCGCTTTTTGCCATTTATTTCGGCAATTCCTGGTGCCTATCCTTTGGCGGTGTACCCCGTGTGGTAGCCATTTTCGGCTAGCGTTTCCATGAAAGTGGTGAATTTTTTGGGGTAGTAACACCAATGATTGGCGGCTTCTTCCAATTGCCACGAATTGCGTCCCGTTAGAATGGCTGCGCGAGAAGGAGCACACTTGGCATTGGGGGTGTAGGCGTTCATAAACAGCAGTCCTCGTTCGGCGATTCGGTCAAAATTTGGGGTCTTGACCCATTCACAACCGTAGGCTCCCATATGCGAAAAAGTGGCATCGTCCATAATGGCCAACAAAATGTTAGGTCTTTGGGAGGTCACCCGTGGTGGTTGGCAGGTTGATAGAATTACTATGAAGGTTACAAGGACGCTGCCAAACCGTATATTGTTAATCTTCATCATGCTCATCATCCATTTCTTCTTTGTCGTTTTTAACCTTTAAAAAATAGCTCATTGCAAATATAACCACGCCTAGTCCAACGCCGTAACCCAGTAAATCTGTCTGTCCATCCCAAGTGACTACCCGACCCGTGTAAGATACTCCCATCACAACGACAAGGACTTTAATCAGCATCCCTTTTAATTGGTCAATATTTTTTATTTGAAACCACTCGGGTAAATTGTCAATTGGCTTGATAAATAATTCGAACAAGCCCGTACCGATAATAAAAAACACGATTCCGATAAGCACTAAATCAATAGCTTTAAGTGCTTTAGGGACGACTTTTTCTCCTTCCGAATAGCCTTCGCTCACCATTTTTAGCATTTGACTGACTTCGAAAAAGGAGTAAGTAAGCACTCCGAATGACAGTAAAACGACGCCAAAAACGGCAAAGAAAGCGATGATTTTTAGTAGGTAGCCAAATAAGTTTTGAATTTGCACAGTGAGTAACTTTCGGTAATAATTGAATACTAAAGCAACGGGAGTACCTTTTAATAGTTCAATCCTTGCCCCTAATCCCAATTTTCCGCTATTCTTTTCTGTAAATGCGGATAGTTTTGGTCGGTTTCTTTAAGGGCAACTCGCTGTTTTTTTAACTCCGTTTTCATTTTTCGAATAATGGTTTGATAGTCGGGGTGGTCATATAAATTGTTGACTTCGTGTGGGTCTTTTTGCAAATCGTAAAACTCCCAAGCTATGGGCGTAGGTCGAATTTTAAAAGATTCTTGGAGCCACCACATGGTACCCGTTCCATTTTTTTCGGGTAAATAGTGGTCACCGTAGTAGAAAATAAGTTTATAATTTTTAGAGCGAATGCCTAAATGCGCAGGAACATCGTGGTGAACGAGGTGCATCCAATAGCGATAATAGGTATAGTCCCGCCAGTTTTTTTCCGCCTGCCCTCGGGTTGTATTGACAAAGCTTTTGCCTTGCATATAATCGGGTACTTCTCCACCCGCCAATTCCAGCAAGGTAGGCGCAAAATCCGTATTGTTGATGAGTAAATCGGATTGACTGCCCGCTTTGATGCCGTTGGGATAAGACATAATGAAAGGCATTCGCATAGCTTCGTCGTACATCCACCGTTTGTCCATGTAGTCGTGTTCGCCGAGCATCATCCCTTGGTCACCTGTGTAAACGATGATGGTGTTGTCCCAAAGGTCGTTGGCTTTCAAATAGTCAAATAGTCGTCCTAAATTATCATCGACTCCTTTGACACAGCGCAAGTACCGTTTGAGGTATTCTTGGTAGGCCAGCGAAGTGGCGCTATCTCTCGGTTCTTTGTCAATCTTGTATTGCGCCGTATAACTTCGATACTTGTGTCGGTCGGAAATAGACGTCCCAATTTCGTGAATCAACGAATCGTTTTTTCCTCGAACGGCAACTGAACCAAAGTTAGGTTGATGATACATATTCGCTGGTTCGGGTATAAACCTATCTTCTAGGTAGTCCGCATAACGCGGGGCAAATTCAAAGTCGTCGTGTGGGGCTTTGTAATGGTGCATTAAGAAAAAAGGTTGACCTTTTTGTCGTTTGTTTTGCAGCCAATCTAACGTTAAACCGGTAATCACATCCGACGAATGGCCTTTATGCTGAGTTCCACTGATGGTGCGTTTAACACCTCCATGGAAATTAGCCAAATAAGTGGTATCCCCCCCTTCTCTAGTGTACAGAATAGGGTCGAAATATTGCCCTTGTACCGGCAATACGTTGTAGTAGTCAAAGGCATCGGGGGCTTCTTTCAAGTGCCACTTACCAATGACCGCCGTTTGGTAGCCTAGTTTTTTGAACTCCTTGGGCAAAAATTGTCGCTCTTCGGGTAATCTACCATCTAAATCTAGCACGCCGTTCGTCTGAGAATATTGGCCCGTAATGATATTGGCCCGACTTGGGGTGCAAATCGAGTTCGTACAAAAAACGTTGGTAAACAACATTCCACCGCTGGCTAATTCGTCTAAAACGGGCGTTGGATTTAGACTAGCTAAACGCTGTTTGTAAGCCCCGATGGCATTATACGTATGGTCGTCGGACATGATAAAAATGACGTTTGGGGCAGATGACTTCTCACGCTGTTCATCTTGATTTTCTGCTTGACATCCTGTTAATAAGTACAAGCTTAACAATCCGTAGATAAAGTATTTGGACATATTGTATTTGTTTTTTCTTTTAAATTGTTTTTTGCGTAATCGTGGCAAGACCTGTATTTTAATAACTTTTTCTAAAAAGAAGTCAGCTATATCACTCGTGCCAGGGAAGTAAGACCAAAATTAAAAATTTCCGTTAGAGCTTGGACTGAATATTAACAAGTTAATATCTCACGAATCCAAGTGATTAAACGCAAGTTCCGACTTAGAATTTAGATGAAATACGGATATTTTAGGGCTATCCTCGACCCATAATTATAAAAAAATGTTGAACGTTCGCAATGTATCAAAGAACCAAAAAATTTAGTACATCTAAATACTTCAAAGACATTTGAGGTATTTTTTGATGCGAAAATGTTCAATGATATTTCATTTTTCTTTTAACTATCTTCGCTTCTAAAATCACCACTACTTGTGGTTAACCAATTGGGGCCGCATTTTCAATGTTCTGGTGACTCACTGTAAGCATCACGTCAACAAAGTCATTTTGAACGTTATAAATGGAATTTTTCATCCTCATTTATACCTAAAATTTATTTCTTTCGTAAGGAATAGTATATTGAGTACTTTCTTTCCGATGGTTAAAAACTTTCCGTTAATGTACTATACATATCGTGCCCTATTTCTTCTAGTAATTTGTCTATTGCCCTGCGCTATTTTTGGACAACAACTGGACCACGTCCAAGGGGAAATTATTGTCCAAATGCGTTCTGGCGCTTCCTCAATCCATGCTATCGCAAATGAAATGGCGCAGTTTCACGGAAGAAGAACGGCTATACAAGCAAAGCAGTGCCTCTCCGAAGATATGCATATTTGGGTGCTTAATTTTGATTTTACCAAAATTCATGAACGTCGGTTACTGGCTGCACTGCGAAGGAATCGGTTGGTACAATCAGCGCAGTTGAACCACTTTATTCAATTTCGAAAGGTACCCAACGACCCCGATTTTTTACGGCAATGGGAATACATCAACAATGGGGCTAACGGCGGAAATATGGAAGCAGACTTAGACGCAGATTTGGCGTGGGATATTACGACGGGGGGAGTGACGGCGAACGGCGATACGATTGTTTTGGCCGCATTGGACAACGGCGTAGATTTAGACCACGAAGATTTGGTGGATAATATTTGGCGGAATCATGCGGAAATTCCAGATAACGGCATCGACGACGATAATAATGGCTACGTCGATGATTATTTCGGAATTGATGCGAACATTGAAAATGGGGTGGGGGACGTTGGAAGAGGTGGCGACCATGGAACGTCCGTTATGGGTGTCATGGGGGCAACGGGTAATAATGGAATTGGGGTGACGGGCGTCAATTGGGATGTAAAACTGATGATGATTAAAACGGATTTTGAAACGACCGAAGCCATATTGATTCGAGGATTTGGCTACCCCTTAGCCCTTCGCAAAAAGTACAACGAGACCAACGGGCAGGAAGGTGCTTTTGTAGTCGCTACTAATAATTCTTGGGGCGTAGATAATGCTTTTCCAGAAGACGCACCCATCTGGTGTTCGCTTTACGATTCCTTGGGCGCAGCAGGTATTTTAAGCACGGGAGCAACCGCTAATGCAGAAATCAATGTCGATGCGTTCGGGGATTTACCAACTACCTGCCCCAGTGATTTTATGATAGGGGTGACCAGTTTGAACCGTGCGGGGGAAAAAGTGCGGTCTGCGGGTTTTGGTAAAGAAAATATTGACATCGGCGCCTTCGGAGAAAGAGTCTATAACGTAGCTATCAATAACGATTACGAATTGACGAGCGGTACTTCTTTGGCCACACCTCAAGTTGCCGGAGCTATCGGATTGTTGTATTCCGCTCCCTGTCGAAATTTTAGCAATCTGACCAAAGCTAATCCCGCCCAAGCAGCTTTGCTCGTTCGGGAGTACATTTTGAATGGTGCCAAACCTAACCCTTTAATTGATACATTGGTAGCGACGGGCGGACAACTGAATTTAAACAACAGCTTGCAGCTATTGATGCAGGCTTGTGGAAGTTGCCCTAATCCCTTGGCGGTCACTACTTCTAATATCATTGACGTTTCAGCAGAAATTAGTTGGATTTCTTCGGAAGTAGAAACCAAAGGTTTTTTGAGGTATCGACCTACGGGGTCCAAAGAATGGATAGTTATTGAAGACGTGCGTTCTCCTTTTGTATTGTCCGATTTATCAGCCTGTACCAATTATGAGTTTCAGCTAAACAGCGAATGTATGGACGAGGAAAGTGGCTACGTTCGAACCTTCACCTTTAAAACTGACGGTTGCTGTGAGACGCCTACCAATATTCGGGTAGAAGCAGTGGAGGAGAACTCGGTTCGGATAGCTTGGGACGCATTGTTTGCCGCTCAGCGTTATGAGGTTCGATTCAATCCACTTGGTTCAAACGACCTCAATGTTATCACCGTAGCTAATAATTTTATCGACCTCAACGATTTGGTGAATTGTACCGATTACGAATACCAAATTAGAACGATTTGTGCCGATACGACCACGGCATTTTCTCCCGTCCAAACGGTTACGACTAGAGGGTGCGGCGCCTGCCGAGACGCTGAATATTGTGTTTCAAGGGGGGACGAAGACTTTGAATGGATTTCTAGAGTCGAGTTGAATACCCTCAATAATTCGTCGGGTTCGGAAAAAGGCTACGGCGATTACATGGGATTGAGTACGGACTTAAATACGGGACAAAGTTATCCCCTTACCATCGACATTGGCTATGAGTCTTTTCCCTTTGCCGAAAACATTCAAGTGTGGATTGACCTCAATCAGAATGGTATTTTTGAAGATTCAACGGAAAATTTGGTCAATCTCGACGAGGATGTAACGGATACGTACAGTCAAGACATTATACTTCCTTTCGATGCGACTCCAGGACTTACTCGAATGAGGATTACCATTAAGTGGCGAGAAGTAGACCCCACTAAACCGACTCCTTGTTCTAGCTTCGACTACGGAGAAGTAGAAGATTATTGTATTAATATCGTTCCGTCTGCGGCTCCCTGTATTGCTCCCATTTTTGAAGCAGTGCAGCCTCCACTCAAAGAAAGTGTTGCTTTTACGACTACGCCCTCGGCGGGTCTCGAAGGCGTGGATTATGTTTATCGGTATAAATTATTAGAGGAACCAACTTGGACGGTCGGTCCATTAAACAGTACGGGGAATTTTGAAATTAGTAACTTAGAGGAATGTGCTACCTACGAAATGCAGATACAAGCCGTTTGTGATAGCTTGACGGAAAGTCCTTTTTCTAGTAGCTTAATCTTTTCAACCGATTGTGACTGTGCTGCCCCTACTAATATTCGAGTGGTTGATTCCACCGAAAATGTACTTGTTTTGGCGTGGGATGCAGCAGAGAATGCGGACCGTTACCAAGTATTGGCTTTTGATGCGAATAACCCTACTTCCACAAACGGGATTCAACTATCAAGCGACCAAGCCAATGCAAATATCTTTGCGCTAGAGTCCTGCGAATCCTACCAAATTAGGGTGCAATCGGTTTGTGCCACAACTCAAAGTGTGCTGTCCGATACGTTGTTGGCAAAAACGCAGTGCCCCGTTTCTGTAACTCACCTACCTACTGAAATTAGCCAGTTGGACGTTTTTCCAAATCCCTTTCTGGATAACTTTTGGGTAGAAATTGAGTTGGAGCAACCCATGAGCGTTTCGGTACAATTATTCAACGTTTCAGGTAAGGTGATTCAACAATTGCCGAATCAATTTTTGAGCAACGGAGTGCATCAACTGCCTTTTGAAGGTTTATCCGTACCAAGCGGCGTCTATTTTTTAAACGTACAAACAGCCAGAGGACAAGTGACACAACGGTTGGTTAAGTTATAAAATACCCTATTAATCAGCCTCTTATAGTCTCCACTGGATTCAATGTAGCCACCTTCTGAGTCTGCCAACTAACCGTCAAAAAGGATAAGATAGTCACAATTGACAAAGAAACGCCCAATACCCACCAAGGAAAATCAATCCGATAGGCGTACCCATTTAACCAGTTCGACATGCTCCAATAAACGAGCGGAACGCTGATGAGAATCGCCACTAGCAATAATGAAACGAAATCTTTAAAGAACAAGAAAATGATGTTAGTCGTGGAGGCACCTAGTACTTTGCGAACCCCGACTTCCTTCGTGCGTTGCAAAGACAAAAAAGCGGCTAGGCCGAATAGTCCTAAGATGGCAACGAAAATAGCTAATCCCGCAAAGTTGCCGAAGATGAACCCAAATTTTCGGTCTTCTTGGTACAGTCGAGCAAATCGGTCGTCGAGGAAGGCGTAGGAAAAAGGCGAATTCGGATAAAATTGCTGCCAAGTGGCTTGTATCCGTTGAATGCTTTCCTGCATATCCTCCCCATTCAATCGAACGAGCGTGTTGGTATTCACATTTCGGTGATAGAACATCGTCGGTTCAATGGACGACTTTAAAGTACTTCGGTTGTAATCTTGAATAACTCCTACTATTTTGTATTTGGTATTTTCGGGGTTGGTGCCAAACTGAAAGTACTGATTCAGTACGTCTTCGGGGTTGGCAATCCCTATTTGTTTCAGTAGTGATTCGTTGACAATAATGGACCGATTTTCCTCGGCCAGTTCTCGGTCAAAATCCCTGCCTGCAACTAACTTAATATCTAAAGCATCCACCAATTTATCGTCCATTCGATTTTGATACACCACGAACTCAACTAAATCGGTTTTGCCAACAATTTGAAACCCACCGCTCGAAGAGCCAATTTCCGAACTTCCACCACCGGGCAAAGAAGAAATGGACGCAACTTGACTAATACCAGTTTGATTGCGCAATGTCTCACAAAATGCTCGGTACTGACTTTCGTAGGCTTCGCTGCTTAGGTTGGGTACAAAGGCGTTATTGAAACCAATAACCTGTTCTGTATCAATCCCTAAGTCCCGATTAGTCATGTATTTAATTTGTTGATAAACAATTAAGGTAGCTGCGATGAGACCCAAAGATGCGGTAAACTGGAAAACCACTAAACCTTTCCGTAATAATAAACCGTGCCTCGTTTTTTGAAAATTACCTTTTAAAACGCGAATGGGACGAAAACCAGCAATGACAAAAGCGGGATAGATGCCCGTAATTATCGTTCCCAGACCACAGAAAATGGCTAGTTGTTGGAGAACATCTGAATTTTTCCAGATGGTTGTTAGTACTTTTTGACCTACTATACTATTAAAATAGGGTAGAGCCAACTGCGCAATTCCTACGGCAACTATTGCACCCAGTAAGTTGATAAATAAGGATTCGATAAAAAATTGACCGATAAGTTGCCCTTTTTTTGCACCAACTACCTTGCGTAACCCCACTTCTTTTGCCCGTTCGGTAGCTCTAGCGGTAGATAGATTGATGTAATTTATCCACGCAATGATTAAAATGAAAATAGAGATAATGTCTAAGAAAATAACGGCCTCGGCACTGCCGTGCGGTTGAGGCTCGAAAGTCAAATTAGAATGTAAATGAACCGAAGGAACGGGTTGTAGATTAAACACTAGCTTGTTGTCCTCACCCAAGTATTTTTTGGTTAAACTGGGTAGTAATGGCTTTATCTTTTCTACATCAGCGGACGAACTCAATTTTAAGTAACTATAATAGTTATATCCATTCCAAGCATCTCTTTGTACTCTCTGAGTGTAACTTTTGAGCGAGATAAGGACATCAAAGCGATAGTGTGTGTTAGCAGGTGTGTTCGCTAAAACACCCGTTACTTTAAACGGGCGATTAAAATTGCCCAAAACGTGAATCGTTTGACCGATTGGAGACTGATCACCAAAATACTTTCGTGCCTGTTTTTCCGTTAGCACCATCGTGTAGGGCTCACCAAACAAGCTGCTTTTATCTCCTGCTATTAGTTCGTAGCTAAAAATATTTAAAAAGTTCGAATCGACGGCAATTACGCCTTTTTCTTCAACGGGTTGGCCATTTTTTTGGAAGACCATTCTCCGCCTTTTAAAGGTAGTAGTTGTGCCAATCACTTCGGGCAGTTCGGCTTGTAGTACTGCTCCAGCTGGGGCAAAGGTCATGGCATCTCGGACGCCCATTTGTCCGTTGATGACTTGGTCGGTGGTCAAGCGATATATATTATCTGCTTGTTCATGAAATCGGTCGTAGCTTTTCTCAAATTTGGTGTATTGATTTATTAACAAGAATGCGGCGAGACCGAGGGCCAATCCTAAGATGTGGATAAAAGAATACAACCGATGCTTGGCAATCATCCGAAAGCCAATTTTTAAATAGCTAGAAAACATATCTACCAAATTTTGAAATTTATCAAAGGAAATAGGCCTTATGATAGTTGGTCGGAACAGCAATAACACTTCCTTTAAGTAATTCCATTCCGCTTTCCGAGGAGTGTGCTGCGCTTCAAATGCTCGATACAGTTCTTCTAAATCTCCTTCTATGTCTTCAAAGTAATCTGGGTGGCAAAACCAGCGGAAGAATCGATGTGCGTATCTTTTTATCATCTATAACTTGAATTCCTTAAATTCGAGTGTTATTCATACATAGCGTCCTTTTAAGACGTAGTTGTTATTCGGTAGGAATTGGAAGGTTGTGCATCCTCAAAAAGGAGAGTTTATCCCAATAGCCACGTTGAAACTTTATTTTATCGTTTTCTATTTTGAAAAAGCCACAGCCTCTCAGTCCTAAAGGGTCTTTCCATTCCAAAATTACCCATTGACCATCTTCAAAAATATTTTCAATGATACAAGTCATTTTGGCTGCCTGAAATTCAGATTGAAACATCTCTTTAATGGCCTTTTTTCCAATAATTGGTTCATTAGCTACTTGATGATTGATTGCATCTATATGGTAGCATTCTGCTAACCCCTCTGCATCACCTTCATTAAAAAGTGTTACCCATTTTTTAATCAATTCTTTCCGTTCCATAGCTGTTTTTTATATAATGATTACTGAACTTTGAAAGTTAAATCCCAAAATCTAAAGCAATATTGGGAATATCTCGCCATAGACTCTCTCTAACATCCCGATTGTAAACGAGGGCTTTTTTGCCGTAGGAAGTCATTTGAAAATAGCGTTTTCTTCGACCACCTCGTGCATTGGTCACCTCTCCAAAATGGGATTTCAGGTAGCCTTTTTGTTCCATTCTGCGCAGAGCCGATTGTAACGCCCCGACGCTTACATTGCGTTCTAACCGGCGTTCTATTTCTTGCTTGATAGCCACTCCGTACGCTTCGTCGAACAGAACGCCAATGGTCAGTAGGACAATTTCTTCAAATTCACCTAAAGGATATTGTTTCATATTATTCCTAATTGTAGTATTGGAGGCAAAGGTAGGCTTTTATTATTTAATTCCTAATTGTAGTATTGAAAGAAAAGGGTTTTCTTATAAAAATATTTCTCTTGTTTCTAGTATTGATTGAAATGGACATCCCTGTCTATCGACAGATAGAGAGTCCATTTCAATCAAAAAAGGGTTTTTAAAGGGTGAGTTAAAAACCCTTTTTACAAATTTTTCCGTTCGATACGGAAAAATTTGTGGGGAACGTCTAGGTTAGCGAGTTTTATAAGAAAGCCCTTATTGAAGGAAAGAATTTTCTCGATGTCACAGCAGTTGTTTTACATTAAGCGGTCTTGCCGATGAGGTCATGTTGGCCGCAATTCTTATTCGCCTTGCCTCTAGCGAAAGTACAAATATTTTATTCGGTACGACCTTTGGAGCGAAAAGAATAACAAGGCAGTGGCAATTGCGCTTCTGATTAGTCTGTTATTGTTGGTACCAATGGTTTTTATACTTGACGAATACGAAGATGGAACGCACGGATGGTGGTGGAGGATATTGTCGATGGTCATCATGTCCCCCATTTTTGTGGTGGGGGCCTACGGTATGTTACGTGGGATTTACGATGTGTTTCTGGTTCGGGAACCAGCATTCCAGCGATACGTTGGAAAAGCCGAGAAGGATAGTGCCAAGGGCTGCATTTCTGCGATGGTTATTGTGGCCTTCTGCTTCTTGATGATTGTGATTGCTTATCTTTTTGAGCATTAGAGATTATTGGGGATTCCCCCGATGTCGTAAGATTCCACGATAAAACATAACGGTTTGAAGATGCAATCTTCAAACATCAACATTCGTTTTTAAAAGCGATAATGTGCTAAAAAATAGCCGTTTATCTTTCACTAATAAATGGCCGTTGAGGTTCTTGGGACATCGGGTGACTTTATGCCACTTTTTTAGTTCTCCGCTAATTTCCACTACAGTATTAGCTGATTTTTCGTTGCCTTGTGCAATTAGGAGTAGGGTAGAAGCAAATAGGAATAAAACAGCTAATATAGGTTTCATAGTTACTTATTGATTAAGGAAAACCAGAAAGGGCAATGTAGAAATAGTATCGATAACCGCCTCATCTCTTTATATTTACTATTTTATTTCAACTCCAATTTTTCTGTCTTATCAAAATCCGTCCCTCGAATTGCCTCAAAGGTGGCCATCATTTCCTTTAATTTTTCTGGATTAGAAATGGCTAGATTTTTTTGTTGCCCTAAGTCAGTTTTTAAATTGTACAGCGAAAACTCTGATGAATTTCCTAATTCAATATTAACGTGCTTGTTAATAGCCACTCCTTTGTAAGGAGGTATTAATACCCAATCGCCTTTTCTCAACGCTGTTCTAGTTGTTGCCTCTATAATTAAAGCATCTCTACCTTTTTGGCTTTTTCCCTTAAATACGTCTAACAAATTTTTGCTATCGGGCCCTGCTAAGTTACTGCCTACCATGGCCGCTATTGACGTAAATAAATCAATTTGAGAAACCATCGCATCGGACTTGGTTGGCTGAATATGACCTTTCCAATAGGTAATAAATGGTACCCTTGTTCCCGCCTCAAACAAACTATATTTTCCACCTCTTAACGGTCCCCTAGGGGTATGTTTGCCTAATTTTTCTACGGCATTATCATAATAACCGTCATTCAATACCGGCCCATTATCACTCGTTAAGACAATTAAAGTATTTTCTAATACCCCCTCTTTTTCTAACGTTTTGATAAATTCACCGATACACCAGTCAGCCTCCACAATCACATCCCCTCTTGGGCCTTGTCCAGAAGTACCTACAAATCTTGGATGTGGAGTTCGTGGAACGTGGGGTTGCTGCAAAGCATAATATAAGAAGAACGGCTCATTTTTATGTTGAACCACATAGTTTTGAGCGTTTACTAAAAAAGTATCGGCCATATCTTCATCCACCCATTTTGCCTTTTCGCCTCCTTTCATATATCCAATTCGACTGATGCCATTGACAATACTAGCATTATGCCCATGATGCCATTTCATTTTCAACAATTCTTGCTGGTCCTTCCCAGTAGGTTGTCCAGAGAAATTATTTTGATAATCTATTGCAATAGGGTCTTCAGGGTCTAAGCCCAATACCTTACCATTTTCAATATAAACGGTGGGAACTCTGTCCTGCGTTGCTGCCATGATATAGGAATAATCAAAGCCTACCTCATTCGGCCCGGGTGAAATGTGTTGATTCCAATCTACTTGTCCATCCCCTAAACCCAAATGCCATTTTCCTACAATACCCGTATGATAGCCTTGTTGTTGTAGCATTTTTGGAACGGTCATTTCATCGGTATCAATCAGTAAAGGAGCGGTACCGGGCAAGATTTTGGCTCTTTCATTCCGCCACGGATACCTTCCTGTCAACAAAGCGTAACGACTCGGAGAACAAGTAGCAGAGGAAGCGTATCCATTGGTAAATTGAACGCCTCCTTTCGCTAATTTATCAATATTAGGTGTTTTTAATTCCGTTGCGCCATAAACGCCAACATCTCCATAGCCCAAATCATCTAAATAGATAAAAACGATATTGGGTTGTTTTTTTGTTGCATTCGACACGGTTGCTGTATCTCTCTTCACTTTGGAGGAACAGGCCGCTAATAAGCATAGGGCGAATAGAAACAAGACTTTTCGCATAACTGGTTTAGTATTTTTAAATTAGGGAGTAGGTAATAAATAAGGTACCCAAAATTGTAGTTTTAGTTTGTTCTTATGCAAGGCAGAAAAAACGGAGTTATGCCGTAGCATAATGAGTATTTTTCTAACGCAGCAGAAGGGCAAAATAAAGCTGCAAGGTGGGTAGGTTATATTTTACCTACTCCCTTACCAATAATTTAGAAGAAAAGGAGGCTGAATTCAGCCTCCCTTCGGATTACTGCTTATGAAAACAAAAAGTATTAAAATGCTTGACCCGCTTGGGTCAAGTCCGTAGAAGAACCTATGCTACTTTAATACCCCGGATTTTCAACCAAATTAGGATTATCTGCAATTCTACCTAACCCCAACGCATAATAATAGTTGCGTTCAGGGTGTAGTCTTACTCTTCCTTTATCACCATGTTCCATTTTCAAAAAGTACATGCCCGTATCAAAATCTTTGGTCCAAGTTGTTTTATGTCGTGGGTTATTGTCCAGTTCTTCAACGGCAATTCTCCATCGTCTCAAATCCCAAAAAACGTGCTCCTCAAAAGCTAATTCTACTTGCCTTTCTTGACGGATTTTATCTTCTGTAATTTCCCCAGAAGTCAGAGGTGGCATACCTGCTCTTTCTCTAATTTCATTATTAAGAATATCCGCCATATCGCCATTAGGGTCGTTAAGATAAAAGGCAGCCTCTACATAATTGAGCATAACTTCTCCCAATCGCATAATAATCCAGTCCGTACTTGACCCTGTTGCATCTGGCGTATTAGGATTGATATGCTTACGACGCAAAAGTCCAGTAGGGTTGTTTCCTCCTGCATAAGCATGTCGTGGGTGACAGGCACCAGGAAAACCATCCGACCCAGGAATGATAAAGCCTGACTGCTTCGAAGTCGTTTTCTTTGTACCATCGGCGGGGTCGGTATAGTTCGTATTCGTGTGGAAATATACTGGTAGTCCTTTGAAGGTTGTTTCTGGGTAAAAAATCCACGCTCTAAATCTTGGGTCTCTTTCTTCGAAGAATCTAGCTGGGTCAAGAGGGGTTTGACCATCGTACATAGATTGGTCAAATTTCCCAGAAGCACCATCAATAAAATCAAATTTTTCCATCGTTTCCAAGTAAACGGGATAGTTAGAATTCCAAGCAAAGCCGAATCCCGCAGGTGTTCCTGTAATATCAAATGCGTGGTTCTTTCCAGCCTCTTGATTATACTTTACCACAAAAATTGCCTCTGGATTATCCCCCTCATCCAAGAATAAATCTATTAGGTTTTGAACCTTATCAGCATTTTTTCTATACAAAGAAAATGGACTATTATCTATGATTTCTTTAGAGGCAGCTAAGGATTGTTGGTAATAACTATTCGCCTCGCTTGAAGGGAACCCAAGTAATCCGTTCAATTGTTGTGTCCCGTTGCGAGCTACACTTGCTGCATAAAGCATCGCTCTACTTTTAAGTGCTAAGGCAGCCCATTTGGATGCCCGTCCATTTTCACTTACCACACTCGGTAAAATGGCTGAAATAGCATCCATCTCTGAACCGATAAAATCATATACTTCTTTTTCAGAATTTCGCGGTACAAACAATTCTTCCTCCGTAGCATCTGTACCTAAGGCTTCCGTAACAATTGGTACACCACCAAATCGTTTCACCATTTCAAAATATTCCCAAGCCCGAACAAAACGCACCTCTGCCGACCTTTGCGTAATATATTCTTGGTCAAGGGAAGTTGAGTTGGCGATATTTTCGAGGAATACATTAATCTCACGAATATTCTGGTAAGGCCAATAATCCAATAAACGAGCCCCCCCTTCATCGTAAGGAGTATTGGTAACTTGACCAAATGCAGCTTGCCAAGGAGCAAAATTTCTGTGTTCTCCTCCCCACGAATTAATAAAACCCATATTAATATTTGTTCCCCCGGAGGTCATATGAAATTGTGCTCTATTGTATATATCGCTGACCAAAGCA
>JBCCQK010000101.1:0-18921 GCA_039024375.1 Bacteroidota bacterium
ATAGTTAGTGGAGATAATCAGTTAGTAGTTTCAAAGGTAATTACCCAGTGATTGCTATTCCACTTACAGTCAGTTAGATACGGTTTCACTTCTTTGAAAAGCTATTTTTGTTCTAACTATTGTGTTGGCTCAAGAGTGTTTGTTGATTTAGTTGCGTGGCAAAAGCGTAATAAATCACGAATATATAAAATATTTTATAATGTTTTGTGATTTGTGAAAGACAATTGCTTGGAGTAAGTTACGGAGGGTTGCTAAAAAGGTTTTGTCGGCTAATATCTTTTAAATGAGTTGATTATCAATGGGAAAAAAGGATAAAGCATAACCAATCAACAAACCGAAGATTGTTCGTTCAAAATAGTCAGTGGAGTAGAAGCTATTCTTGCGTCTAATGTAGCGCAAATTCCCGCTATTGCTATTAATGGAAAAGTAATTTATCCGCAGGCAAGACAGCCTTTTTCTACTAAAAAACTTACTGATTTGTTGAAATCCTATCTCTAAAATATTTCCTTCGGTCGAAATCTTTCTTCCATTCCTTTCCTATTCCCATTTAATCCTTAGTTTTGGTGGTTACTTCTTTACAATGAGCAATGAACAATAGTCAACATCTAAATCCGTTGTCCAAGTCAACGTCGAGCAAAGCATCCGTTGTCCTAAAAGTAATTGATAATTGCACATTGTACATTGATAATTGAATTTGAATGAATAAAAATCATACGAAACAGGTCGAATTATCCAATGTTTTTCTACCGGTCATTTTTAGTAAATCGGACTTAGAACGGGTAATTAACGAGCAAATTGATGGTACGTTATTCGATGAAAAGATAACGGAGGGCGGTTTTAAAATTCAAGTTTCTAAAGCCAGCAAAATTCGGCTGTCGATTCAAGAAACAACTATTTTTTACAGCGTACCCCTCCGAATTTGGCTGCGCAAGCAAATGATACTTGGGGACATTGAGGCGCAGGGCGATATTGTTATTAATTTCAAAACAATACTAAATATCGGCAGCGAATGGACGGTTAGTGCCAAAACACAAATAGTTGATTACAAATGGCTTAGTGTGCCAAAGGCTAGTTTGATGGGGTTGAAAATTCCCGTAAGAAATATTGCGGAGACCGTCATTAGACGATTAAAACAGCAGGTAACGGACACTATCGACAAGCAAGTGAACGACCATTTTGTTCTGAAACAATACGCGACTTCTATTTGGCAAATGCTCCAGAATCCGATGCTGGTTTCTGCCGACTATCAAACTCGATTTAAGTTTATTCCTAAGCAAGTGACATTTGCTCCCTTTCTAACCGAAAGCGATACTATTTTAAGTACGCTGCACATTCAAGGGAGCACAGAAATTAATGTGGGAGCAACGGATACTTTCTTACCTAATTCTTCGCTTTCTCCACTAACGATTCAAGATATTAATGGACAAAAAGAAGCACAGTTAGTGATTCAATCGAAAATTCCATTAGGGGAAGTACAAAAAGTTGTGTTGCAACAATTTCGTGGGCAAAACTTCCAATTTGGTGCACAAGGGCTACAATTTGAAGGTTTGCTAATTGAAAAGGTGGGAGAAGTATTGCAATTAAAAGTAAGGACTTCGGGAAGCTATGAGGGGTGGTTGACGTTGGTAGGAACGCCGAACTTTGATACGGAAAAAAACACGATTCAACTTAAAGATGTCTCCTTTCAGCTAGATACTAGTAACATTACTGTGGCAACTCCCAAATGGAGTATCCAAGGGCCTTTGACGAACCAACTAGCTGGTGATTTGACCTACCATTTTGAAGAAGATTTAACAAATCTAAAAACGATTTTACAACAGCAAATGAACCAAACCATTTTTCAAAAAGGCGTTCATGTGTTAGCAAATATTCGTCAAATTCGGTTACAAAAGGCCTATTTTACGGAAACTGCGCTACTTTTGACAATTCGGGTAGAAGGAACGGTGAAGGTGTTGGTGGAACGGTTGACTATCAATGAGCAATGAGCAATGAGCAATGTGCAATGAAAAGACTAGTGGTTCAAGTGATAAATAACTGATAGTTCACTGCTAGATATTTGATTACTTCAGCAAGTTTTAATTTTTTAGACGTCGATAAGCAACTCATTTTTAGACGATTAAAACTCTGTGTCTTGGCCCCTTTGCGTGTGATTTCAAAAATGTCTAATGGTGAGTACTGACCGTTTAAAAGCGGAGTAAAAGCTCGAAAATTAGCAGTTTACTTAACTAATCACTAGTTACTAACCACTACACTAGGATACTGATATGAAAATACTCAAAATAGGACTAAAAAATCTCAACTCCCTACGACTCGAAACGACGATTGACTTTACGGCATCGCCGCTGAGCGATGTGGGCTTATTTGCCATCGTAGGCGACACAGGAGCGGGGAAAACGACTATTTTGGATGCGATGACTTTAGGGCTTTATGGTAGCATCCACCGAAATGCGGCCGAAGGGGAAGTACTATCTTATGGAACGGTGGACGGCTACGCGGAAGTGGAATTTTTAGCTAAAGAAAAACAGTATCGAGCCAAGTGGACCATCCACCGAGCAAGGGGGAAATTGGATGGAAATTTAATTACTAAAAGAGAACTATCTGCGTGGAATCCCACCAAGAAAGTATTTGAAATATTGGCGACTAAAATTCGGGAAATTGAGCGGCAAGTGGAGGAGATTACGGGCTTGGACTACGACCGTTTTAAAAAGTCGGTACTGTTGTCGCAGGGAGATTTTGCCGCCTTCTTAAAAGCAGATGACAAAGAGCGGAGTAATTTATTGGAACGCATAACAGGGACGGAAATTTACTCTAAATTGTCAAAGGCGGCTTTTGAAAAAAACAAGGTTGAGCAAGAACGAGTTAATGCGCTAAAGTTAGCTTTGGAAAATTTGCAAATTCTGGATGAAGAGACTTTACAAAACTTACAACAACAAAGGAAAGATTTAGCAAAAGATAGTGAAAAAATTACGGACAATTTGGCTAGTGTACAGCGTCAAATTGAATGGCGTAAGCGGCTAGCGAGCATTGCTACCAGCAAAGCAACATTTGAAGCCGAAGTGAGGTTGGCTAATCTAGCTATTTCGGAAGCGGCGACCGATTTTGAAACGTTAAAAAAGCATCAATCGACCCTTGTTTTTCAAAAGGAACTAACGCAACTCGAAGGGTTAAAAGGAGAGGAAATTCGATTGGAAAAAGCGTTAAGCCAAACCAGTCAATTAGTCGAAGCATTAACTCGTAAACAGTCCTTATTGTCCACGGAGACGGTAGCAGCCACCGAAGCGCTGGCCAATTTGAAAAAACGGGGAAAAGCACAGGAAAAGGTATTTCAACAGGTACAAAAACTGGACGTGCAGATTGCTGACCAAATACAACGGTTCGAAGAGGTAGAGGTAACGTTTGAAGAGATTAAGGTAGAAGTGTCAGACAATCAACTTTTTATCGAACGGAAAGAAGCGGAGTTACTACAATTGAAAACGGATATTGCCAATGGTGAAAAATGGTTAGCCGATAAAAAAGCAGCGCAAAAATTGGAAGGTTTGCTACCGAGTTTGACCAATTTTTTTGCGGATTGGTCAAGTGTTCGAGGCGAATTAACTTCGTTGCAAAAGCAAAAATTGGGAGCGGAAGCGCAGTATCAAAAAGAGAAAAGTAAAACGGAAAATGCTGAGCAGCAACTGGAAACGGCTCAGCAGCAATACGATAAAAACCTGACCCGTTTTTACGCTCATTTTGAGGATAAAAAAACGGACGACCGAAATCAATTATTGAACCGACTGAGCATCGAAATTGCCCAGTTGGACGAGCAATCGAAAAACCTAAAAACGCTTTTCACCTTAGACAACGAGTACAAAAAAGGACTTGATAGTTTGTCCAAATTTGACGAAGAGGCAGATAACTTGCGCAAAGAGTTATTTGACATCGAAAACGACCTGTTATCCGCCGTTGAATTAGAGGCTCAACTGGCTACTACTTTCGACTACAAATCTTCTGTTTACGAGCAACAGAAGCTGTTTGCCGACTTGCAAAAAGAACGAGAAAAATTGAAGGAGGGTGAGCCTTGCCCTTTGTGTTTGTCCACCTCGCATCCATTCCGCAAGATGGAAAATTTGACGCCCTTTGTAAACGAAGCCGCCACAGAGTTTGAGTCCACCAAATTGCGTTTGGAACAACAAAAAAACATTGTTAAACAACTGCTATTTGACCAGCAACAAACGGCGGAACAAATCAAACAAATTCAAGGAGACAAGGAAAAAGAACGGGAGGGAAAACGAGATTTGATACTCCAACAAATCGTGGAGCAAGAGCGACAAATTGCCGAAATTCTGCCCGAATTAAATGATAAATCGCTCTATTCGGCTCGGGCGGATGCGTTGGAGCAAAAGCTAAAGGTGGTTGCTTCGTCAATTTCCAACCGCAAACAATTGCACGCTGATTTGTTGGTTTTAAACGAAACTATCACCGAGTTGGAGCGAACAATCACTCGACTCAATAATGATTTGAACCAAGCTAGACTTAGCCTGTCAGTGGTAGAAAATAGTGTAAAAAATACGGTTGAAAAAATTACCGAAAACGAGACCAAGGAAACAGCTTTACAACAAAAAATCAGTGGTAGTTTGTTAGATTTTGACCTCTCTGTGGAAACTGAAACGCCCACTCATTTATTAGCAACCCTCAATCAAAAAAAGGCAGACTACGACCGTATTTCCATTGGTGTTCAAGAAAAGCGTTCTGCCGCTTTACTAGCCGAGCAAAACCTACAGCAGGCTATCAAAAATCGGCAGGATTTGGAGAAGCGACGAGCAAAAATCGGTAAAACAGTAGCGGCTTTGGACGAAAAACTGTCCGCTTTGCGAAACGAGCGGCAAGTACTTTTCGGAGACCAAGTAGTGGCAACCGTTAAAGCCAATTGGCAACAACAATTGGAAACCGCCGAAACCACTTTAGCTACGACCACGCAAGCCTTAAAAGATGCCGAAATTCAACTAAATTCGGAGTTGACAAAAGCCCAAACGAACGAAAAAGATTTAATGAAAATAAGAGAAAGATTAAATCAATTGACGGCCGATTTACAAGTAAAGATTCAACAGAAAGGCTTTGCCAATATTGAAGCGCTGAAAGCGGCCCATTTGGAAGCGACGGTCGCCGAACAGTTGACAACGAACAAAAATCGTTTGGAAAAACGCCTCACGCAAGCGCAACAATCACTAACCAATGCTTTAAAGGACGAAAAAAACACTATAAGCCAAGCATTAACTACGGACTCTCTGCCGACTTTGGAAGCGCAACAAGTTGAATATCAACAACAACTGCAAGACCTCAATCAGCAAATTGGTCGCTTAACCAAGCAAATGGAAGACAACGCCGAGCGGGAAGCAGAAGGGAAAACACTCAACCAGCAATTGACCAAACAGGAGAAAGAGCATCGGCGTTGGGCGAAACTGAAAGATTTGATTGGTTCTTCGGAAGGGAAGGTTTTTCGGGCTTTTGCCCAAGGATTGACGCTCAAGAAATTGTCCGAATTGGCGAATTATCATCTAGAATTGCTCAATGGTCGTTACTTAATACATAAGCCCAACGATAAGGATTTAGCTCTTGAAATTATTGATACGCATCACGCCAATAATATTCGGTCGATTCACACTTTATCGGGCGGCGAAAGTTTTTTGGTAAGTTTAGCGCTGGCTTTGGGACTATCCGATTTGGCGGGACGAAATACCCAAATCCAATCGTTGTTCATCGACGAGGGATTTGGTACTTTGGACGAAAATGCGTTAGATTTGGCGATTTCAACCCTCGAAAATTTGCAGTCGGTCGGCAAGCGAATTGGCGTAATTTCACACGTTTCGGCTTTGAAGGAACGGATTGGAACGCAAATTCAAGTGGTTAAACGGGGAAATGGAGTGAGTGAGTTAAGGATTGCAGGATGACAGGATTTTTTGTAAGTTATTCTAGTGGGACGTGTTCAGTAGGACGTGTTTGGACCTGATAAGCCTTATTCCCCTCATAAACCTCATTCGCCCCCTAAACCTTATCCTCTGATTCCCTCATCAATGTATCCCCTTACTAAAAATTTCGCCACAACAAAAACAATAAAACATACACGAATAGATAAAACCGATAGAAATTACGAAGTTTCATATATTCGAGATTGTCGGGAAACAGATTACCAAATAGCCCTTTGACCTCTTTGATAAAATAGGGTTTAATATTAATCGTCCAATCGTCCGTCTCGTACACCATTTTTCGGAAGCGACTGCGGTAGTATCCCATAGGGAAACTCCAAATCATAAAAGCCCAAAACCATAAATCATCCATATCGTTCGTCGTGGTTAGTCAAGATAAAAATGTCGGTTAGGAGAGGGAGATTCTTTTAGAGAATCTTCATCTTTTAATCTTTGAAAGAGAATCCCGAAATCCTTCGGGATGAAGGAATTTCCCTCTCCTGCTCAATTAAAAGCCGACCACATTAATTTGAAAAAGTACTTAGCTAATTTGTAATATCATTCATCATCCATCACTCATCATTCATTAAAACATGCAACAAAACCTTCTCCTTTCTGTGATTTTTCTGTGATACTTAAAGCCTAATTTTGTAGAAAAGTTTTTAATCACTCAATAAACGACAGTGAAAGAAAAGAGATAAAAATAAATTTACTGATTTAAAAATTCTAACTTTCTGATTTTCAATACTTTTAGATTTTCGATTTGTAATTTTAAATTTTCAATTTCCCTAAGATTCGTCGTATATTACAAACTTGCTGAAATTGGTACAACCCAAACAAAAAATAGTTAGATTTTTAACCACACCAACCGAAGTCTTTAGGACTGATGCTACTATGAAAAAAGTTTTAGTGGTCGAAGATGACCCCAATATTGTCGATTTATTAGAAATTCACTTGACCGATTTAGATTGTCAAGTAGATAAGGCCTTGGACGGGAAGACAGGGCTAGAAAAGGGACTTAATAATCAATATGACCTCATTTTACTGGATGTCATGTTGCCTTACAAAGATGGGATTGAGATTTGTCGAACACTGCGAGCTAAAGACGTTCGGACCCCTATTTTAATGTTAACCGCTCGTTCGGAAGAGATTGATAAAGTGCTGGGTTTGGAAATGGGCGCCGATGATTACTTAACCAAGCCGTTCAGCGTTAGAGAATTTATCGCACGGGTAAAAGCTATTTTCCGACGGATGGATTTGATGATTGGGGTCGAAAAATCGGATGGTCAAAAAGATTCCGTTTTGTCATTCGGTGATTTGCAGATTGATACCGATTTGCGAAAAGTAACTATCAAGTCCCAACGAGTAGAACTATCGCCCAAAGAATTTGAACTATTGACGTTGTTGGCGAGTCACCCGGGGAAAAGTTACGACCGGTCTAAATTACTCAACATCGTGTGGGGCTACGATTTTGACGGATTTGAACACACGGTCAATTCGCACATCAATCGCCTGCGCAACAAAATTGAACCCGACATCCAAAAACCCATTTATATCCTAACGACTTGGGGCGTCGGCTACCGCTTCAACGAGGAATTGTAATTGTTTATTTGTTACTTGTTATTCGTTATTTGTTCTGACAATACTCGGAACCTTGTAAGAAACGACTTTTGCTCTTCGGAAATAAGTAGAAATAACTGGAAATAGGATGGAAATATTTCAACGTATTTCCTTTTTTCAAAATTATGATTCTATCTCGTTCCTAGCATAGTTGCAAATTGTTCATTGCACATTGCTAATTGCCATTGATATATGAAATATTTATACTGGAAAATATCGGCCGCTTTGCTCGGCCTGTTCATCGTCCTAGGACTCGTTTTTGTGGGACTCACGGGTTATTTTACCAAAGAATACCTGCAAGAGTCGAATCAAATGCTCTACGGAAGCATTGCCGCCAAGATGATTAAAGAAGTCAAGCCCTTGGTAGACGGCCAAGTCGATACGATGGCGATTCAGAAGATTATGGATTCCAAGATGGTGATTAATCCGAGTATCGAAATTTACCTACTCGATACGGAGGGAAAAATTATCACTTACGTGGCACCCGAGTCCAAAATAAAAGCGGATAGGGTGGATTTAGAGCCCGTTCGAGAAAAAATTAACGCTGAAGAATTCAAATTTATCAAAGGAGATGACCCCCGTTTTCCCGAAGTGAAGAACGTATTCTCCGCTGCGCCTATCACTGAAAACGGTGAATTACAGGGCTATCTGTATATCATTTTGGCGAGCGAAGAACAATCATCCGTTCTCAACTATTTGGTCAATTGTAAAGTACCTAAGATTGGTATTTCCATCTTTACGGGGGCGTTGTTGATGGCCTTAATTCTTAGCTTTTTGGCCATTTGGTTTGTGACCAAAAACTTGCGTCGCTACGTCGAAACCGTTACCCAATTCAAAGAAGGGGATTTGAGCATCCGAGTAGGGGAGGACGCCAAAGGAGATTTTCCCGTCTTGGCCGATACTTTCAACGAAATGGCCGATACGATTGTCGCCAACATTGACGAATTAAAGTCCGTCGAGAATCTGCGCCGAGAGTTAATTGCCAATGTTTCCCACGACCTCCGAACCCCTTTGGCCATCATGCAGGGCTACGTAGAAACTTTGCTCATGAAAGCTGACAAAATTTCTTCGCTTGACCGACAAAAATACCTCAATATCATTCTGAGAAGTTCGGAAAAATTATCCGATTTAATTAAGCAGCTTTTTGAATACTCCAAACTGGAAGCTCGACAAATTGAACCGCAGAAGGAGCCATTCCAAATGACCGATTTAGTAGCTGATGCTTTTGCCAGATACCAAGTATTAGCCAAAGAAAAAGACATCACCGTCAAAGTAGAACACGAAGAAAATTTACCCATCGTGTTTGCCGACGTCTCTTTGGTAGAAAGAGTGATTCAAAACTTGATGGACAATGCTTTAAAATTCACCCCCAATGGTGGCACTGTTACCATTGGATTGGAAGAACAGAAAGGAGGCGTTCAAATAAAAGTACAAGATACTGGGCCAGGTATTCCCTCCGAAGAGCAAGCGTTTATCTTTGACCGCTATCGTAAAACGAGTACCACCACTACGGCTAAAAATACGGGCGCAGGACTCGGTTTGGCCATTGTCAAAAAAATACTCGAACTGCACGATGCGAGTATTCGAGTGCAAAGTCAATTGAACGGAGGAACGTCCTTTATTTTCTCTTTACCGACTTATGGGAAATCAACTGCTTAGGTAGTTTGTCGGTAGGAAATCAGTGCTGTTAAGTTCTACTTTGCAAACCTGCCTGAATGCTTGCGGGCAGGTTTTTAGGCATCTATTTTTTTGTCAGAAAACCCAGTTTTTTGCACCGCACTTTCCCCCTTCGAAGGGGGCTAGGGGGATGTTTGGAAGCAATTTCGCACGAAACATCCCCTTGACCCCCTTCAAAAGGCAGGGCTCCGTACGGACAAGTTGTTAAGTTCTATTTTTGCAAATTTTTAGGCATTTATTTTTTTACCCAAAATCTGGAGTTTTGCACAGAATTTTCCCCCTTCAAAAGGGGGAATTACATCGTGCTATCTCCGAGCACTGGGAGGAAACTTTAACATCTTCCCGCTTGTTAAACAGAACTTAACAGCCCTGCCTTCGAAGGGGGCTAGGGGGATGTTTGGAAGCAATTTCGCACGAAACATTCCCTTGACCCCCTTCAAAAGGGGGAATTACACCGTGCCATCTCCGAACATTGGGAGGAAACCTACCCGACAAGCGAGAGCAGGCGGGCTTTAACATTTTTCCGCTTGTGAAACAAAACTTAACAGCCTTGATTAGTAGAGGGAGAATCTTTCAGAGAATCTTCCTCTTTTAACTGCAAAAAACCTTTATAAAACCTACTTCACCAACCGAGTAGTCGGATAATTAGCGTACCAAGCAAACCAAAAAATATGATGCGTAGGCAATTGTTGAAGCACTTGCCCGTCGCTCGATTGCAATTCGTGGTTTTTTAGTGTCCATTGTTTACCCGCCTCGTCAATTAAATGTCCCTTTTTATAATCTACAAAAGAAATGTTTGTCGCATCGAAGGCGCTAGTAGCGCCCGTCTTATCACTCAAAATCACCACATTGGTATTGGCAACAGTTGTCTGAAACCACTTCTTCTTTTTTAAAAAATCCACTGAAACGGCCAATGGGTCCGTGCGGTAATCGGGCGCTCTGACAATGAGTACCTCCGCTTTGTTGACCAGCTCGTTACTCTTTTGGGGAACGGGAAACATCAAGTTATCTGTACCGAAATAATCGGCGTAGGCCGCTCCTTCGCCGTAGTCTCTTTCGTGTCCCGTATTGATGGAAAGTACCTGCGTATTGGGATGAAGTTTTTTCCAATTGCCCCACGTAGTAGTCACCACGGGATAGACTTTTAGACGAATATTTTGGTCCACCAAAGGTCCCAAAACGGGCTCGCCCTCAATGGTACTCCAAAGCGATTGGGTCTCTTTATCGTACATCAATTTATTGGAGCGATAGAGAAATCCACTCGTTCCCAGTTCGTGTAGAACCCCTCGATGCTTTTGGTCGTAAGCGATAACCGTGCCGCAAAGGGTGCAATAGACCCCCGCAATTTGAGCATCGCCGAAGCTGTCCACAAAGAATTCGTGCCATGCTAAAATCCGTTTCGGATAGGCTTTAGCCACGCCGTTGATGAAGACACCAAAAACGGTGTGTTGATTGCTCAAATAGTCGGCTTCGGCGGCGGCAATTAATTTAGGGTATCGCAAAGGCGGAATACCGTCTTGCTTAACTCCTCCCCACACAATTTCGTCCAATCGCACCTTGGCCGAAGTCTGCCTTCTTAAAAAATATCGACGAAATTTGGAATCAATGTGTTGGTAGTAAGTAGCTTTAAAATTGGCGTAATAGCTGGGGTAAATTGGGTCTTGTTCCCAAAACCATTCGACCCAACTCAAATAATCGTCTCCAAAGGTTTTTCCCGTTTTTTCTTCTAATAATCGAACTACTTGCTGGACTAAAATAGGGTCACTGCTCAATCGAAGAAACTCCGCAAGGATAGGTATAAAAGCGGGGCGCCACCCTAACGTTATTTGTTCTACTAGCTTAGTTTTAATCGTCGGATTTTGTTCGTAAATCAGTTGGGTGAACAACTTTAGTTGTTGACTTTTCGATAGCGTGGGTCGGCTCAATTGTTCTTTGGAGGGCTTTGGCAGTTTTGGTCGAACGGTTGCTTTTCGTTCCATATCGTACTCATTGCCAAAATCGAAAGGCAATTGCAGCGCCACTCGTTGATTGGCCCAAACTCCGTATTCTTTCACCGTTTCCGAATTGAGCACATTACCAAATTGGTTAAGCTGGACAACAGGCCCTAATTTGTACAAATATGAAGTCGCAAACTCAACTTTCGTTTTATTAACCGTCTGCGAATTGGAAAAACGGGAACTCTCCAAACCACCGACTTGCAAACCGCTCAATTCTTGAAAAACTTCTTTTTGGTTGGTATTGACAATTTTTAAAAATTCGGGAAACCGTACAAAGTATTGGGAACTATCGGCGGACACTCGCAGCAGATTAGCTCTATCGGGCAAGGACAAAGTCGAAAATTGCTGGTCTTGGTATTTTACCGACGACAGCTCAAATCCCCGTTCGGTAACTTGGTCGTCAATTAGGCTGCGAAAGAAAAATTTGGGACTCTGCTCGTAGGCAGTTTTTCTATTTTTTTCAAAAAAATCCTTTTTATCCGACTGCGCTAGCGGTTGAAAATTGGCTTTTCCAGAGTAAGTGGATGAGCCGTCTGCTTCTACCAATAATTCCGTTAACCAATATTTTACCTCGTAGCCTAAATACTCGTTGCGAATTGCTAAAAAATCGGTTGCCGCCGCTCGAAAAGTACCATTTTCTTCCGAAAAGCGCAGTACTTCGGGATTCAGCAGCGTACAATTATGAGCGGCTTCTTCTGTTCCCAAAAAGTATTTGGTGAATTTTTTGAGCCGTTTTTTCCATTTCTTACTCCGTTCGGCCCTGACTGTCACCGTTTTGACAGATTGTAAATCGGGAAGCAGCCATACCGTATCTTGGGCCGTTAAATCTTGAAAATCGGTGGGGTTTAAAATTTTGGTAGTATAGCTGATGTGGCTAATCACCAAATCTTCGGCTATTTGTTGGGGGATGTTGAATTGGACTTGTCCCGTGGTAGTAGAAGTAGTTCCAAAGGTGGTATTTAAAATAAAAACGTGGGCGTTTTCTATGGGCACTCTTTTTTCGGCATCGTAAATTTTAAATGATAATGGGAGCGATTGGGCAACTAAGGTCGAAGCGGTCGCAATAGTGAAAAGAAGAAAAGTATGGATGGCCTTTTTCAAAATGGATGATTACGTTGTAAAAGATTTTTATCACTTTTTCATCTGAAATTCTGAAGAACAAAAATACTGGAGTAGGTACTATTTTGCTGGTAATCAGAAGCGGAAGTTTTAAATAAAATTGATGGAATTGTCTCAGAGGGTACGGAATCGGAAGGACTAAAAAATTTTGATGCAGTTTGCCAAATTTTATTACCTTGGAGATGCTACGATTAAAACTGTGATTGTATTCTAGCTGGTACGACTCTGGAGAGTCGTGATACGTTTAGCTCGTAGAAAGTAACTCGGCTCTCCAGAGTCGAAAACAAAAAGACCTAACTCGGCTCTCCAGAGTCGAAAACAAAAAGACCTAACTCGACTCTCCAGAGTCGAAGAAAGAAGATGTATCTCGACTCTCCAGAGTCGAAACCGAAACCCATTAAAAATATGCAGCAATGAAAAAATCCTTACTACTTTGCACCCACCTACTAATACTCCTACTATTCTTAGCCTGCGGAGAAGAGACGACGACTGAGGTTGCACCCGTTACGCCCACTTCTGAGGTCAATAATCAAGTACCAATCATCACTCCGACGGGGGACGAACGCTATCTCAACACCAAATCAAAATACATTTTCGACCAAGACAAACTACATACCTTTGAACTGACGCTGCCCGAAGCATCGCTGGCTAAGATTGACCAAGACCCAGCGGCGGAAGAATACGTGGAAGGAAGCCTGACCTTTGAAGGCGAAACCATTAGCCCCGTAGGCATTCGTTATAAAGGGTCGGTTGGGGCCTTTGTCAATTGTTTGTCGGGGGGCAATTGGGCAAATCCCTCAGGTCGTAAGATTTGCACTAAATTATCCATGAAAATCAAAATCAATTGGAACGGTTCGGACCGTCAATTTTATGGGTTGAAAAAATTGCAGTTTCATTCTCAAAATAACGATAAGAGCCAGATGCGGGACCGATTGGGCTATTGGCTGTTTCGAAAAATGGAGGTGCCTGCACCAAGGGCGGTACACGCCAAATTGATGATTAATGGGCAATATAGTGGGTTGTACTCGTTGGTGGAACAGATAGACGGCCGCTTTACTCGACAAAATTTTGACGATGGAACGGGTAATTTATACAAAGAAGTGTGGCCACTAACCGCCGATGGTCAGCCCCAAACCGAAGCGACGTATTTGGCGGGATTGAAAACCAACGAAGACGAAAACCCAAGTGTGGAAATCATTCAAACCTTTGCCGAAGAAATTGCTCGTGCGACCGAAGCGGAAGTCCCAACCGTGATTGAAAAATGGATGAACGTACCCGAAATAATCTCCTACATTGCCGTTGACCGAACGATTCGGAACGATGACGGGGCGTTTCATTGGTATTGCAATGGCGGAGATTGTTCTAGTCACAATTTTTATTGGTACGAAGAACCTACACAAAAAAGTGTGCATCTCATCCCGTGGGATTTGGATAATGCTTTTGAAAATATAATTACTGATGCCAACCCCGTTACTCCTATTGCCGACGAATGGGGAGCAATCAGTGCGAATTGTGAACCCTTCCGCAACGGATTTTTGGGCCTTCGACAACGCTCGGCCGCTTGCGATAAATTGACCAAAGGTTGGACAACTTACGAAACGTTGTTGGCAGAAAAGCTACAAGAATTATCGGAAGGCCCCATGAGCCGAGAAAAGATGGATGAGAAACTCACCGAATGGGCGGAGCAAATTCGAGCGGCTACGGAATTGGCCGCTGACCAGCATTCCGATGCCGTGTCCGTTGATAGTTGGGAATCGGCGATGCAGCTGCTGCGGACGCAGTTGGACGTAGCAAGACTAGAGTGAGTAAATTTTAATTTACACAGTAATTGGAACTTTTTACTTACTTAGCGAGTTCTTACCTTTTTCTCTATCTAATTGGGTCGAATTACAGAGGTTTGATAGTTTTTAGGTAGGACAAAAGTTTGAAAATCAGTATTTTATTTAGCTAGTCAGTAAATTTTCAATACGTAGCTGGAGAGGGAGATTCCTTCAAGGAATCTTCATCTTTTCAAAGGAGAAAGATTCTCTGAAGGAATCCCCCTCCAAGTGTACATTGAGAATTTACACCAATCACTAGTCAACTAATCACAAATCACTATTAAAAAATCATGCAAAGTATCGCCGTTTTTTGTGGTTCTAGCCCCGGTCTTAATTCCATTTACACCGAAGCTACTCGTCAATTGGGCGAAGTGATGGGTGAGCAAGGAATCACCCTAGTTTACGGGGCGGGCAATGTCGGATTGATGGGCGTAGTAGCCGATGCCGTCTTATCAAAAAATGGAAAAGTTGTGGGTACTATTCCCCAATTTTTGGTGGATAAAGAAGTAGCCCATTACGGCATTTCGGAGTTAATTATCACCGAAACAATGCACGAACGGAAGCAAAAAATGGTAGATGTATCCGAAGGAGTAATTGTATTACCCGGCGGCATTGGCACGTTAGACGAGTTTTTCGAAATGTTTACGTGGCAGCAATTGGGTTTACACAATCAACCCATTGGTATCTTAAACGTAAACGGTTTTTACGACCACCTAATCGCCCATATTCGGCACATGGTCCAAGAAGGTTTTTTGAAAGATTTTCACGGACAGCGTATGCTCATTGATGAAAACCCCACTGCTTTGATACAAAAAATGAAAGCGCAGAAAATTCAGTATGTGGATAAATGGTGGGAGAAGTGAGTAGGTAGTAGCAGTGGCAGTAGCAGTAGGCGAGTGGCAGTATCCAGTTTGAAAAAACAATAGAAGCGTCAACGTCTAAATCTGTTGTCCAAGTCAACGTTAAACGAAGCATCCGATGTCCGAAATCAAAATAATGGGCAATGAGAAAACCACAACAACTACCAGACTTTTTCCGCTTTGCCTTCCTCTACCCACTGACTCCATTTTTTATTATACGTATGCACCTGCTTCGTCGGCTGCCCCTGCGCATCCATCAACGGATAACCTTGATTGACCCACTCGAAGAGGCTACCGTACAAATTATAAACATTGGTATAGCCTTTCTTCCGAATCTTTTCCCCCATTTTTTCACTGCGATACCCAATAGAGCAGTACAACACAATTTTAGCATCCTTGGGAATCGCTTTCAGTGTCGATTTCTCCATTTTATTATACCCAATAAATTGCGCATTGGGAATATGGCTCGTTTCAAATTCTTCCCGTTCTCTGGCGTCCAGAATATAGACTTTTTCTTTTGTCTCGTATAACTCATCCACGCCCATCGTAGGGACAGTAAAGCTGATGGTCCGACTAATTTTTTGGTCAAAGGATTCGTTTAGAATTTTCGGCCTTTCGGTAGGGATTTGGGCACAACTCGTCAGAGTGAAAAGTAGGCAAAATAAGGCAATGAATAGATGCTTCATATTGACGGTCTTATTGTTAAATGGTATGTTTGATTAGCTGCTGTTATTTTTGTAACACGGAATTTTGGACAACGGATGCTTTTTTTGATGGTGACTTGGACAACGGATTTAGACGTTGACGGTCCTCTTTTTTTGGTTAAACTGCGTACTGCCGCTGCACCTGCCGACTGATACTGTTTTTGTAACACGGATTTAGACGTTGACGGTTCTTTTGTTTTGGCTAAGCTGCCGACTGCTACTGCTACTGCCACTCCTAAACATCCAACTGCTCCGGCCCTTCACCAACCCAATCCGAAATCCAACTTCCCTCTTCACAAAGCGGCACCAGTTTCTCTTCAATAAAGGGGCGTACTTCGTGGATGACCGACTCAGGGTAGAGGACGTGTAAATTAGGACCAGCGTCCAAACTGAAATATATCGGATGTTTGGTGTCTTGTCGATATTGTCGAATCAACTCAATCATTTTCAACGAGTTGGGACGCATCAGAATATACGATGGTTCGGAAGTCATCATTAATGCGTGAAGTGTCAAAGCCTCATTTTCCGCAATTTCTCCGAACGTTTCTACGTCTCCATTTTTCAACACCGCTACCAATTGCTCCATACGCCGATTGGCCTGTTCGTAGCGAGGTTGAGCGTACGCATTGCCTTCCATGAGTGCGTGGCCCGCTCTACTCGAAACGCTTTTTTCGCCTTTGCTAGCAATCAAAATATCGTCGTGAAAATTTTTATAGACGTCGTGCATTTCGTGCAAAAACGGAACGGCGTAATCGTTGGAGGCTTTCGAAATAGCGGTCGTTGTACCCCAAGCGGCCATGCCCGAATAAATGGACCGACAGGCGCTACCCGAACCCAAACGGGCGACGTAACTCGCCTTTTTATCGAACAATTCATCGTCCTGTAAGGTTTGGAACAATTCGTCTTCCAGACTACACAAGCACAAAGCTAAAGCGCTCATACTCGATGCCGAAGAGGCAATTCCAGCGGAGTGGGGGAAAGAATTGCCCGATTGTACCGTTAATTTCAGTTGGTCTAAAAATGGGAAGATGGGCAAAATACTTTCTAAAAATTTGACCATTTTGCTTCGAAAAGCCTCGTTCTCTTCTCCGTGAAAGGTAAAAGCTAAATCAATTCCGTCCGACGGATTTTCCTTTGGTTGGTAAGATAAAATCGTTTGCGTAAACGCATTTTCTAAAGTAAAACTTATGGAAGGATTTTGTGGATATTGCCGCCCGTATTTACCCCAGTATTTAATGATGGCTAGATTAGAAGGGCTTTTCCAATTGATGGTGCCAGTAGAGGTATTGGCTTCCGTTAAACGCAACGCAGGATTATCGAACATGAATAGAGTTGAATTGGTCAAATAATGACCCAAAAGTAGGGGATTCTAGTTGATATGCAGCGTTATGTAGGTTAGAAAATTTTTTTGATAGAAAAGAAAACACCTACTTCTCTAACTGATGCGAAATATCTAAGTCGTACAGCACGGCATCCAAAATTTTATCGTCCCCCGGCTGATACTTCTCCTTTAACCTGTAACCATACATCCGACTCAAAGTATTCCAATAGCCCGCCGTAAATCCGCCTCGAAGTCCTTTCATCAACTCGTAAAAACTAGTATCTAACTCCTTTTCAATCATCTCAATAAGAATTTTTCCTTGGGTTTTACTCAAATTACGGAGTGGGTCAGAAAATTCTTTTTTTAGTTCTTTGTGCAATCTTTTAATATGCTTTTTGCGCTTGCGTTTGTTCATCGTTTGGGTTACTTCTTCCACCTCGCGAAAAATTTTGATGGATTTCACCGCATACGGATATACTTTCGTAGCGTATCGCTTGTACTTTTCGTAGCGAATTAGCTCGTCCATATCGTCGAACGAACGGGGAACGGACACCGAAACCCCCGCTAAATCTGACACCAACAGCGTATCACTTTCTTCGTAAGATACCGTTACAATCTGCCCATTAATCTTATCCTTTCCCGCCGAAATACTGTCTTGTGCGAATAAAAAACTATTATTAGCTGAAAGGCAAAGCACTATAAAAACAGCATACAACCCCACCGCCGTAGGACGTACTTTCACAATACCTCCTACTTCGATTTGGTCATGCTTCTGATTGTTTAATTTTTCCTTAAATCGTTTCCAAATCATACTACTCATTTTGGTATAAGAACGTTCAGAACGGTGGTGTAAGTTTACGAAAGGCGGTTATATTTTTGTTAAGGGAATTGGTTATTTGTTATTAGATATTTGTTACTCGTTTAGATGTTGACGGTCAACGCCTAAACTAATAACGAATAACAAATACACAAATAACACAACCGCTAAAACAACTTCCCCTGTATCGCAAAACTCATTGGGTTTTCCAACCGCAACAATTCCTGTTTAATGTCCACGCCGCCGCCCGAATAGCCGACCATATCGCCATCTTTCCCAATGCAGCGATGGCAGGGGACAATAATGGCGATAGGATTGTGTTTGTTGGCCAATCCAACGGCTTGATACGCCTGTGGGTTGTTGATTAGTTTGGCAATTTGTCCATAGGCGATGGTATGCCCATAAGGAACGTCCAACAAAACTTGCCATACTTTTTTGTTAAACTCGCTGGCGCCCGACCAATCCAATTTTAAGTCGAACGACTTGCGCTTACCCGCAAAATAGGCATTTAGCTGTTGTGTACAGGGCCTTAATACGGAGGGTAAATCCTCTGTAATCTCTGCTTCGTGAGGCAATCTTTTGACCGAAGCGATGCCTTTTTCACTGCCAGTTAATTCAAAATACCCAAACTTGGTGTAGATAATGGCGCTTTCTCTCATTTTTGTTACTTGTAATTTGCACTAGTCACTAATTACCAATCACTAGTCACCACGATGACTTTTGTAAAGTTAAAGGTGTATTGACCATTAAAGTTAAGGGATTTCCTTAATTTTGACTCGATTATTTTTTGAATTTTTCATTAGGAATGTGATGAAAGTAAATTTGCATTTTTAAAATTCTAAAATTCTAATTTTCAGCACTTTTAGATTTTGAATTTGAAACCAGCCCGCAAAACAGTCTGGCGGGTTTTACCTTTTACATTTTCTTTAGTATCAGCCACTTTGAATTTACCCATAAAATTTGCCCAGCGTTATTTATTTGCCAAACGGTCCACAAATGCCATCAACATCATTTCGGGGATTACCGTATTTGGATTGGCGGTGG
>JBCCQK010000102.1:0-18918 GCA_039024375.1 Bacteroidota bacterium
ATATTGACCTCCATGGACATTCAAATATACCCTTATTATACCAAAATGGTCGAATTAACATCACCGAACCTCAACCGCTCTGCCAAGAAAACATTCAAATCAACGATACGACTATGTTAAGAAAAGGACAATTCATGGCTGAAAAAATGATAGAATCCAATGTTCTCATTCAACCTAACAAAAACATCCGTTTCCAAGCAAGCGATTCCATTCTTTTACTGCCTGGATTTAGTGTGATAGCAGGTGGTAGTTTTTCGGCGATAATTGCTCCGACGAACTGTGTAGAAAATCTAGAAAAAGTTAGCGCCGAGAATAGAACGTTAACCTCTTATTCGGAAAAAACGCAAAATAACCCGCTGTCTTTATCTGTTCACCCCAACCCAGCAAACGTCGAGGCAACTATTCAGTTTGAATTAACTACTTCCTCCTCCGTAAGTTTGCATATATTCAATCAAGCGGGACAACGAGTAAAAACCTATTATGAAAGAACAAAGCTGAAAGAAGGGAGACATCAAGTTATTTTTCAGAAAGCAGAAAAAGAGGCAGGAGTTTACTTCGTACAATTGAAAACAGACCAAGAAATCGTGACCAAAAAAATGATTGTTTTACAGTAAAACTTACCGAGTTCCCAAAAAGACATTTCGCCAATACTTGACAAAACCACTTTTAAAAGTGCAATTGGTGGGATAAAATGTGTTTAAATTCGGCAACTAGTTCCTACTTTTACCTTCATACAGCAAATTCCGCATTATATTACGAATGAAATATATTTTTTTAACTAATATTTAAAGAACGTTTGGAAAATCGAACAATTGTTCTTAAATTGTCGTAGAAACTCAATAATCTCCATCCGACCAAGCCGACACAAGTATATTTTGTGTACCTATAATCCGAACATCAGCAAATTTCCTTCTAAGACATTATTCCAAAATTATCACAATCTTTTAACACAAACTAAACTGTTTTTTCATGCTGATTCTTTACATTGCACTCGGTTCATTTGCTATTGGAGGTGGTGTTGTTCTTGCTTCAAACTTCATGAATAAGAGCCAACGATTCCACTAAAAACGCCTTGGTTTTAACCTTAACTACGTTTAAAAAACACTCACTTAAGACTTACTGGGTGGCCGAGGAAATTTGGACTATTTTTTTCGGCCACTTCAAGTCAATTTTTATTGCCCTTCCTCTTTTTCTGCTTCTATCTCTCTGATTAAATCGCTTGCTGTTTGGTGGTCTTCTCTTGCTACTTTAGCGATGGCGATGGCTTTTCTAGCAACCTTCAGTGCCTTTTTGTTATTGCCCATTTTATAGTACAAAGCTGCCAGCGTATCGTTATTCAAATACGAATCATCCTGTTTGGTAGATTTTTTTGCCCACCGCAAGGCTTTTTTTAACAATTTGTAGTCATCCACCAAATCGTAAAAACCCCACGAAATATCGTTCAATTCTTCCAGTGGAATATTGGGGAAATTCTTCACATAATCTATGGCGGCCGCAGCGTAGGCGTTGCCTTCTTCTTTTTGTTGATAATAAGACATTTTGTAAAAGGCCGCTTTTTTCTTATGGTCTTTGGGGTACGCCCGTGCGAATAATTCGTCCGCCTGTTCGATAGTCGTCGTCCCTTTGCTTAACGATTCGTACACAATCCCTTGGATTTTATTTTCAACGGTCGGAACTCCATAAGTTTCTCCGAAAGTCGCTTTATTGGCGATAAGATGGTCGAAAAGTGGCGAGTTGGGTGTGTCTAATAAATTGAAAATCAGTTCTCTAGCTTCGTCGGTATTCCAATTTTCCTGTGTTTCTAAAAAGGCTTCTAATATGCCAACGTGCTGCCCATCGGCACCTTGAAAACTTGCCTGTAAGTAGTGCATCAAAAAAGCGGGTTCCCGATTGCCCGCTTCGTATTTTTTGGCTAAGGCCTCCAGGTTATTTCCTTCGTCTAAAGCCGTATTTCCTAAAGCCAACATCCCTTTTTGGTCTTGAAATCCTGCGTATCGGTGTGCAATCGAACCATCGTAATTGATGAAAAGCAGCGATGGATAAGCAAAAATGAGGTATTTTTCCGCTAGACCAATCCCTTCGCCTTTCTCCATATTAATCTTGACACTCAAAAAATTAGTATTGTAAAAATCGCCCACTTCTTTTTTAGAAAAAACGTCTTTATCCATTTTCTTGCAAGGGCCACACCAATCCGTGTAGGCATCCAAAAAGACTAGTTTTCCTTCCAATTCCGCCAACGCCAATACTTCCCCAAATTCCGCATCCAAGAACTTAATGCCGTCTTGTGCTTTCAATGGTAGGCTGAAAAAAAGACCTCCCAAAACGAATGAAACAATAAATTTTCTCATGAGCGATTAACAATTTACAATGAGCAATGTGCAATTAACAATGGGCAAGTTATTAAGTAATCAAGCAAAATTAACGGTAAATCTTTTTTGACAGGTCATACGACTCTGCATTCATCGGAGATTTTAGGATTAATAGGATTTAGCATGGGAGAAAGTAACCGTGTAAATCTTGTAAGCCTGTCTAGTAAGTTACGCTAATTTTATCGTAGTGCTTAGCATTGTTTGAGCGTACCTCTTAGCCCCTTTACCTCTCTGCCTCTCTACCTAATAACCTTATCCCCTTATGACCTCATCTCCTCATCCCCTTACAACCTTACCCCTCAATCCGCCGAATCAACATTTCCAACTCCCGAACAGCGCCTTGTTGTTGCGCCATTTCTCTCGAACTATTGACAATTTTTAGCGCTTCGCTTTTTTTGCCGTTATAATTTAAAATCGTGGCGTAGGTCATCCGGTAGGCCAATACGTCGGCATTCTGGTCTAATGCTTTTTTGGCATATTTCTCCGCCTGCTTCATAACGGTCGGGTCGTCTCTAAAATTATCCTTCATTTGCTGTGCCAATTTATGCAACTCTTGGTCGTCGTTTTTAGCCTCTTTTTTGGCGTAATTGGAGCAACATTTAGCGTATTTCTTGGCGTCCCCAACGGCGATGCAAAAGTCCAATTGTGATAGTAAAGCAAATCGCTCCGATTTTTTGGGCAGATGCGCTTTCATTTTAGCATTGGCTTCCTCCATCAATTCAGGAAATTCGTACTCGATGGCCTTTTGTACCGTAGTGGCGCAGGCCTGCTCGATTCGTTCGGCTACTGCTTCTTTACCGACCAATTTTTCAATACTTTTTCGGTTGGCAATCAATTGGTCGAATAACTTAGAATCCGCTTCCGTAGCTGCTTCGAAGATGATTTTCTGATTGATGGGCGTCGATAAATCCTCTTGCGCTTTGAGGTATAAATTGGCCACCTTAATGGTGGATTTCTTCGATTTATTGAGTGATTGGAGATACTTGTAAATAAATTCGGGGTCTCGATTGCCCTTTTCGTATTCTTTAGCGTAGTCGGCACTGAAGTCCACTTTGGATAAAATCGACTTACCCAACTGAATAAAGGCTTCCGCTTTTTGCGCACCTTTCACCTTTCGAATCACTTCGCCTTGGCTATCGATGTAAAATAGGGTAGGGAAGGCCGAAACGGGATACGCCTGTCGGAAAACCAAATTGGCTTCGGCTTCCATGTCCATCTTTAGATTTATAAAATTAGCATTGTAAAAATCGCCCACGTCTTTGCGGGTAAATACTTCCTTCGCCATTCTTTTGCAGGGGCCACACCAGACGGCGTACGCATCGACAAAAATGGGTTTTCCTTCTTCTTTGGCGGCTTCTAAGGCCTCGGGCCAAGTGCCATGGAAGAAGTCAATGCCGTCGGCAAAACTGGTTTGTACTGCTAATAGAAAGAAAGCGCTAAATAAAAATAATCTGTTCATATATAGGAATTTTTGTAGCTAGTGTAGTGATTAGAGTATGTTTAAAAATATTATTGTGCTAATTTGAAAACTTCGTAATTATCTACTGAAATGAGTCTGATGGTTAGATGGCTTGATGGTCAACGTGACGTAAGAACCATCAAGCCATCTAACCATCAGACCATCAAAAAATTTCTTGAAAGTTGCAAGTCATTGATTTTAAGATAGTTGAAAATTTAAACATACTCTTAGTAATTAGAGACTAGTGACTAGTTAAGCAGAGCGTTGATTATGAAATCCTTATTTTATTTAGAAACTGTCAATTCTTTGTGATTAGAATCACCATTTACCGTTTTCATACCTAAACACTTGCACTAACAAATATCGGTATTTACTGTGGCTAAAACAGCGCCAAAGTAGTTATTTGTGGGTGAATTCAGTAAATTTAACGAAATAATGGGAAAAGGTTGGGGAATGGGATGAGCAACTTGATAATAGTCTACTGTAATTGGTTGTGCGTAAAGCTAATAGATTAGATGTACTATAGCTTTCTATCATAGGGAGATTTATGGTATACTAGGTCTCAAAATAGGACTTGTAAATCTTAAATTATTTGTAGAGAATACTACTTTAATTCCGCTAATTTCAAAATAAATTTTCCTTCCAATTCAAATTCGTCCCTAACCAATTTCACACTTCCTTTAAGTTTAAACACTTCTCCCGTTTCAAACGATGGGGAATTATGTGGGTAGATTTCGCCCGTTGCCAATACTTCTTCAATTTCAAAAGTATTGGCAGGGTTGCTACCAAGAAAATCTTCTTGATAATAGGGAGTCAGTCCCTTCTTTAGCTACAAAAATCCTTAGGGAAGGATAGGTAAGCGTGGTATCCAAAAAATTGTGCGTTTTTAATCCTTGTATCATTTAAGGGGAAAGGCTTCCTGCAAAATAAAAACGAAAAATAAGCCCGTCACCGCTCGCCCAACGGGGTCCAAATCCACTAGAAATGCTATAACTTGTATCTCTTGTTGCTTTATTCACACTGTAAGAGAAACCTAAATCATTTTCAACGAAATTTAAGGGTTCTTAGCTAAAGGTACCTGTGAAGTGGCATTCCAAAACTTCGGATGGATTGTCTTTGGAACAACTGGACAATAGGCCAAGGAGACTTCCGACAAATAAGAGTAAGCAGGTGTTTTTCATGTATAACTTTTTATGGGCAAAATGGTTGTTACTTATCAGACAATCAGATTGAAAATTGATATAGTATTTTGTAATAATTGGTTTAAAATCCGTAGCTAATCCTAATTCGTAGCTTACTCTTTTTTAGCTGCGAATTTAGGTTAGCCACGGATTTTTTATCTGATGCTTTAGTTATAAAGCGGTAATGGACAGTTTATTTGGATTTTAACTAAAAAACTTTTGAACTAATTTGAAAATGGCCAACCGTTAATTTGGAGACTTAGAAAGGTATATAATGCTACCAAGTTCTATATTTGTGCGGTGAAGCATTTTTCAATGCTAAATGAGTGATTCAAATGATAAATGTGACCGTTTGAAGTAGCACAAAAGTTTGGAACTTAGCACTTTGCCTAACTAGTCACTAACCCACTAATCACAAATCACTACATCTTTAAAACCAACAACTTGCGACAAAAAATAAAACTAGGTCTTTGGCTGACGATGCTACTAAGTTCAGTTGTGCTGTACGTCCGATTCGGCGACATCCTAACTGCTTCCCCGAACCACGTCATCCAAGGTTACGGCGATGCGTTTAACGCCTATAACCTAGTGACTTACCACGCAAAATACGATAGTACTTACACGGCTTTTGAAGGCATGGCTTATCCTTACGGCGACCACGTAATCATTGCGTCGGCGATTCCGTTGGTGTCCAGTAGCCTTAAAGCGTTGAAAGCGGTTGGGCTAGATTTAACGGATTTGGCCATTCCCATTTTGCACTATTCGATGTTATTGTCCTACATCGTTTGTGCCGTTTTTTTGTATTTGATTTTATCCCGTTTGGCACTGCCGCCTTGGTACAGTATCGTGGTAGCGATTGCGCTGACCTTTATGTCGCCGCAGATGGAGCGTTTGTTTGGTCACTACGGACTAGCGCATTTGTACGCCATTCCCGCCACGATTTATTTTTTGATGCGCTTCGACGAACGACCGAGTTGGTGGGCGAGTTTGGGACTTTTTTTGACGGTTACTTTGACCTCTTTGATTCAGTTTTACTTCTTTGCTATTACTGCGTTTATGATTGCGTTATCCTACGGTTTTTCTTTTTTAAAAAAAGCTAGAAATGTAGAAGCTAATAATGGGAAATGGCAATTCCCTAAAGCCGATTTTTGGCGCTACGCATTGCATTTTTCGCTTCAAGTGCTATTGCCCTACTTGTTGTTTACGTGGTGGATTGCGCAGTACGATGTACCTAATCGGCCCGATAAACCCTACGGTTTTACGGTTTTTATTACTTATTGGGAAGGGATTTTTCTATCCTTACGAATGCCGTATTACGAATGGATAAATGACTATATTATTCCCATCAGAAAAGTAAATTCGGAAGGGAAAGCCTACGTTGGTTTGGTAGCCTTTGCTGGATTTTTGACAATGGTTGGTTTTTGGTTTCGGTATCTTTTCAGAAAGTCTTTTTTCCAAAAATTGACCGTTTTGACTTCTAAAAAAGCGAAGAAGGTTTCTAATAATGAGTTGGTTTTGATGAAAGGATTGGAGACCTTAGTATATGACGATGCGGACTTTCTAAGACGCTTGTTTGCGATGGCTTTTGTACTATTGGTATTTTCCTTCGGCGTACCGTTCAGTCTTCCGGGATTGGAAGGACTATTGGATTATGCGGGCCCCTTGAAGCAATTTCGTTCCGTTGGACGCTTTAATTGGATATTTTACTACGTTTTGAATATTGTGGTCTTCACTTATTTGTATCGACGGTTGAAAGATGAAAAAATCTGGTTGGTGCTACCCTTACTAATTTTGGTGTACGAATCGTGGCAGTTCAATCACGACCGACGTTACCAAATGAACACCGTACCCGAATTTTATCAAGGAAAGACCTTTAGAGAAACGACGGGATTAGACTTTTCAAAATTTCAAGCGGTTTTACCGATTCCTTACTTCAACGTTGGGACGGATAATTTTAACGCCAAAGTCGAAGGGCGGATTCAGCAAAAAAGTCTTAGTTTGTCAATGGAAACGGGCTTGCCGAGTATGGCGTCTATGGGCAATCGGAGTTCCGTTTCGAGGGCGTATCGTTTGTTTCAAACGGTAACCGAACCTTACGAAGTCCCCGCCATTTTAGAAGATTTTAAAAATGATAAGCCGATTCTGTTGATGGTGGACACCAATCATATTGAGGCTTTTCCCTATTTGGAACAAGGCACTCGCTTTTTGGCGGAAGCCGATGAAATGCGCTATTACGAATTGCCTTTATCGGGTTTTCAAGAACGAATTGCTGTTCGGAAAGCGGCGATTGCGAAACGCTTAGCCGAAGATAGTACTTTGTTTGCAAAGGATGATTTCTTGTTGACCGATAGTAGCGCCGTGGTTTTACACAAATCTTTCGATGAACAACAATCTTCTCAAACGTATCAAGGACAGGGGGCTTTGTCACTTAATATTTCAACCAAAAATACCATCTTTACAAGTAGTTTGGCAGGTTTCAAAAAAGATAGTTTAGCCGTTCTTTCCTTTTGGACTCACGATTTGCGGAAGTTTCCCGTAGCGAATACTTTTTTGGAAATTCGAATGCTGCACCCCGAAACGAAAGCCGTGATTTGGCGAAGGAAACCTCAGATTCGTTATTTACTGTCGGCGATGGCGAATAGTGGATGGTCTTTGGTAGAAATATCCATTCCGATTTACGAAGCAAGTGGAACATTGGAAGTTTCCATCGTTAACGAAGCGATGACCGAACAGGATTTTGTGGTGGATGAGTTGATGATTCGACCCGAAGGCGTTGATGTTTATCAAGAAAATCAAAGCCTATTTTGGAATAATCGGTGGTACGAATAGGGGGATTCGGTAAACGGCATACGGTCTGCGGTTTTGATAAGGCCAAAAATTAGGGTATAAATACAAATTGAATGGGGTAAAGCAGTCAAAAGCTAATGGGTAGGACATTTAAAGTTATTCAACTATATTTGGGAAATGATTAGTCTTAATGGAAAGAAATTATTCATCACTTCCCACTATCAAACCTAAAAAGGATAAGAGAGTCAATGCTACTGCTCGAAAAAAACTCTGTGGACTTTAAGAACTGTATGAACTTTATGATAAAAAACAATGCTAATTAGTTACGATGGAAAAGCATATTCGACAACTGACAATCAAGAATTTTAAATCTATTCGGCAAGCGGAGATGCAGTGCAGTCGAATTAATTTAATCATCGGGCAACCGAATGTGGGCAAGTCAAATATTTTGGAGGCACTGTCTTTATTTAATGCTCAACAAAGTCGAATGGATGGCAATAAGACCAAGTTATTTGAGCATTTTATCCGATACAATGAATTTAGTGAGTTATTCTTTGACCAAGATATTGAAGAACAAATACGAGTTGAACTGGATACAAACTTGGTGACTATTTCTTCCTATCGGGACAGATTTTTACTAACCCTCTGAGATAGTGCCACGGTTGCTGCTAGTACTGATAACGGTTTTAAAATATACTCCCCACAAGGCGATAATGCTAAACTATTACAACTTAGTGTTGATATAAAAGGAAACGAAAGTGAGATTGAAAGGCTGCACAGCCCTTTTTTTATTAAAAAATATACCTTTAAAGCCCCTAGTTTTCCTCCTAATGCTTCAGGAAAGGTGTTTTACTATCCTTACGGGGAAAATCTATTCCCAGTAGTATTACACCATCCAGCCCATAAAAAAGAAATCGCAGAATGGGTCAAAATTTACGGTTTGGATTTGGTTTTAGACAAAAGAACCAAGTCGATATACGTTCAAAAAAGAGAAGATAATATTGTCTATCCAATTTCTTATAATCTTATCGCAGATACGCTTCAAAGAATTATCTTTCACTACGCAGCCATCGAATCTAACAAAGACTCCATTCTATTATTTGAAGAGCCAGAAAGTCACGCTTTCCCGCCCTATATTACGCAATTGGCGCATAAGATAATGGAAGGCGAAAACAATAATCAATACTTCATCACTACCCATAGTCCGTTTTTGTTTAATACCATTGTTGAAAATACCAACTTTGAGGATTTAGCGGTCTTTATTGTAAGCTATCAGGATTATCAGACACAATTAAAGAAATTATCTAAAACAGAGTTGTCCGATTTGCCCAACAACGGTATCGATATTTTTTTTAACCAAGCCTATTTTCTAAATGAGTAACTTGAACCTATTGCCCGAATGTTATGGAGATACTTTGTTACTGGAAATGTTGGGGTTTAAAAAAACGAACCATCAAACCTCGGGTATCGGACAAGTAATCAAAGTGATGAAAGAGAAGTATGCGAATAGGTTAGCCGTAGGATTGATAGATGCGGATAAAAAAATAACCCCTTCCTACTTCAAAGAATTTCAACAAATAGAAGCCGAAAATAGGCTGAAATTATTAAAATACCAACAGCGCAACCATTATTTAATCATGGTGACCCCAGCGCTCGAAAAATTTATTTTGCAGGCGGCGATAGATGTAGATAAAGATGAAAAGCCTTTCAATAATCTAAAATCACTTAAAAGACTCACCAAAAGTATTCACGTTAGCCAGAACCAAGACTTCAAAAATTTTTTGAATACACTGCGGCAGAGAAAAGCACCTGGTTTTTTGACTAATCAAAATTGGCTACGGGCTAGAGGGTTTCATATTCCCGACGGTTACTGATTTGGCTAAAATAGTGGTCATACCAAATCCTCAAAAACTCTCTCCACTTCTACTTCTAAATTAGTAACAGGGTCTTTTAATTTTCCTTTCGTAAAAACGAGATTTTCTTTATTGGGTAGGACAATTTGAATGCTCTTTAAGGCGGGAATAACAATCCAAGCGGATTGAACGCCCATTGGAAAATAAAGCTGGTGGACTTTAATTAATAGTTCGTCGATGGACTGAGAAGGAGATTGTATTTCAATGGTCGTAATGGGTGCTTCTGATTCCTTGGAGGCCACATCCAAGACGCTCAATTTTCGTTTTTTATAGATACAAATATCTGGTGTTGACCCAGGATGTGTGTCAAGGCTGAGTTCATTAGGGAAGAGATATTCCTTACCGTAATCTAAAGTCAAGAGGGTACTGATTTTGGTTTGGATAACTCCATGAATGAGATTGGGCAAAGGTTTGTTTCGTTCTGTTTCGTAGGGCGTTAAATTGGTGGTTGCGGTCATAAACAAATACTTTATTTCTAACAAAGATAATGAAAAACTAATACTATTTCCTTCGTTGTTTTTTTGAAAAATCAATTTCCTTCCCTATTATAGCCCTTCGTTTGAAATCACTTTATCAAAAACAAAAAAAAATGACGAACCGCCAGTTGTACCTCTCTTTCTTGCTGACTTTAATTATCGGATTTGTGGCTTGCGCCAATAAAATTGTTAAAACCGACGAGGCGACCACCCCAACGTTGACCGAAAAGGTAGTAGAAACCCCTGACCCCACCCGTTTCGCTCAAGAAATCGCCAAAATTAAGCGAATTCCATTTAAAACTTATCAAGACCGCATCGTATTTACGGGCAGTTCGAGTGTCCGATTTTGGCCGGACATTCAATCTTATTATCCAGAGTATCAAGTGATAAATACAGGTTTTGGTGGCTCCCAAATGAGTGATTTATTGCACTATTTGGACGAAACGGTGCTACGATTTGCGCCTTCGCAAGTATTTATCTACGAAGGGGATAACGACGTAGCGGCCGAACAATCGACGGCAACCATTTTGGAAAATACCAAAGAGGTCGTTGAGCGGATTCTAGTCAAATATCCCGAATGCGATATCGTATTGATTTCGCCCAAACCGAGTGTGGCTCGGTGGCATTTGAAAGAAGGCTACGAAGAAGTCAACGCTGCTATGAAGGGTTATGCGGAAAGTCAAGAAGGCGTTCGTTACGCTGACGTTTGGTCGCCTATGTTAGACGATAATGGAGAGGTATTCAAAGATATTTTTATCAAAGATAATCTCCACATGAACGAAAAAGGCTACGCTATTTGGGATGAAGTAATTGAACCATTTGTCGGTACCGAGGATGGATGGGAGATGCTTTTTAATGGCAAAGATTTTAATAATTTCGAGCAATTGAACGGTACGGCTGACTACGCTGTAAAAGATGGTATGATGGTCGGAACGTCTAAGTTGAAAACGCCTAATAGCTTCTTGGCGACTAAGAAAACGTACGGCGACTTTATACTAGAATTCGAAGTGTTGGTTGATAATGGTCTCAATTCGGGAGTGCAATTCCGTAGCCTAAGTACCCCCGACTACCGAGATGGTCGAGTTCATGGCTACCAATGTGAAATCGAGACGAGCGCTCGAAAATGGGCGGGTGGAATTTACGACGAAGCCCGACGTGCGTGGTTGTACCCCCTCAGCCGAAATCCCGAAGGTCGCAACGCTTTCAAGCCCGGCGAATGGAATCACTACCGAATCGAAGCCATTGGACAAGACCTCCGAACGTGGATAAACGGTGTGCATTGTTCCAATCTGGTGGACGATATGACAGCCGAGGGGTTCATCGCTTTCCAAGTGCACAGTATTGGCGATAAACGATTGGACGGTAAGCAAGTACGTTGGAAAAACATTAAAATTAGAACAACGGATTTAGCCAATAGTCGGAAAAATCCTTCTACGGATGTTCCGCAGATTAGCTATTTAAACAATGAATTAACGGAGCATGAGCAGCGAATAGGATGGCGATTGCTATGGGATGGCAAAACGACGAACGGCTGGCGGGGTGCTAAGTCTGCTACCTTCCCCGAAAAGGGCTGGATGATGGAAAATGGCATTTTACAAGTCCAAAAGTCGGGCGGCTTTGAATCTAGAAATGGCGGCGATATTATCACGGAAAATTTGTACAGCGATTTTGAACTGAGCGTTGATTTTAAAATAACGGAAGGAGCGAATAGTGGCATTAAATACTTTGTGGACCCTAGCTTGTTGAAGGTCAACGGGTCAGCAATTGGTTTAGAATTTCAGATTCTGGACGACCGAAAACATCCCGACGCCAAAAAAGGAAAGAACGGTAATCGAACGGTCGGCTCGCTGTACGATTTGATTCGGTCGGAGGATAGAGTTGGGAATCGAGGAAAAGGCTTCAAACGTGGCGACCAATGGAATAATGCCCGAATTGTCGTTCGGGGCGGTCACGTAGAACATTGGTTGAACCACGTAAAAGTGGTGGAATACGACCGTCACAGCCAAATATTTGCCGCTTTGGTGGAAAAAAGTAAATACGAAAAATGGGAGCACTTTGGTCGATTGGCCGAAGGTCATATTTTGTTGCAAGACCACGGGGATGCGGTGTCTTTTAAGAATATTAAGATTCGGGAGTTTTAGGGGGGGCAGGTTGATAGGTAAAGAGGCTGAGAGGTGGATAGGTCAGGTGATAAAAAAGGATGAGTAGATAAAGGTTTTTGGGTTGATGAGGTTAATCGGGCTAATGGGGTTGATAAGGAAAGGTAAAGAGGCTGAAAGGTTAAGTGGTGGAAAGGTCAAAAGGCTAGGAAATTAGAAATAATGTTTCTGTTCATTACGCTTTACTTATTGCTGTTCTCACTTCTTTTTGGACAACGGATACTGCACTTGATTTTGACGTGGACAACGGATTTGGATGTTGACTTTTTTTTATTGCTCATTGTTCATTTTGTTTAACACGGATTTTCAGGGAACACGGATTTAGATGTTGACCTTTTCTAATTTGTTCATTGCTCATTGTTCATTGCTCATTGCTCATTGTCCATTGAAAATAGGGGAAACGCTGCGCTAAATGGTCTTTAAGCATATAATGAACTCATTACAAACCAAGTCCACGTTATGAAAAAGCCCATTTTCTATTGCCTTTTGCTTGCTCCATTTTTTGGTGTTTTTACCAGTTGTGCCCCCACTTTACAGTTAATTTCTGTTCCCGAGATTCCCGTAATTGAAACAACGGAGGATAGGCGGGCTGATGAAAATGCCGTTTACGAATTACTAGAGAAAAAATTTACTTTTCCCAATACAGTTCAATCGGCCAATTATTATCCACAATGGCGGGCGATTGCTACCAATTTTAAAACTGAAGACCGCGGCCCTAGCTATGGAATTTTGGATTTGGAGACGGAGCAGCTTCGGTGGGCCAATCGAGGGAATTACGACTTTTCTTTGCTGCAAAAAGAGGTCGGGTTGGTCGAGTTTGAAGGGAAGAAAGTGCTGATTGATGCGCAAACGGCGCTTCCAATTCGGTGGGTCAATCAAGAAGAATTTGTGGTGATTGACGATTCCATTACTTTAAAAATGGACGATAATTTTTCGAAAGTGGACCTCAGAACAGGACAAACGCATTGGACGAGAAGGGGCGGCGGCCGCTACGATGGTTGGATGACGGACGAACTAGACGGCGATTGGATGTATGTGATTGCGAACGATTTGCACGGATTTAATTTGAAAAGTGGCCAAGGCTGGCGCTACGCCGCCCAAACGGACTACGATGCGTCTAATGGAGGACGTGGTTTTGCTAATATTTTGCTCTTTGGGCTCAATGTGGCCAATGCCGTTTACGGGACTGGGTTTATTGACGACTTTGGGTATTTACCGCCCAAGCGGGCCCATAATGTGAACTCTAAGCCCAAAATCGACGGCTCGTTACTCTATTTTGCTGACCGTGCTTCGATTGCTTGTTTGGATAAAACGACGGGGCGGCAACAATGGAAGCAGCGACTGCCCGAAGAAATTGGCGTGTCCAGTATTTACAAAATCAAAGACCAACGCCTACTGCTGGTGAGCAAAGGGTATCGTTACGTCAACTACATGATGGAGAAAGACGAGGTACCCAGTTTGTACTATTTAGATAGCGAAGATGGAGAAATTATTCGTCGGCAGTCTTTACGTAAAGGGGAAGTTATCATTGACGTAGCGCTTAACGACGCCTTCATTTACGTGGTGACCAATCAAAAAGTATATCGCTTTGACCATCGACTGAAAACGCAAAAAAGTATCGAATTACCGCCCTCCGAAGGTGGATTGATGCGGGTCATTGCGTGGTCGTCTAGTCGCTACGACGAAACGTTGGACTCCGACTACCCCGAATTTCCGCTGGTGATTCGAACCGAAGAGGGCCTTTTAGCCTTACATCCAGTAACCTTGGAAAAATTGTGGTCTCGATGGTTGGGGAGGCCGCTCAAAGAAATGCCCCAAATGGTGACTACTGACCGTTGGCAACGTCCTATCTTTCTCGACGAAATCGACCGCCGTCGAAGTTGGGTGGACGAGCAATTGGAAGTATTTTGGTTTGCCAAAGACCGCACGATTGTAGGCGTCGATTTGCTGCGGCAAGGGGAAACGGTGAGCGAATTTGTGCTGGAGTCAGACGCTTTTTCGTACGTGGGAAATGGGACGCTTTTTCATTTTTGGGACAATCACATGGCTTTGCTACAATTGAATGCTCAATGAGCAATGAGCAATGAGCAATGAACAATGAACAATACGAAAAAAGTCAACATCCAAATCCGTTGTCCACGTCAAAATCAAGTGCAGCATCCCCGTACGGGCAGGCTGTTGTCCCAAAAAAGGGTAAGAACAACAGTACATAAAGAACAATGAACAGATTAGAAAAGGTCTACATCTAAATCCGTGTTAAACAAAATGAGCAATTAATAATAATGGTTTAGGTTGCTAATTGATAATTGCACATTGCTAATTGCACATTGAAATCACCGCCCCAAAAAACGAGCAACAAACTGCGACTTTCTCCGCCGCGAAACGTCCAAGCGGTCACCGTTACTCATCACGACCTCACCGCCTTCGCCTTTAATGTATTCTTTGACGTGCCGAAGATTGATTAAATAGGATTGATGAATGCGATAGTAGCCGTAGTTCGTCAGAATATTTTCGTATTCTTTCAGTGTCTTGCTTGTCATTAATTTTTCTCCCGTCTTCAATATAAACCGAGTGTAATTGACCTCACCTCGTAAGTAAAGAATCTCATTGATGGATAGGACCCGAAAGCCGCTTACGTTTTGAATGACCAGTTTTTTGATGCTTCCTTCATCGAAGTTTTCGATTAAAATTCGGGTACGCGACGCCGTGACTTTTTGGGCTTTGTATTGCTCCTCGAAGCGACCGACTACTTCTTTTAATTCGTTGATTTGTAGGGGTTTAAGAAGGTAGCCAAAAGCAGCCATTTGGAAGGCTTTGATGGCAAAATTATCGTAGGCGGTGACAAAAATAATCTCTCCTTGAAAATCGGAAAGGGCTTTGAGAACGTCAAATCCCGTCCCCGTTTTGAGTTGGATATCCAAAAAAACTAAATCGGGTTGGTGGGTTTCTATCGCTTTAATACCCGTTTTAATATCGTCCGCTTCGTCGATAATTTCTAATGGGGCGTTGATGGCCCGAAGTAAACTTTTTAGTGTATTTCTGGCAGTCGTTTCGTCATCGATGATGATGGTTCTAATCATGGTCAATTATAGGTATTTTAAGGCACACTTTTACTCCCGACGAATCTTTTTTCTTTTTGTCAAAAATAGTTACTCGACCACTTTTTCCTAATCTTTCTCGAGTGATTTGGATACCCTTCGATTCGTGTGCTTTTTTGGACAGTTTATTTTTATTGGACAAACCAACGCCATCGTCCTCGATGAAAATTTCTAAGAATTGGTCTCTGTCATCCATATTGACCCCAATGATAACCTTTCCGTAGCTATTTTTAGGAGCAATACCGTGCCAAATTGCATTTTCCACGAAAGGTTGCAAAATTAGTGGGGGAACCTTGAGTAATTCTGTTTCTACCGTTGGGTGGACCCATATTTCGTAGCTTAGCTTATCTCTTAGGCGTATTTTCTCCACGTCTAAGTAGAGTTGTAGAGTTGCTAATTCTTCACTCAATAAAATGGCAGGCGCAACGGATTGGTCTAGAACCCGCCGAATCAATCGACTGAACTTACCCAAAAATTCGTTGCCTTGAACAAATTGATTGTCCGCAAAAAAGCCTTGAATGGAGTTCAACGAATTGAACACAAAATGCGGATTCATTTGCGCTCTCAGTAAGCCGTATTCCAGCTCAATTTTTCGTTTCTCGCTTTCCAATCTTAGTCGCCGCTGCCTGCCAATAAAAAAAAGGTACCCTATGCCGCAGAGTACGAGAAGACTTAATCCGCCAATCATTTCAAGCTGGTGGCGGGATTGTTCTTGTTCGAATTGTAGTTGAGAAGCAGCTAATTCTTTTTTGATTTTCTCGGTTTCGTAGCGGGTGGTAATTTCTTGTAAATTTTGGCGCATCTCGTTGGTGAAAACCGTATCTCGAATGGTCTTTGCCTCGACCATGTATTCGTAAGCAGTCGCATCTTTACCCGCTAAGTGATACACTTCGGCCGCCATTTCGTAGCTGTCCGCCAGAATCACTAAATCTTTAGTCTCTTTTGTGCCCGCTAATCCTTTTTCAAACCATTGAATACTTTCTTCCAATTTGCCCAATTTTTTGGAGGCTTCTCCCAGATTAATGTAAATCCGATAGTCGTTTTGTAGCCCTTGTTCGTTTTGCAGACTATTCTCTAAGCTCAGTTGGAAAGTGGTATAGGCCTGTTCGTAATAGCCCATATCCACCAAACTACCTGCCTTGTCGTTCAATACTGCCGATACGGCGTAAGGATTTCCCAAGTCCTCTGCTAGAGGAAGTGCTTTATCAAATTCTTGCTGTGCTTCATTGTGTCTTTTTAGGAAATTGAGCGAGTTGGCCACTAATAGTCGCAAGCGAAAAGCGATAAATAGATAATTTTCTTGTTCGGCCATTGGAATGGCTTCTCTACAGATTTTTAGACAATCTTCGTAAGCTCGACATTCCATCAAGCAGATACCGTAGTTCGTACGAACCGCTAGAAATTTGTAGCTTTTGGAAGTATCAATCCAGCTTTCTGCCAAGTGGTATTTCTCGATGCCCGTTTCGCACGCTCCCATATAGCAATGGTAGCGTCCACTGTTGTTCAACACGGCAATCATCCCCGAAGTATCTTGGATAGACTGATAAATTTGAAACGCCGTATCGTAATAAGAGATAGCTGATTCGATATGGTGCCAGTGTCCTTCAATCATGCCCAAATTCTTGTAGGCTTTGGCTTGTTCTTTGGGCAGTTGATGTTTGATAGCTAATTGGAGGGCTTTGTGAGTATGTAAATTAGCGTTGGTCGAGTCCAATTCGCTGAGGAGAAATCCGATTTCGCTATGGATTTTCGCTTTTTGAGTAGGTTGTTCTACGGTAGATAAACTATCTAGCAAGACTTGGACTTCACTAGGAAAAGGTTGCCCTAGTAAAGTTGTAGTTCCTAAAAAACACACCAATAAACTGAGTAGATAGTTATTCATTACTGCATAGTCGTCTGTGAAATCCATTCAGTAAAGAGGAGAAAGAACGAGAAGTAAGAAGTCAGATTTAAGACCGATAAATCTGTCAGAAGTCAGACCTTTTAAGGCGCTGATAAATAATTAGTTATTAACATGACAAATTATTGGCCTAACTTATTTCATTCTTTCAACTTAATACTTTAGCGCCGATTCTCTCTTAATTGGACTAAATAGTCCATCGTAATATCCACTACAGGGGTTCAGTAGCATTACTATTACAGCTTTGACTTAAAAACCAAAAGCGCTACTGAGTCAAGTTGTAAGTGACTGGAGACCTAAATATTAGACTGTTGAGCAACTGCAAAGGACTAAAAGTCAGTAGTTTGCTCAACTAGCCACTAGTCACCAATCACTAGTCACTAATCACGTCTTCTCCTCTTTAACTGAATTTCTTGCATTAATTACTTTCCTGAAACTTCTTTATTGAAAAGGGTAGAAGGTATGCTTCTCCCTGTCAAAATCATTGGAGAGTGTTACAAATTAGTGGAAATCATGTATAATAGTTCAAGAATCAGAAACCATGTACCTGTCTAGGATAGGCAAAATCACATAGATATATGAACTTTGATTTCTGATTTAAAATCATTCATCACTTATCATTTATCATCCATTATTATTATCGACCACTAAGAATATACCGAACACCCAACGAACCGTAACCTGCGCCAAATCCCGAACCGAATCCACCCACAAAAAAGGTAGGAATCCAGTCCACGGTAAAATTGATAGGGGTATCTTTTAACGAATAATCTAATCCCAAGTAACCTTGTAAGCCAAACGTAGTGGTTGCATCATCCACGTCGAAATCAAAACTCCATAAGTAAAGCGAAGCGCCTGCTCCGTAGTAGAAGTTGAGTCCGTCCACGTTGGCTGCTGCCAAAGGCTTGTGTATCTGGTAAGCGCCACTTACCGAAATCCAACGATAGCCCGAAAACCCTCTTGTGCCTGCAAAGATTTCTACGGCACTGTTGTCGTTCACAAAAGTTTTGTAGGAAACTGAAAGAGGATAACCCAATCTAGCACCAACGGCTGATTTGTAAGATTGTGCTTGGCAAACAGTGAGACAAGATAGTAAAAAAAGAGGAATCAACCATAACTGTTTTTTCATACGAAAAATTTAATTAAGAGAATGAGTAAAGTGGACCATGCCCCGTATGGGGAAAATACATCCCCCTCAAAAGTGTAATGACGAAAACTTTCATAAGGGACATAACATGGTCGTTTTGTTCTTTTTCTTGAATATTGTAGGATTTAGCCGATAGGGTATGGTTTAGTTGAATTTGTTATCATCGTTAATGATGGGAGCAAATCTATGACTCACCTCACTTGGAAGCTAGCGACTTTGATTGATTGGTGGGTGAGAATGATTAATTGGTAGGTATTGGTGGATTAGGGAAAATATAATTCTTGTAACATCAAGAGGCCTCTAAAAAACTATGATATTTTTTTATGAACATCCTAGATGAACTTAGAATGAAGTTCTTTTAATACCTTCCCTTATTTTTTAAAAATGGTTTGATTTATTGTAATATTATCACTAAATTGCATATGTACC
>JBCCQK010000103.1:0-18904 GCA_039024375.1 Bacteroidota bacterium
CCTAAGAAGGTCCACCTAGGTAACAGATGGCAACGTTAGAATGATTGTTCTTTTCGTTCGCTTCGTAGATTTTTCCATACCAACTGGCATTGGAGTCATCGACAATAGCTTGTATGCCTAAGATGTTGGAGCCGTACAGTTTGCTATCTGGAATGAACAAACAAACGTGTTTAGTAACGGCTGCTTTGGCGCCCAAGTAAGGTAAGGACAGTTTGTAAGCGATTTTTTCGTTGGGTCGTTGGGTCGCTGAGGTTGCAAATCTAAACCCTACTTTGAAAGACCGTTTCAAAGTGTAGTAGCCTTCGTTCTTAACAACCACTTTTAGCAATACATTATATCCTCCGTGTACCCGTACAACTTTTTGCTTTTGGATGTACTTAACGATTAAGTCAATTTGGCTACCCCCGTCTTCTGTAATGTTCACTGGAGTGGGGTCATTTAAGGTGCCCGTTGTGGAGTTAGCAAAACTAGTGAAAGCAGTTGCGAAAGCGAAGAAGATTACTAATACATTTTTCATGATACTAAATTTTTGATGATTAAAGAAATTAATTAATTATTAGTTACATTGGTCAATACTCCAATCATCAAAAGGTAATCAGTGGTAGAAAAAAAAATTTAATAAAATATCCATGCTTATTGGATTTTAAAAATCAACTTGTGCTATTTTGAAATTTAAGTTATTGGTTTTCAATACGTTAGGTTTTAAATTTTAGGGTGTAACCGTCATTTGATGTATTAAAAATTAGTGCCGAAGCTACGCTCCTTATGGTAAAATGGGGGCAATAGTACCGTTATCCCGTCAACTGCTTGACGGGATTTCGGAGCGATGCTCCTTTGTTTTTCCCAAAAAAAGAGCGTAGCTCTGCCCTCGTCTGTAGCTAAAATCATCTAAATTTCTTCATCAAGGAGGTAGCTTCGGCACTTTTCCGATTAAAGTACATCAAACGACGGTTACACCCAAATTTTAGATTTAACTTGTTGACTGCTTACCTTTCCAACTTTTTAGAATAAATAGGTGAAACTTTAAATTAAATTGATGCAAGAATGAATCGACTATATATCCTATTAATGGTTTTGGGGAGTCCCATCTGGCTCACTGCTAATAGCACTACGGAGGATTGGGTAAAACCTATTTATAAAACCATCTATCAGACGAGAGGCGATTTTAGTCGACCCATGCCCACGCTGAAAATAACCGATAGAGTGTTTAACATTGCTGCTTATCGGCCCCAAAGTAATGAATTGATAATCGAAGCGAAAGCCATCGCTATTTGTCAGTCCATGGGCAACCAAGCGGAGACGGCCTTGGCGTTCTTAATTGGCCACGAGTTGACCCATTTTTACCAAAATCACGCTGGAGGGTTCGCCTTTTTGTTATCCAAGCAACAACTCAACAATCAGATAGCTATCGAAAGGGAAGCTGATGTTTACGGAGCCATGCTTGCCTATCTAGCGGGGTATCAAGAAATCGTTACGGTGCTTCCCACTTTAATAGAAGTGCTCTACACGGACTACCAACTGGACGAGCAGCGGATGCCCGCTTATCCAGCAAAGGACGCTCGCAAGCAACTCATTGAGGAAGTGACTGAGCGGGTTCAAGCCTTGATTCAATTGTACGAGACGGCCAAATATTTGAGTGTGGTGGGGCAATACAGCTACGCGGGAGACCTGTACAGTTATTTGAATAAATTTATTACGACGAAAGAAATCTTGAACAATTTGTCGGTGGCCTATTTGAATGCCGCCGCTTCGATTCGTGAATTTGGTAAGAAAAACTGGGCGTACCCTTTGACGTTGGATAGAACGAATCCTATGCGGATACCAGCAGATGTTCAAAAGCAAATTTTGCTAAAAAAAGCAGCCTACCACTTGAAAGTAGCTTTGCAGTACGATGCGACGTACTTTGCGAGTAATCTTAACTACGCTATTGCACTGACGCTACAAGGAAAATATACGGAAGCACTCACGCAGTTAATGGCTACGAGTAATTTGACCCAAGACCACCCAAAAACGTTGAGTATTCGACTACTGCGTGGGATTATCTTGGCCGAAAAAGGGGACCAAGCTGCTAGTATTCAACTTTGGCAGTCCGTAGCGAGAAGTGGCAATGATGGATTGAGTCAGTTGGCTCAATTGAATCTGCGCTTAATTAATGGAGAAGCGATTGGTACGGGACCCAGTATCCGATTTTTACAACCTTCTTCTATGCTAATAGACGGCATTAATCTACAAACAAGACCGACCATTCAAACGGGGCATGTGATTCGATTGAACGAAGACCCTTTCAATCCGCAAACGATTACGCTCCAATCGTCGCCCCGTTCAACGTTGGCTTTGTTGGAGACCTTGGAGCAAAGTGTGGCCGTGCAATTTACTCGACAGCCACTCGAACAAGGTATTGGGAAAGGAACGTCCATAAAAAAAATCAAAGCGGCTTACAATACAACCAATGCTAAAATTATTCCGCACAACAAGGCGGGCTTCTTTATGGAATTGCCTACATTAGGACTTATTTTGCTGTTCGACGCCCAAGAACGACTAGAAGAATGGGCAAGGATTGCCTATTATTAGCGAATACAACCTATCAAGGAAATGAGTAAAGATGATTTTATAAGCCAACTACGTGCCGAAGATTCGGTGGCCATCAAACAATTATTACAAAAGGCGTTCAAACCCTGCGCGTCGTTGATTTTGAGCAATAATGGGAATCGAGCAGATGTGTCGGATTACCTACAAGAAGGGGTAATGGTCTTTATTGAACAATTGCGCAGACCCAACTTTGAGTTGAATTGTGCGCCGGTCACCTACGTATATTCCGTGGTGCGCAACTTGTGGTTGAAACGACTGAATAAACAAAAAAAGGGAGGGCTTTCGTTAATCATGGATAATCCCGATTACGACTACGTGGTGGTGCAAGAGGACGAAATTGAAGAAAAAAAAGAGTTAGAAACCAAGCATCTTCTGGTTGCTCAAGTACTGAAAGAAAAAATGAAAGAAGATTGCCGAAAGGTAATCGTCGCTTTCTATTATAAAAAAATGTCCATGCAGGAAATCGCTGCGGAAATGGACTACACGGCTAAATTCGCCAAGGTAAAAAAGAATCGTTGTCTCGATAAGTTTAGACAATTGGTGAGAGAAGCCGCTTAATACGAAATGATTATGGAAAATAATTACAATTACGAACGCATAGAGGATTACGTCTTGGGCCGCCTTTCCGAAACGGATAGAGCCACTTTGGAGGCGGAAATGACACAAGATACGCAGTTGGCTTCGGCGGTAGCGGCCGAGCAAGCGTTAATGACTGGAGTAGCCAGTGTTGGTCAATCGCAACTGAAGGATAAAATCGGTGGACTCGTCGAAGCGTTAGATTTTGATAGCGTGGATGTGCCCATTTACGGAGATTTATCCGATGACACGCTGTTACCTGGTATCGAAGAAGTAGGACGGGCCAACTTAAAGGATAAAGTCAGTACGCTGAGCGACGAGCTAATGCAGGATGGTACCTTCGACGAACTGTTCAAAGAAATCGAAACCAGCCAAACTACGGAGACCGCTTCTCCGACGGAAGCCAAAGTAAGAACGCTGCGTCCTATACGACGAGTACTCGCCATTGCTGCGGGGGTGGCTATCTTAATTTTTGGCACTTGGTTAGCGTTTTTTCAAAATACAGGTACTGCGTTAGACCAGCACTTTACGCCTTACGCTAACGTCGTGAGTCCCAACCTTGAGGCGCAAATACAAGAGATGGGCATGGGAACGGGTGGCGCCTTAGCCGATTTAGAAGCCCTACAACGGGGCATGCAAGCCTACGAATCGGGCGAGTACGCCACGGCCATTAGCAATTTGGCCAATAAGGATTTGTCCATCTTAGAAAGTAGCGACCAGAGCTTGATTAATTTTTATTTGGCCCTCGCCTATTTGGGGGACAAACGGGCAAATGAGGCCATTTCTATTCTAGAGACACTAAGTACCAATACTAATTTTGAACAACGAGTGGACGCTCAGTGGTATTTGCTACTCGCTTATTTGGAAACGGAAAATCTCGACCGAGCGAACGCTTTGAAAGCCGATTTAATGGACCATCCCAAGTACGGTGAACTCGTTCGCCAATTGTAGTGCTCAGTTGATTCCTTCGACTACAATCCCAATCTGTTCCGACAGGTTGGGATTTTTTTTTGAAAAAAAATTAGCCCAACTGATTACCTCTCCCACCTTCTGGTATAAACCACCGTCAATTACAATTAATCACTTAAAAAAAAATAAAAATTATGAAAAATTTAGTATTAATCTTCGTTGCGTTTCTTTGTTCTTTCACTACACTTTCTGCGGATAACATTATTACCTTCTCCACTACCCTTCGGAATTTTTGTCCTAACACCCAAGAAGGGCACTTGATAAATGGTGACCGTGAATTTGGTGCACCAGTGGCGAGTCAATTTAATATCAATCTTTATGTAAGTAGAAATAATCTGATGGCTGAGGTAAGGCTATATATGCAAGAAAATAATCAAAGGCGAAATCGTACCAAGGTAGCTGCTACTTGGAGGAGGACGATTTATACTGCTCCTAAAGGACAAGCTGTTAAGTATTTCTCGGTGAACAGGGGTAGATTTGTTACTAGTGCTTCGGGTAGCGCCTATAGATTAAGTAGAGAAGCTGGTCCCGAAATATTTGGCTGTAACGATGGGGATTCCTTCTATGCTTCTATGAATTCGGTAAGCGCACAAATCGAATACAAAGCAGATACGGGTCATATGGATGTGAGTAGCGATAAAGATTGTGGTTGTGATTCCCGAATTGAGCGAATTATACTTCGTAATATTCGAGTACGAGTGGGTAAGCGTCAACCTTTTAACAACAACGAATATATCTTTCGTTCCGCAATCGGAGGTAAAGTAATGACCGTTAGAGGAAATAGGAATGCTAACGGAACTCCTACGGAACTACAGACGCTCAATTGGAAAAATAACCAACTCTTCACAGTAGAAAATGCTGGTGGCGGTTATTTCTATATCAAAGCCAAAAATGGACGATACCTACACGTACAAAATAATTCTTCGCAGCCTCGAGCCTTCGCAGTAACTTGGGCAGGAAGAGGCAACGATAATACCAAATGGAAATTTATTCCAGTCGGCAATAACCAATACTATATCCAGTCGAAAAAGGGAACATATCTGGACGTGCAGTGGGCCAAGAACCGAAATGGTACCCCGATTTGGCTGTGGTCTTTTAACGGCGGTGGAGCGCAAAAATGGGAGTTAAAGCTTCACGTTCCACTGCTATAATTGCAATAAAATACCTCAGCAAACGCTGGGGTATTTTTTTTTGAAAAAAACTTTCCATTTGCTGATTACCTCGGTCTTCCTTTGGGTATTAACCACCGACAATCACAATTATTTTATTCTCAAAAACAATTACAGTGAACTTACTAAAAATAACTTACTTAATCGTCACTACTTTTATTTTCGGACTAACCCTAGGCGCACAAGAATTGACTATCGAAGACATTTCGCTAGCCGAAGACCACATTATTGACGTAGAGAACGGCGGCTTTGTCGTCATTCGAGACATTGACCCCAAAAAAGTACGACTCGGCAATTACCAAGCAAAACATCAATTCCAGTTATTTAACGCCGACCTCGCCCTGGTAGCTAGTGACACGGTTTTATTGGGTGGTCAAATAGCCGACAATCCAATTCAAGCAGCCGTCTTCAATGGGAGCCACTACTTGATTGCTTTTAAGAAAAAGGGAGGAAAATTGGCTTTGAGATACTATGACGAGGCAGGACAGTTATTTCGTGCTGTCGGTTGTCCGTGTTTGGAAACGGGGGAGTACATAAAAGCAATACCTAAAGGGTTTGTTCATTTCGAAAGTATTACCAAAAAAGAGGGACTAAAAATGCTAATGATAGGGAAAAACAAGGGTTGGATAAACCAGTTTAAGCCCGAAAAAGGCAGATACCTCATCCGAAGCTACCAGCAGGTGAATAACCTTATCGCGCTAATGCTCGAAAAAGTGGGCGCGGTTAGAACTAGAAAGCAACAACTGGAACTTATCATCATTGACGCACATAGAGGAACTATTTTGAGCCATACCGAACTAGGTGCTACGAACAAGGTCATCTATCCCGTAAAACCCTTAATTGATGGACAAAATGTCGTACTAAGTGGCGTTTACTTCGAAGGAAAAAAGCTGAACTACCGACAGTCCAGTGGTTTATTTTTGCTAAAGTATGCGACGGACGGAACTCTGCAAACGGAGCAATACGAGCCTTGGACACGGGACTACGAAGACGCCATTCGACGACAAACCAAGCGCAATCAATCGGGCTTAAAAACGAGCCACCTCATTACGCTTCCACTGGCCCTTTTCAAGACGAACGGTGGCTACCAATTAGCGGGCGAATTGTACTACAACGCCATCAACAAAAAATCGCTTTTGAGCAAAGGCTTGAAAATGTCTCTTTCTTTTAGCAACAAAGAAGGGTTGAGTAGCGAGAATAGTAATTTGACGGCAGGGGATTTTATCTTTTTCAACTTTGATGGCGAAACAACGCCTTTGAATAATCTATTCTTCCACGAAAAGTACCACGCGCCACTTGGCGGTATTTTCTCGGAGGCCGACGGTGGGGCCAACGATGATATTTTTCTAAAAGCGATGCGTACTAGAATGCAACCGTTCGACCCCATGGGAGCCGACAAACCTTTCTTACCGCTACCAACCGATGACGGCAACTCGTTTATTTTCATGGATATGGAGAAAGACCTAGATGATGGGCAAGTCAAGCAGGTGACGTTGACGGAAACAGGAACGGAAGAAGCCTTTACTTTGGACAATAAAAACTTAGCTGGATTAGTCGTCGGGAAGAAAGATGTCATCACTTATCTACCAACGACGCAAGGAACGATTTACGAGTACCAATACAACCGAAAAGCGAAACGAATGGTGATTGTCAAAATGTGAGGACGATTTTGGGGGTTTTTGGAAAGCCTCCAAAGTCTTATTAGGACGATGCGTCAAATGTAAGACTGAACGTTTACTAAACTTCCCAAGTTTATTAAACTATTGACTCCAATAGATTATTCGCACCGATGACGCTAGGATACCTAGTTGCTCTTTACCCCCCATTACCTCGGCGTTTGCTGGGGTATTTTTTTTGAAAAAACTTTTCATCTACTGATTACCTCCTCTTCCTTTTGGTATTAACCATCGACAATCACAATTATTCTATTCTCAAAAACAGTTACAATGAATCAGTTCACTAAAACCTTTTCAACTTTTGCTTTTTTGCTAATCAATTGCTTATTTTTATTGACCTCCTGCCAAAAGGATACGGATGTAACACCCGAACGCTCGGATTTTCGACCTACTACGACACAGATGGTGGGGGACTGGACTGCTTACCCCGACGACAATTTGGAAGTATCGCTAACATTTGAAGAAATGGACAATAAAGTGGTTTTAATTGGATACGGAATTGTCGGGGTTGTAAAAGGTACATTGACCTTCACGAGCGCCGCATCTTCTACTGGCTACGCTACTGTCACTGACGGCCAAATTAATTTTGAGAAACAGGATTTTGATGGCGACCAAACTCGGATTGCAGCTACTTTTGTAGAAGCCAATGAATTAGAGGGTGAGCTTACGTTGACCGTTGACGACGAGCTACAAACAATAAAGTTTACAGCTACGAAAGAATAGTATCCTTAAAGATATAGCATAGGTAAAAGGGGTGATTTCTAGGAAGTCACCCCTTTTTTCAACTACTAATACATCTTCGTCACCATCAACTTCTTCGCTACACTCCGTAACCCTGCTCCTTGAATATGCACAAAGTGCATCCCATTCGTGAAATCGTCTAGCGGAATACGCAGCACTTCTTCGGTCACATTCCCTATCTTTTGTTGATACACTTCTTTAGCAACCGCATTGTATATCCGAATATCAACGGTTTTGCTCCTGTATTCCCACATATCTATCGCCACAAATTCTCTAGCTGGATTGGGGTAGAGGTCAAAATTTGCCAAGTTACTATTTCTCGACCCCGCAGCCCCCGAAACGAGTACTTCCTCGTTAGTACGACAAATAAATTCCCAGCCACCATTATCGTTTAAGCTGTACAGTTTGGTTAAAATACGGTGGGTTCCCCCCTGTAAATTGTCCAAGACGACCGTTTCGGGACAATCGCCAAAGCTACAATCATATATCTGTTGCCAGCTGCGGTTGAACACTTTCAAGTCCACGATGGGGGCACGGAGGCCACCGATGGTTAATCGGTCGTCCGTTGTTTGGTACGTAATAGTGCTACAATCTCCAGTTGTATTGCTACCGTTGTCCGTATTACCACCGTCGGTTGGACCACCGTTATCATTATTGCCCGAACTTTGACCGCCTCCACCGTTTGAGTTGCTACCACCCGTATTTTGACTACTACCACCAACTACTACATTGCGCTCGCTGATGGTACAGATTTGCTGCCAATTGCGGTCGTATAGTTGTATCTCTACTACGTAAGTACCCATCGTTAAATTATCAAATACTTGGGTCGTTTGACAGTCTCCACTGCTACAGCGCCCTGCCGATACCCAGCCACCTCCAGCTTCAATGCGATAGATTTTTACAATTTTATTAGGGCTATTGAGATTAGTGATGGTAATGCTGTTGGTCGAAGGCGTGATGGCAAGGGCATCACAGCCAGTAGGTGGCGGCGGTGTTTCACAGCGTTCCGTAACCTTCGTCTCCGCACGGGCCACATTACCACAACGGTCTTCGGCTTTCCACAAAAACGTGTGGATAATATTTCCCTGCGGGTCGGTAGAGGTCGGACAGTCGTTACTAATCTGGACATCATCCGTACAGGCATCGACTGTTTGCGCTCGGTAGTCTTTTTTGACGAACGTACCACATTCGATGGTTTGGTCAGGGGGGATGTAGGTGAAGGTAGGGGGCGTGTCGTCGATGACGGTGATGGTATCAGAGATGGTATAAACCAGAATAGAATCTCGGTAAAAAACGGTGGTATCGGTGACTACGGTTAGGGCTGGGTTGGAAAAGGTAAAGTCAAAGATTCCAGCGAAGGCTAATTTTCCTTCTATATTATTGATGTATCTGGTAGTACAGTTATCTATTTTAAGGGTATCAACGGTACTCCTTTCAATGATAAACTCTTCTATATCATCAAACCTATTTTCTATTGGAATAATTTCCGTAGTGTCCGTTAAAGTTAAATCGTCCGTGCAAGATAGCTGTTTACTGGACGAGCCGTTGAAAATCTCTAGGAAAAAAAATAGAGCAGGGTCTTCTGACATTTCAAATTTTTGAAGTTCGGCATTGAAATTACTGAAAGCAGCAACTTCTAAATTTACGGGTCGTTCAATGGTATCTCCATCTATATTCAATATATAATTGAGGGGAACGGAGCTACAACCATCACTATTACATACTATAACAATACTCGTATCATCCGATGCGGCGGCTAGATTTCCACGCCTAGCATTACCGCGTCCGAACGGTTCAAAGCTGTCTGCCGTGAATGCCAATATTGGCAAGGCCATTAATACGGCTAAAAAATACAATAAAGGGTAACTGTTTCTCATAGTTTTTGAAGTTGAGGTGAAAAAATTAATTCAAGACCACAAAACTTCCCCAATCGTAAGGGGAACGATTGGGGTTTTCTGCCATCACGGTTCTTTGTGCTTCGGTAAAAGCCGTGAGAATAGATTGTTTTTTTTCTAAAAGATTTCGGTAGAATTGTTCCATTAAAATTGCCGTGGCTTCGTCGGGTACTTTCCATAGACTCACCAGTAAGGTATCTACGCCCGCTAGTTTAAAGGCCCTTTGTAAACCATAAATTCCCTCTTCTGCTTCGATTTCTCCTCGACCCGTATCGCAGGCCGAAAGTACCACTAGGTTCGTTTGCGATAAGTCCATACTGTAAATCTCAAAGGCGGTCAGTATGCCGTTTTCTTGATTACCCTCTATTTCCCCGTTTACCCAGCTACGGTTAGCGCCCGTAAAAACGAGACCTGCTCTAAAAAGCGGGTTATCCGTTACTAAGATATTTTCTCGTAGATTCTTTGTTGCTATCTCTTTGGCTACATTTAGTTTATTCAGATAAAAACCATGAGTGGCTAAGTGGATAATGCTGACGGATTGGTTTTGACTAAGTTTTCTAAAATTGTGTTCGTCTGCTGCTTTGTCGGTGTATAACTGGACTTTCCAATTTTGCTGTCGGAAAATTGCCGAAATGCTTTCCACCTCTTTTTTTGTCCCCGGTAAATAATCGAAATTCATAGCACCTCTATCTTTTGGAGTAACTTTCTTTTTTTCGGCCATTTCTAATTCACCCTTTTCATCAACCACACTTGACGTGTCTGCCGAAGAAACGTAGTCGTAACGCGCTCCTCCAAATAGAGCAATCTCACGACTTTTGCTTTTCCCCCTAGCTCGCTCGATAAAATTTTTAAGGGAAGCGTAATACGCTATTTCAAATTGATGAATTAAAGGAAATTTGGAAGACCGCCGATGTAAGGAAGCAAAAGATACTTTATGCAATAGTCCGCTTGGGGCTAAATGAACAGTTGTCGTATTCGTTAAATATTGTTCTAGTGGTTGCCAAATTAATTCATATAATTGATGATTTAGCGCTTTATTGTTAATGTAGTTGTTGGTTGTTGGGCCAACTTCTAAATTGAGAATAGACGCTAGCGCACTTCCCGAACACAAAGGGACTAATATTGGCAATTCTTTGTGAGGGAGCGTAATAATCGCTGCGTATTGGACACTGTCCGCTTGCTTTAAGCCGTAGTCCCCAAAGCGGAATTGTAGAAAATCAATGACCGCCTCTTCCGTTTTCAATGGCCGCTGTACATCGAGGTAGGTGTAGCTAGTATTTTTAATGGCGTTCGTCTTCCAACCAATTTGTTTCTCTAATAGGACGATTCGCTTAGATAGAGAATCAGTATTAATTTTCTTACGCTTTTTTTGTTCCGTACTCCAATCGAAAGAGCGGCGATACAACCTTCTAGTTTGCTGCCAATCGTCGTACAGAGAATTGTCCTTATCTGCTTTTGTTTGCAGTATCTGCTGGGTTACTTCGGTATTCAAAGTGTTGAGTACTAATTCTAACCGTTGCACATCGGTGGCTAATTCGGGTATTGCGACTCTATTTTTTAAAGCAAATCCATAAAAAGCATAGACCAATTCTTCGGTCTCGTTGAGAAATTGAATTCGTTCTTGCTCACTTAGTATAGGATAGTAACTTTGCAGTAAATGTATCAATTTTCGAGCGGATAGTCGATAGTATTTTTTAGCCATCGAATAGGACTCCATCGCTTCAAATATTCTTCCCAGTTGGTTGAGGATTTTGGTGTAGATGAGCGAATGCTCCCCGTAAATTTTTCGGCAACGCTTCTTAGCAATCATGCAGTAGTGGAGTGCTGGAATGTATTCTTTTTGATAAAAGAAATTAGCAGCTAAATTAGCGTAGGTCGATGGAGTACTCGCTTTGCTATTGGCTGCTTTCTTACTGATTGTTAAACTCTCTAAATAATAATTTTTTGACAACTCAAAATTTTCCTGATAACGGTTAACGGTTCCCTTTTTACTTTTGACGGTTATCAAATAGCTCCACTGTTCTAGTTTAGTGAGCAGGCTGTCTGCTCGGTCCAAATAAACCAAAGCTTCAGAATACGCTTCCTGCGCTTCGTAAGAATTGGCCATGTTCAGATGCGCCAAAGCGTAAAAAACATTCTTTTGGAAAGTGTTTTGGGGGTTCTCAAAGATTGCAAGCACTTCTTTGGTCAACTCAATTGCTTGGTCGTACCGACCGGTCGTAAAGTACAAATCGGCTAGATTATTCAGTACTTCGGCGTAAGCAATGCGGTTACGTCCTTTGCTATTCTGGATTTCGATTGCTTTCAAGTAATTTTTCTCCGCTTTTGGATAATCTTGAATTTTCACCGCAGATACGGCTATATTATTGATAACCTCGTTGGTTCTTTTGTGGTTTTGTCCGTAGCTTTTGGTATAAATTCGCTCGGCTTGGCTAAAATTCTCGATGGCCGCGTGAAATTGTTCTTGATAAAAGTGATGGTAGCCCAATAACTCTAAACAATGGCCGTAAATAACGTGTTGGCGAAAACCATTCTTCCTCATGCTGGCTAGACATTGACGCATGACCTTTAGAAAATTTACAGAGTCGTCCAGCCAAAGATAGTTGTCGGCTAGCAACTTTAAGGTTTCGAAGTATTGGAGGGTATTGGACTGATTATTTTGTTCTAATAGCTTCTTGGACTTTAAGTAAAACGGCGTAGCAATTTCGTTTTCTTGATTAAAAGCATAGCTGTTTATCGTTTCCGCATACAATGAAGGGAATGCCGTTGTGTCGGGAACAAGTTGGAGCGCAACCTCTAAAATAGAGTCTGCTTGTTCGTATTTTTCAAGATAAGTGAGCGTTCTGCCAAAGTAGTTCAACGTTTTTAAATAATCCGTATCGGACAACAAAACCTTGTTATCTGAGAGTTGCTCTAAGTGCTTAAATGCCTGCTGATAATCCTCCATTTCAAAGTTTACAATGGCTTTCACCAGTGTAAATGCTAACTTTTCTTCCCGTGGCCAACGACTCGAAATTTGTGTAGCATCCATCAACTTCGAAGCCTCCCAATACCGTCCCTGCTCCACCAATTGCTGAACGGAATCGGTCAATACCGAAACGGTGAGTTGCTTCTCTTGTGCCAATGACATACAAACACAGGCACTCCACAGTAGGAGAATGGAAAGTAGTTTTTTCATAGCTTCGTTTTCTCTGTATGGTAGCAATTAGACACTGCTGATAAGGGGGGAAGGATAAGTATTTAACCAAAGATAATTATTTCGACCAATACGTAGCTAGTGATTTGTTTACATTTTTTTTAATCGAATATCAGACAGGTGATTACCTTGCTTAAAAAACGGTATTAAACGATGACCACATCATTCGTTCAATGTTAAATCTAAAAAAATGGTATCTATCTTAAGTGTAGTTGTAATCATTATTAAAGCCATTTATGCCTATTTAGTTAACACAGAAAAAGCGGCTAAAAGAAAAGCGAAAATCAGAACCATTAAGGAGAAAAACGAATTGGCAAAGAATACAAGTTGGAGTCCGATGCAGTACTCTACAAACCGCAGTCCCTATAAGATGGAGCAGCCCTTTCCGCAGCAGCTTGTACTAACACCTACTATATCTTGGCGACGATACTTAATGCTACTTTTTTACGGCACCTTTTTTCTAGCTCCTACGTGGATGTTACTCGTTCTTTGGTTGCCCGAAATATTCCTACCTAATGGAAGACTCGACACGAGCATGAATTCTTTTTCGGAACTATGTTTTATCAATTTATTTGCGCTGGCTTTTGCCACTTTTGGTGGGGTGATGATATGGCATTTTTTAAAGTCTAATATTCGCCTATCCACCGCCTTGATTTTTGATAAATGTGCTAATCGCTTTAGCAATCTTGCGCATAAATACGACACTTTCTTCAATATAAAGCGGTCGGCGCCGATTTCACTGGACGACATAACGGCCCTACAATTATTACAAGAACGAGAAGGGGGGGAAGAGAAGTATTATAGTTATGAACTTAACCTAGTGCTAACCAACGGAAAAAGAATTGGTATTTTAGACATTACAAATCTCTACGAAGTAGAAGAATTGGCACATCGGTTAAGTAAGTTTCTACAAGTTCCCGTCTGGGCGGTGTAGTGAGTGATTGGATTAGAACGCTCTTCAATATATAAGGAAAGCCAAAATAAGCGGATAAGTTTAACTAGTTTTAATCACCGCCCATGGTCTTCTTTAAACGATTCTAGCTGGTCGTTGTTAATTTTATAATTTGCGTTTATCCAGTAATGAAATAGGTAACTCGACTCCCCAGAGTCGAATTCCGTTTTACTATAGTACCAAAAATAATAAACATGAAATCAAGAATAACAGCTATCACCATTTTTTTAGGAATCACTCTTCTAACGGGGTTCATTGCGAACAAAACAAAAAGCAAGCCTACGGTGGACTTGTCAAAAATTATGCTACCCGATGGTTTCAAAATTGACGTTTTTGCCGAAGAGGTAGTCAATGCGCGGACGATGGTACGGACCCCTAACGGAACTATTTTTGTCGGAACGAGAGGGGCAGGAAATGTCTATGCCTTACGGGACAACGACGGCGACTTCAAAGTGGATGAACAATTTCTGATTGACCGAAAATTGAATATGCCCAACGGTGTCACCTTTAAAGATGGTTCGCTGTACGTCGCAGAGTACAACCGCATTCTTCGCTACGACGATATTGAAAAAGACTTGGCCAATCCACCCGAACCAGTAGTCGTAACGGACAACTATCCCAGTAAAAAACATCACGGTTGGAAATATATTGAGTTTGGGCCCGACGGTAAATTGTACGTTCCTGTCGGTGCGCCTTGCAATATTTGCGAATCCGAGGACGAGATTTTTAATACCATTACCCGTATCAACCCCGATGGGTCTAATCGAGAAATCGTCCACCGAGGAATTCGAAATACGGTTGGCTTTACTTGGCATCCCGAAACGAAAGAATTGTGGTTTACGGACAACGGTAGAGACTGGATGGGCGACGATATGCCGTCCTGCGAATTGAATCGGGCGACCAAAGACGGTCTCCATTTTGGCTACCCATTCTGTCATCAGGGAGATGTACCCGACGATAAATTGGCAGGTAATCGAACCTGCGATGAGTTTGTGCCACCCGTGGTCAAAATTGGGCCGCATACAGCACCACTGGGCTTAATTTTCTATACAGGACAGCAATTTCCGGCCAGTTTTACTAATAAAGCTATTATAGCCGAACACGGTTCTTGGAATCGAAGCGAACCCATTGGATATCAGTTGTCGATGGTGGATGTGAGTCAGCCGAATCCGACAAAAGAAGTATTCGCTAGTGGTTGGTTGGAAGATGGTGAATCTTGGGGGCGCCCCGTAGATTTGGAGCCGATGCCAGATGGTTCGGTGTTAGTGTCCGATGATTTTGCGGATGTGATTTATCGGATTTCTTACGTTGGAAAGTAGTGCGTGGTGACGATAGTCCAACTAAAAAGCGGTAGTTCTTGCTGATAAGAACTACCGCTTTTGGGTTGGACTGTTATGGAAAAATTACTGACTAAGCCATAGCAGGAAACCGCATCTTCACCAATTCGTACCCACCAAATAAAGCCGCCGTAAAAAATAAATCACCCGCCAACGTATTCAGAAAGAAAGGAATACCTGCCGTATAAGCCGTCATGACACCGACAAAATCTTTGGTGTAGGCAGGATTGACCCACCAACTTCCTAAGTTGGTAATCAAAAAGAAAAGCGTAGAAGCCAATAAGCTGGCAACTAACAAATTTGATACTTTTATTTGTTGTAGCACTTTCGTTCCCATTAAAGCGATAACGATGATGCTCAAGTAAACCACGGGAACGCCTATCCAAGAAAAGCCTTCGAAATAAGCCGCATAAACTACATTGTTCAAAATTAAGTCACTAATCCAAAGGGCTAATAAAGGAATGATAACCGCTAAGTGTCGCTTGGCGAAATAAGCAGCACCGAAAAGTGCCATGCCGCCGATGGGCGTAAAATTAGGTGGATGCGGTAAGAGTCGGCTCAAAGCGGCTAACAAAACAAAGATGGAGATGATGCCGAAGCGTAGGTCTATTTTATTTTTCATTATCTGTTAGTTTGAAAGTATGCTAGGCTTTTTACCCAAAAAGTAGTGTTCAAGTTGCCCGTACAAACGTAAATTCCAAAATTACAAAGGTCCGCCTAGAAAATTAAGGGAAAGTCCAAATTAATAGTCGTCCCTCTAATAACTCGCTTTTTTTCCTTCTAAATAATCGACGTAATCAACCGAACCCAACCGGAATTTGACGGGCATTTTCACCGCTTTTTCCAATTGCACTTCAATTTTACAGAAGAAAGCTAAGTCTTTGTAGGCGTAAGCAGCAGGTATGGGTGCTTTGTCTTTGGCCATTAAGGGTAGCGTAGTGCGAAAATCTTGCCGCAGTGTGAAACGCGCCACTTGTTGAGCCAAGTTTAGGTCGGTTGGCAACCGAACCAATTGTTGGTGTAATGTCTGATAGGTGATTGCCGAATTGGGCACTTGTAGTTGACCAAAAGCCGAAAAGTGCCAAAAAAAGGCGAACGATAAAAATAAGAGTCGTATCATAATAGTTAAAGAACAAACAAGGACAATTGATAGTTTGTCAGAAACAGAAAAGCCTCAATTTAAAATTATCAGCATGAAAAGTACAGTAATTGACTGGAGTAAAGTAGCCCTTTTTTGGTTAGGGTTCGCTGTAGCGGGCGTCCTTTTTGATTTTTTGATGAAAGGACGAGTGGATACTGCGGGCGTTATTGGGATTCCCACGATTGCCATTGGACTAGTTTACTTAATTGACAAAAAGCGGTTTATGAAAAAAGAGTGACGTGACTCGAATCATTCTGCAATACATCGACAGGATAAGCCCGTATTTTTGTCGTACGTTTCTACCTCCACTTCACTATTTAATTGATTAAAATCAAAGTAGTAGCCACTGGCCACCTCGCCGTCTTTCGTCCAATAATTGCCGTAGTCGCCGATGCAGCAGTAATTGCCGTTAGATTGGCGCAAGCCGCTAAATTGGGCGTCGAATCCACTGCCACCACCGACCGTCAAGGCTTCATAACCTGCTTTGGCCCCACCGTAGTGATTGATTAAATTTTGAAATTCGGCCTTGGTGGGTAATCGCCAACCTTTAGGGCAGGCTTTTCTAGCGGCTTCCCAAGTGTAGAGTCGACCCAATTCGGGACGTTTGTTTTTTCCCTTCTTTCCTTTTTGTCCGTGAAACCACGAATCGCCCGCCGTAGCGATATTTAAGTTTTGCGTCATCCATTTTTTACCATCCTTCATGCGTTTCCAAGCGTAAGTGAATCGGTCACGGTCGTCCGTAAATATTCCACTGGCGGGACCAGCGGCTGGCTTGGCTGCTTCGGGACAACCATTATTTTCCATGCTACCGCTTTCGTCGGGGCAGTTATCTTTTAAATCGGAAATGCCATCATTGTCTCGGTCGGAAAAGGCAGGGTTAGCGTTGACGGGGGGATTGCTGTAAGTGGGGTTGCTGTAATTGATAATTTGTTTACTGCTGACTAGTTGTCCTGCTGGGACTTGACTTTCGGTCGTGGTATATTCTTGGTGAACGTAGCTGTCGAGGGCATAGACGGGAATATCCATGTCCAATTCACTGGCCGCTACGTGGGGTTTTTGACTCGTGATGGCGTCGGGTTTTTGGGTTTTGACCAAATGAGGGACGTAGGCAACTAAGTAGTTTTTTAACTCCCCCAAGGTGATGATGCGGTTACCATCGGCATCGGGAACGTAAATTTTTCCATTGCGCACAAAACGTTGATTGGCGAAAGCCGCTAAAATGGCCTCCGTAAAGGCGCCGTTTTGCCACCTTTGATGTTCGTAGGACAACTCGTTCTTTTGGCAAGAAGTAATCGTGCTTAACCCTGCTTTGGCATTAATTAGTGTGTGTAGGGCTTTGGACATTTCTTCGTCGGTGATGGACTTTCGTCCCCAGTCTTTTGCCGCTCCACTATTACAGGCATCAATAAACACCATTTTTTTGCAATCAATATTGTCTAGGATACGCAGAATGTCCGCTTCGTAGTCCACGGTCTCCAATTGGGGGTAGCGAAACTCGTAGGCGCTGGACAGAATTTTAAAATCTCGTCCGTATTTTTTACCGTGCGAAGAAATAAAAACCATCACCACATCATTGTCCTTAATAGCTTCCTCTACGTCATTTTCGTAGTTGTTTTGCAAATCGTATAAGGCTCGCTGAATGGAGGCTTTGTTGGTCGTTTGTGCGTCCGTTAGGGTATGCACAAAGACTTTCTTGAAGATTCGGTCTTCTTGATTGCGAAAGGCATTGGCAAAATCGCTGGCGTCTTTGCTCGTAAATTGTAAGTCTTTGTGCGTTGGACCAATCGCCAAAACGTGCAAATTCGACCGCTTAGGGTTGTAGTTGATTTCGATGGGAATGGTTTGGGTCGTTCCGTCCTCGTTTTTGACCTCAACGATAATGCGGTTGACGCCTTTTTGTAGTTTTAATTTTCCAGAATAAGTATGGCGTTTTCTTGGGGAAGTAGAAGAAGCGGAAACGAGACTTCCTTCTTCAAATTTCGACCCATCTTGGGAAGTATTATTGATGTAAACGGTGAAGTTTTGGGCTTTTAATTTGCTATTAGAAATAGCTTTTAGTTTGATGTCGTAAACGTCTTTGTCGGCGACTATTTTGGTGCCAACCATATCGGGGTCGGGCGACATCCAAATCAACTCCGTATTAGCGGCACTTCTATTGGTAGGTAACTGAAATTTAAAGCTGCCCATTGTTTCTCGTCTAGTATTCCCTTCCGTCACCAAACAGCGAACGGTACAGGCCTTGTTGGGATTGCCAAATTTAAAAGTGGCCGTTTTTGTTTGATTTGGAGCGATGGTCGGAATGGTCACATAGTCTGTTCCTATTGGCGTAACGCCCATGGGTAAGGTGAACTCAACGCTCACATTTTGAGCCGCTTCGTGGCCAATATTTTTTATTTGTATTCGAAGGGTGACTTGTTTGCCTTCGGTTTGGAATTGGTGGCCGTCGATGGTCAACGTGGCGGGTAAGGTTGTTGTATTTGCGGTAACAAACCCAGTAATGCCAAGGAGAAAAAAGAAGAAGGTATATCGTTTCGAAAAATTCATTGAGGCCAATTTGTTTATAGATGACAAGCAATTTAGCGAATAGTTGGTTAAAAAGAAGTGTTCTCAGCAAAAAAAATATGCCCAGTAGATGGCGAAAAATAGAGAAAATAATTTTTTGA
>JBCCQK010000104.1:0-18836 GCA_039024375.1 Bacteroidota bacterium
CGCACCGTTCGCATTGAACCTTATTTTTAACAAATGTGGTCGGTGCGCTGCACCTTTGAAGCATTTTGACCAACTTTCGATACAAATGTTACCGGTGCGATGCACCTTTTCATCTCTAAAAAGATGTGGGGTGTCAATAGATTTTTAAGAATATCTCCTATCAAACTCGAAAAGAGGATAGGCGTATTTTTGAGAATACCGCCTATCAAACCCAAAAGTACACAGTAAAGCCGTAAAAAATAAAATCACAACATTGTCCTACTAATACAAAATTATCCAGACATTATTGTGACAGTACATTTACTTTTGTTTCAACATTTCTAAGTAATCGGACAAAATTACCGTTACATTTTTTTTGACAAGATTTGAGGATGAACAGGATTTTATAATTCCTAGTCTTAATCATGTAAATCTTGAAACCCGCTCGACTGCGCAGCGGGCGAGTCCTGTCTAAAGCAATTGTATTAATTCTGTCGTAGTACTTGATAGCGGTCAAAAGTAACAACTGTTCGGATGAAAATATTTATTACTGGAATAACTGGATTTGTGGGAAGCCGAGTCGCCGCCAAACTGCTCGAAAGTGGGCAGGAAGTGATGGGTTTGGTTAGAAAAGAAAGTGATAAATTGGCGATGACGGAAAAAGGCTATCGGGTAATTTTGGCGGATATAGATAATTATGAAGCCTACCTAAAGGAACTGGTCCACTGTGATGCCGTATTTCACGGAGCCATTGCCACTCGGACCAGTTGGCAAAAGAAAAACCAGCAATTTATCAAAGTCGTCTCCGACGCATTGGCGGGGAGCGGTAAAGTCTTGGCGATGCAGGGCGGAACCATTGTCTTTGGTGACACAGGAAATAATATTGTCGCCGAGCAAGATGCCGTTTATGCGCCGCCACCTACGTTAGTAGAGCGCGCTGTATTGGAACAAGACTTTCTCAATTTGCGGACTCGTAACATTCGTACCTGTATTTTCTACGGTTCGTTGGTATATGGAGCCGAGGGAGCAGCCATTCCTAAAATACTCGAAGCCGCCGCCCGACGGGATGGCTACGCCGCCTTCGTGGGCAATGGTACCACGAAATGGTCGGCTATTCACATTGACGATTGGGCGGACTTGATTGCGAAGGGCATTCAGCATTCTGCCCCTGCCAGTAAGTATTTTGCTTGTACGGAGTTATTAAGTACTTTTCAGATGGCGGTTGGTATCAGCCAGAAATTGGGTTTACCTACCCGTTCCATTTCTATTGAAGAATTGGATGACCGTTGGGGCATTTTTTCACAGCCCTTGGCTTTCTCCAATCAAGCCTTCTCGGGAAACTTGGCCAAGGAGCATTTAGGTTGGAAACCTACACATCGTTTTGAGGATAGTTAGGAGTTTGTTTCCCTGTTCCGACCGTCAACCGTTCACCGTCAACCGTAGACCGATAGTCTAATCTCGCAGCTTTTCTTGGTATAGGCCATTATCGTAAAGCTGCGTGTGGAAACCATCCAATTTTGTCAACAGGTGTAAAAAAGTTTGCGCTTCTTCGTTGGTGAGATTGCCGACCATCAATTGGGCTATTTTACCCGTTCTTTGATGGGCAATATGTAGGACAGCATCGCCTTTGGGGGAAATGCTAACCCGACGTACGCGTCGGTCGTTGGAATCGACGTGTTCGGTGATTAGTTCTTCTCGGATTAGCCGTTTTAAAATCTCAAAAACAGTACTTTTTTCGTTAACCAGTAAGTTTTTGAGCTCCATTTTAGAGGGATTTTTACGCTCTTGTATAGCAGACAAAATAGCGTAGTCCTCAAAGCTACGAATGGGCAAATCGTGGAAGCCTTCTTTGGCGTATAAATCTACAAAATTGACCAGTCTCCCAAATTGCCAGCCAATAGCAGCATTGCGTTCGTGGATTTCCTTATAGGACATTCCTGCTGTTTTTTCTGGGTGTAGTTGCTGAAATAGCCAACTTACAAATGACTGTAAATCAATATTTTGTACCTCTTTTTGGTAAACATTCCAGTACTTTATAATATTTTCAAGAGCAATTCCTTCGGTCATTTTATATTTTTTTGTTCTTTAAAAGAACATTTTTGTTCTAAATGAGTTTTGTTAATAATTTTTAAAGCGTTTTCAAAAACAAAGCAATCAAGCATCGGTAGTCCCAGATAGACAATGAGTATTAAAGTGTCCTTGAGACGCCATAAATAGGTACGTCAAAAACGCAAAAAAATCTTTATCACCAATTTAATTTCAATCCAATTATGAAAAATGTTCTGCTTACTTTATTATTAGTATTTAGTGTTTTGGCAGCCCATGCGCAATGGAAACAACAACGCCCAAATCCCAATAACGACCCAGATTTGGCGGCCAAACAAATGTTGAATCCGACCAACCATACCCTTTTGTTGATTGACCACCAAAGTCAGATGGCTTTTGCAGTAGAGTCGCAACCCATCGAAGAATTGCGCAACAACTGTGGACTAATCAGCGAAGCCGCTAAATTATACGATGTACCAACGATTATAACTACCATTGCCGCCAAAAGTTTTAGTGGTCCAGTCTTTCCCGAAATCCGGGACATCTTCCCCGACGAAAGTAAATACATCGACCGCACCACCATGAATACTTGGGAAGATACTCGAGTCGTCAGAAGAGTCGAACAACTTAACAACAAAATGCTGGTTATTGCTGGCTTATGGACGGAGGTATGTGTGCTAGGTCCCACCCTTTCGGCGATTGAGGACGGCTATAAGGTATATATTATTACCGATGCTTCGGGCGGTATCAGCCAAGAGGCGCACGACATGTCCATTCAGCGCATGGTACAAGCGGGAGCCATTCCAATCACTTCGTTGCAGTATATGCTAGAAATCCACAGAGACTGGGCGCGTGACCAAACCTACAACGACATTGTTCGCATTAGCAAAAAATACGGCGGCGCGTACGGCTTAGGTATCGACTACATCAAAACCATGAGCAAGTGGATGACGGGAACCGAAGCAAGCGAAGCCCAAAGAAGCGGGAAAGGTGAGTAAAGCAATGACTTACGCACGCAGCATACAGCAAACGATAAACGCATTCATTTATTGCAGTGTATCAAATGTGCACTTTTAAGTCTTTTTTGCCACTAAAATAGTTGGCTTTCCAAAGAAAATCGGTGGGCATTTGTAACACTGCCTTTAGTTGCAACAATTGCAAGAAATCACCAACCGTCTATTTTTTGTATGGATGGGTATGCTCAAAAATACCGCTTATCCTTCTTTTGCCAACTACGGATAAGGCATATTTCTGGAGCGTTCACCTTTTCATCGCTCAAAGTAAGCATAGGGCATATTTTTAAAGAATATACCCTATCATCGCTTGCTTCAATCCGAGCAAGTGTAAAAGTGTACGGTAGAACATTTAAAAAATCGGTATCCGCTAACCAATTAAAGGAACGTATGAAATATTTTACTTTTTGGTTGTTCAGCTTCACGTTACTTTTTGGCTGCAATAACAATAAGAATTCAGCAGACAATGCCAACACTAGCGCAGAAACATCGGTGGCTCCTTCTTTAATTATCCACAATGGGAAATTGGCGACTATGACCGCCGATAATGACTTTGCAGAAGCCTTGGCAGTAAGAGATGGATTAATACAGCAAGTAGGAAAAAATGCGGATATTTTAGCTTTGCGCGGTTCCGATACCAAAGTAATCGACCTGCAGGGGCGTACGGTAATTCCGGGTCTCAATGATTCCCACACCCACGTGGTACGAGCGGGCCTCAATTACAATATGGAACTCCGCTGGGACGGCGTCACTTCCCTCAAACGTGCGATGGAGATGCTCAAAGAGCAAGCCGCACGGACGCCCGATGGCGAATGGGTACGCGTGGTGGGCGGCTGGACGGAGCACCAATTTGAAGAAAAACGACTTCCCACTTTGGCGGAAATCAACGCCGCCGTCCCCGATAAACCCGTTTTTATTCTCTATTTGTATTCGCTGGGCTTTATCAACAAAAAAGGAATTGAGTTGCTCGGTTATGACAAGGATACTTATTACCCCGGTGGAGAAATCGAATTGGACCAACAAGGACAGGTGACTGGCTTTTTGGTAGCAAAACCGAGTGCGCTTTTACTGTATAGCACCTTGGTACAATTACCCAAACTTTCCCCAGAGCAACAAGCCAACTCCACGCTACACTACATCCGTGACCTCAATCGGCTCGGGGTTACCAGTGCGGTGGATGCTGGTGGTGGCGGGCAATTTTATCCCGACAATTACGAAGTCGCCAAAGCTTTAGCCAAGCAGGGCAAACTCAACTTGCGCATTGGCTATTATCTGTTTGCTACCAAAAAAGGTACGGAACTAGATGACTTTCAGAAATGGACCGCCGAAGAAAGTATTGGACAAAATGATGCCATGCTCAAACCCAACGGCTATCACCTCTGCGGTGCGGGCGAAAATATCGTATGGTCGGCCGCTGATTTTGAGAATTTTTTGGAACCTCGCCCAGTGCTCGCTAAGATGATGGAAAAAGAATTGACCACCGCCATTACCCTGTTCGCCAAAAACAAATGGCCATTTCGCATTCACGCAACTTACGACGAGTCGATTACTCGGTTTTTGGATGTTTTTGAAAAGGTGGATGTTGCCTACCCTTTCCTACAGGAGATACGCTGGATTATCGACCACGCCGAGACCGTAAGCGACGCCAATCTACCATTAGAACCAACCATTGGGATGCGTACCGAACTCATTAGCGGCGACCGAGACCGAGACAATCCCGATTTGCAAACCTTCAATGCCTTTTATCCACGTGGAGCTTATTTTGGTTTGATTGCCCTAATTGGTCCCGCCAATTTAATTGATGTGCATCCCTTCGTGAGCGTCCCGCTTCTGCCCGATTTGGAATTCACTTTTGATTGGGACGTATTCTGGAGACACCGCACGACCGATGGTATTTATGGCCCCAACAAAGCATTAGAACGGTCTGGCAGAAACTCTACCCAGCATTACATCGGTCATCAACCGAGGTTTGAGTTTGCCTATCAACAAGGACGATATTTGTCTTTTTCTTTTGAAGGGTCGTACTTCGTTTCGGGCCCCTTTTTTACGGAGACGGGTTCCGCTGCTGATGTTCTTCATTTTGCTGCGGCGTGTCGTTTTAAGTTTTAGCATGGCTAGCATCAAAGAGTGTGTTTAAATTTTCAACTGTCTTAAAATCAATGACTTGTAAATTTAAAGAAAGGGCATAACCGCCATTTGATGTACTAAAGTTAGTGCCGAAGCTACGCTTCTTGGGGGTAAAATAGAACAAATAGTACTGTTACAGACGGTTTCGGAGCGATGCTCCTTTGTTCTTTCCAAGAAAAGAGCGTAGCTCTGACCCCGTCTGTAGCAAAAAATTGCTAAATGAGCCAAAAAGGAGCGTAGCTTCGGCACTACTTTCCCAAAATGCTACATCAAATGACGATTACACCCTAAAGAAAATTCTCAATGGTCTGATGTTTAGATGACCCCGATAAAGAATCGGGATGTACGTTAATGGTTTTCACGTCACGTTGACCATCAAACAATCAAGCCATCAAACAATCATAATGATTTCAGTAGATAATTACGGAATCTTCCAATTAGCACAAAGTTTTTAAACACGCTCTTACACGCTCATTCATTAACTTAAAAATAATACTACAAATGCAACGACTCAACCTGTTTTTCTTCATCTGTGCCACGCTCCCTTTTATGGGGTGCGACGACGACGACAATCCAATTACATTTCCCGACGAAATAATTGTGACCAGTGAAACTTTATACCCAGAAGGGGTCGCCTTCAATTTCGCTGCCAATGAGTTTTACCTCGGCTCTTTATTTTTAGGAAAAATTGGGCGGGTCGATTTAGCTGGAAATTACTCCGAATTCATTACCGACGATGAACTAATTGGAGCCGTGGGCCTACACTTGAGCAATGACAACAGCACCCTTTATGTGGCTACTTCCGACCCGGGATTTGTTGCCAAATCTAGTCAAGAAACTGGTGGAACTTACGCTCGGGTACTAGGCTTTAATACGCAAACTAGGGAGAAAGTCCTTAGCGTTAATCTGGCGGCCTTAAACCCCAATGCTGGAAATTTCGCCAACGACGTTACGCAGGATAATCAAGGTAATCTTTACGTCACTAACAGTTTCTCCCCACTCATTTTCCGAGTCAATTCCACGAATAACTCGGCGGAAGTACTGGTAGAAGACCAACGTTGGCAGGCCGACGGATTCGGTCTAAATGGCATTGTGTACCATCCAGATGGGTATTTGCTCGTCATTCAATCGGAAACTGGCCTTCTTTATAAAGTATCCTTGGATGGGCAAATGGTCGATTTGGTAACTATCGACAGAACCATGATTGACGGTGATGGATTAATCTTGAATAACGACAACCAACTAATTGCGGTAGCCAACGGCAGCAGCAACAATTTGGAATCTCGGGTGTTCCAAGTGAACTCCTCCAACGACTGGTCCTCCGCTACCATTACGGATGAGTTCATTCCCAATAGCTCCTTCAATTTCCCCAGTACTGGTACAAAAATCGCAGATAACAATTACTACATTATTCACGCTAAATTAAATGAGCTATTCAGCGGCGGCCCCTTGACAAATGATTTTTTGCTGGAACGAGTGGAATTTTAGCGACTTTCCTTTCGTATTTTCCTATTCATTCTATAAAAAATAAGCAATGGAAAAAATTTACACCTTCAAAATTAACCACTATGCAGGTATTCCAAAAAGCATAGTTACTTGTGGCCTGATAGTATTTACGTCTCTTTTTTACCCCAACCTCAACGCCCAGAATTTCGGTTCTTTATCTGGCTATGTGCGAGACGCCAAAACGGACGAGCCTCTTATTGGTGCTACGGTACAACTTGACGGCACTGAAAAAGGAGTAGTTACCGACATTGATGGTTTTTACGAAATAACGGGGGTAGAACCAAAAGCATATAATGTAACTGCCAGTTATTTGGGGTATCAATCGAACACACTATTTAACGTAATAGTGCGGTCGGCGGGTACCCCCTCCGTAAATTTTACACTTACCGAAGCCTCCACCACGCTCAATGAAGTAGTCGTTAGAGCCAGTTCGGTGGATGATATTATCAGCCCTATATCCTCCCAAACCTTATCCGCCGTCGAGATTGCAACGTATCCGGGCGGTAATAATGATATTGCCAAAGTGGTGCAGTCGCTGCCGGGGGTGTCGGGTAGTATCGGCGGTTTTCGCAACGATGTAATCATCCGTGGTGGAGCACCCAACGAGAATGTGTATTACCTCGATGGGGTGGAAATTCCCAATATCAATCACTTTGCCACCCAAGGTAGCGCCGGTGGTCCTGTAGGCCTACTTAATGTATCCTTCATTGAAGATGTGGATTTGCAAACTTCCTCCTTTAATGCTCGGTACGACAACCCCTTATCTGGGGTGTTGCAATTTAATCAACGCAATGGAAGTGCCCGTGACTTCAAGGGAAATGTGCGCATCAGTTCCTCGGAGACCGCTTTGACCCTCGAAGGCCCGCTTTTTCGCAGCAATGAAGAAAATGCCCGTACCACCTATTTGATTTCGGCTCGTCGGTCTTATTTACAATTATTATTTGAACTGATTGGCTTACCTATTCTGCCCGATTATTGGGATTATCAATACAGGATTAATCATAAATTCAACGAATACGACGAAATCAGTTTCATCGGCGTTGGCTCGATTGATGATTTTTCGGTCAACGAAATTGAAGACTTTGACCCCGAAGAACAAGCGGCACAAGAACAGGTTCCCATTATCAGGCAATGGACAACTACGGTTGGACTTTCTTACAAAAGGCGTTTTCGGTCGGGCAATGGAAACTTTCGCTCTACCTTGAGTACCAATATTTTAAATAATGAGTTCACGAGATTCGAGGACAATGTGAACGAAACGGGCGTGTTGTTTCAAAATGATAGCAGAGAATCGGAAATTAAATGGCGCAACCATTGGACCTACTATTTGGGTGATTGGATTGTAACGGGCGGTTTTAGTATCCAACGGGCCAATTACCGCAACGCCACCATCAACGAAATTGATGCGATTCGCTTTAATGCCGACCTCGATTTTTATCGCTACGGGGCGTTTGTGCAAGCCTCCCGTTCCTTGCTCAACAATCGACTCGATTTATCTTTCGGAATCCGCACGGACGCCAATACTTTTACCAATCAAGACAACCAATTATTAGAGACTTTATCTCCTAGGGTCGGTCTTTCCTACGCACTCGACCCAGAGAAAAGATGGCGACTTAACGGTTCGGTCGGGGTTTATTACAAAATACCCACCTACACCACGCTGGGTTTTCAAAACAACGCTGGGCGATTTGTGAATCAAAATGCGAATTACATTCGCAGTACCCATTTTGTGGCGGGGGTTGAATTTAAACCTCGTAAAAGTACGACCATTTCGGCCGAAGGATTTTACAAAAAATATTCCGACTATCCCGTTTCCATCATCGACAGTACTTCCCTCGCCAACAAGGGCGCAGGCTTTGAAGTATTGGGCAATGAAGCCATTGAATCATTAGGCGAAGGGCGCACCTACGGCTTAGAGCTTTTACTACAACAGCGATTTACAGGACAATTTTACGGTATTTTGGCCTATACCCTATTCAAAAGTGAATTTTCGGGCTTCGATGATAATTTCCGTCCCTCCGCTTGGGACAGTCGGCACTTACTAACTTTCACGGGTGGCTACCAATTTGGAAAAAACTGGGAAATTAGTCTGCGCTACCGCTTTGTTGGCCCAACGCCTTTTGCCCCCGTAGATGAAGCCCGTACCCTCGACAATTATCCAGCACTCGTACTCGATTACGAACGCTTGGGCACCGTTAACTTGGCCTCTTTCAATCAAGCCGACATTCGGTTGGACAAAAAGTGGAATTTCAAACAAGTGTCCCTCAATGTCTTTTTGGAAGTACAAAACGCTTTTGGACAAACCGTACCAGAACCGCCCGTATTTGGACTTGACCGCAACGAGGCGGGCAGTATCCTCACCCCCCGAAGACTGGTCAATATTCCTATTAATAATGGGGAAATATTGCCGACGCTGGGGGTGGTTTTTGACTTTTAGAAACTTCTTATCTTTTAGACAAAACGACAAACCACAGATGGAATCACACCCATACGTAACAATGTATTATCACCTAAAATTATTAGAAATTAAAAGAACCTTAATGGGGCTCTTTACCCAGAATTCGGGCAGCTTTAGGCTGTCCGTATTCTCTAACCAAACGGGTAGTCAATTCACTAGACTTGATGAAGCATTTGACATGAGTCCGCTAAAGAATAACCTTCCTTGCGACTAAATTCCATTACCTCTTGTTTGAGCGTTGGGTGCATCATCGTTGATAGTCGTTGTCGATTATCAACGGTTAGTTTTTTGTCTGGCTTTTCGTTATTGATTCTTTTGAGTAATCAGAACAGTAAATCAAAGACGGCATCAGCATCTTTTCGCTCTTGGGCATTCACGTCTTTAGGGTTCGTCTCTCGCAAATAGGTGTAGTATTCGTGGGTGTCACTACGCTCTTGGCTGCGACCTCACCGTGGAATAGGTCAAGAAAAATTACCTATCTATTTAGAATTTTTTGAATTTGTCTTCAATACTCGGCGCAGAGGTAAAGCTTTGTTGGGAGACCTTTTTAAAACAATTCTTGGCCCAGATTTGAGGGAAAAAGAGGAAATATATTTGTCCACCTAATTCTTTATAAGAGCCAAAGAAAATTTTATCGTTTTACTTTTACTTAGAAACTACCGTGCTAATTTTTTCCCTTGCTATTTCCCTACCGCTCACTAATGCCGGTTAATACATTCGATTGACAATTAATTTTCGACTTGTGATTCGCCTCCCATTTATTTTAATCAATACTTGATATAAGCCATTAACGATATCATTTATAGGTAATTGGACGATAGGGGTTTTCACCTCGTCCAACTCTAAAGATTTAACAATCTGCCCATAATTATTCATAATACGGACAGTTACCTGCTTGCCTTCAACTTTCCCTAAATTAATATTTAAGAAATCCGTTGCGGGATTAGGGTACATATGGATTGTCTTCAAATCAATGTGAAAAGCTACTTTTTTCACGGTTGTATAATCAAAAGCACCATTGAGGTAAACTTGCTTGATGCGGTAGTAATTTAAGCCTCTACTAGGACTTGTATCTATATCGGAATAGATTGCCGCTTCGTTGCTAAAATCTTTATTCTCTATTCTGTGGAGGGCTTCAAAATTAGTACCATCAGTAGATTTTTCTAGCATGAAATAATCATTCTGATATCCTGTTTTGGTGGCCCATTCTAGGACTACTCTACTTTGTTGGGGATAAGCACTAAAGTTTAATTTTGCAGCTTTTAAACTATTCGTATTACCAGCACAGCGTTTTAACAAAACCGTTTCTTCACAGCAAGTAAGCAAGTCTCGAATGGTAATCCTAATATTGTCTATATTTCCCATAGGCACTTCGACTAAAGTACTTTTAGGAATTCCTGTTGTATTTGGATTTAGCACTGTTTCTACCCATGTTGTTTGGTGGATAATTTTTAAATTGCCATAAGTAGTTGCTGGGTGTCCACCGACTACATTTAATGCATTGGCGTTTAATGCCCAATTACCAGATGTATCCATTAAGTTCATCCAAGTGGTCAACTCTGTGATATTGTTCACCATTCCTGTATAAGTTAATCCATTGACTTGCCAACCATCAATTTTGTACGGGCCACTACTGCCTTTGCCCGATAGTAAAGCATAAGAGTAAGCGGTTAGATTTTGGAAGGCACAACCATGATTGGGTTGAATAATCTGACCATTCGCCGAGATTTGGTAATTATGAATGTCCTCTAAGGGTACAGGCAAACATATTTCTCCCGTAGTTGCTCCCTCGGCAACACAAACCGTACTTTCTTCTGCAATTGGCGTACAAGAATTGCAGGTTTGTATTAGGTTAATATTGATTAGCGTTTGACAACCACGCACATCTGAAATGGTTATTTTATAATTTCCTGCTGGTAAATTGGTAGCAAAATGGGAAGAAGAAACATTCGGTGACCAATTATAACTTAAATGGCCATTAATGCCACTCGTCCCCAAAATAATACTACCATCATTATTACAACAGCCCGGATTAACAATATTCTTGGTAACGACTATGCCCTCATTCACACCAATGACTACATTATCCGAACTACTACATCCGTTACTGTTGTACGTAGTTACTGTGTAAACCGTAGTCGAGGTAGGTGTGGCAATAGGGTTGGCTATATTAGGATTGCTCAAACCTGTTGTCGGACGCCAACTATAATTTGTGCCACCCGTACCATTTAGTTGGACACTTTCACCAGAACAGATGGTTTTGTCTAATCCTGCGTCAACCGTTGCTGGATTGCTGACAAAGACCGTTACTTGGTCAGTTGCGATACAACCCTCGGCAGTTGTAGAAGCGACGGTATAAGTTGTCGTGGCAATTGGTACTAGGGTTGGATTCGCAATATTTGGATTACTTAAGCCAAATGTTGGGCTCCAATCATAGGTCACGCCACCAGATGCTGCTAATTGAACCGTGCCACCTGCACAACTTGTTTGGTCTGGACCAGCATCAATGCCTGCACCCTCATTTACAAACACCACTACTACGTCGCTAGAAGAACAACCAAAGGCATCCGTTCCAGTTACGGTATAAGTTGTCGTTACACTAGGAGAAGCATTCGGTGCTGGAGAATTTGGATTATCCAAACCAGTTGCTGGACTCCATACCCAACTTACGCCACCGTTCACAACCAATCTTACGCTTCCTCCGTCACAAATATATCTATCTGGGCAGCCTACCACCGTTGGACCATCCTTCACCGTAATTGTTGTGCAAGCTGTTCCTAAACAGCCTTGGGCATTGGTAGTCGTCACACAATAAGTCGTCGTTTGTGCTGGATTCGCAATCGGATTGGCAATATTGGGATTGCTTAAACCTACAGTGGGACTCCAGCTGTAAGTTATCCCGCCCGTTGCCGATAGAGCGACAGGTTGTCCGTCACAAATGATAGTGTTTGGACTAATACCTACACTAATATTATCATTTACAAAAATTGTTACTTGGTCGGTACTAACGCAACCATCTTGATTCGTTACAGTTACGGTATAAGTGGTGGTCTGATTCACCGTTGCGGTTGGATTCGCCACAGTTGGATTACTCAAGCCAGTTGTAGGACTCCAAATATAATTTGAGCCACCCGTTGCATTTAAGAATACCGTTGAACCTCTACAAACTGTCTGGTCAGGGCCTGCATTTGCCGTTATTAATCCATTAACACTTACCGTTACTTGGTCGGTACTAACGCAACCGTCTTGATTCGTTACAGTTACGGTATAAGTGGTGGTAGTATTTGGACTCGCCGTTGGATTTGCAACATTAGGATTGTCTAAACCAACTGTTGGATGCCAATTATAAGTTACGCCACCACTCGCATTTAATTGGGTACTTGCACCTACACAAATGTTCACATTTGCTCCAGCATTTGCCTGTGCATTCCCTCCTACAATAATCGTTACTTCATCCGTTGCTGAACAACCGTTTGCATCTGTGCCCACCACTATATAAGTGGTAGTAGTGGTTGGAGTAGCAATTGGATTTGGTATATTCGTAGCACTTAAACCAGTTGCTGGATTCCATTCGTACCTAACTCCACCAGTAGCCGAAAGCATGGTATTTTCTCCCATACAAATCATTTGATTATCTCCTGCTTCGACTATTGGTGCATCCGTAACCGATACCACTACTTCATCGGTTCCTATACAACCTGATGCATTAGTTACTTCTACGGTGTAAGTGGTAACCGTCTGTGGTTTGGCTATTGGATTGGCGATATTTGGATTACTCAAGCCAGTACTTGGTGTCCATACATAACTTACGCCACCAGTCGCTTCTAGCTGAATACTTTCTCCCGCACAGATTGATTGGTCGGGGCCAGCCATTACCGTCAATTCGCCTGCTACCGTTACTGTCACTTCATCAATGACCATACAGCCATCAGAACCCATTACTAACAACTGGTAAGTAGTGGTAGATGGTGGACAAGCCATTGGGTTTGGAATATCGGTTGCACTTAGCCCAATAGCTGGTGACCATTGATATTGTGCCCCATTTCCTAAACCATTTAACTGTACGCATTCGCCATCACAAATCGTCACATCTGGACCCGCATCTGCGAATGGTAACTTATTTACATTAATACTTTGTACTTTTCTATCTTCACAGCCGCCATCGTTGATAGCTAAGCTAATCTTCTTACCACCAGGAGTTGGCCATTGAACCATTAAAGTAGCTCCCGCTGGTGCCGTTGACGTTGCTGCACTTGAAGAAATAAGAGTTGCGCCTGCCAAGTCCCAAGTTAAGGTTGCTCCTGGGCTTGCTGTTCCTGTAAACTCAACCGCTACATCAGTTGCTGCACATGTTGGATTATGCACAATAAAATCCGCTTCTGGGTTTGCTGCTTGGAAGATAGCAAACTCTTCGGTTACGGAACAACCATCTGCATTTTCTAAAGTTACAATGTAGTTATTCACCACACCGTTCAAGAAGGCATCAAAGCTTAAGGTTGCACCTGCTACCTTGACGTTTAAGTACCCACCAACTCCCAAGATGGTATACTGTGCGATATTTTCGCTAATGGTAATGCTTACGGGTAAAGAATTTCCTGTACAAGTAGATTCATTTTCCATACCTACTACTACGGTTGGTGCTGCTGGTGCCTCCAAAGTAGTGATGCCACTTTCCACGACACAATTATCCGTTGCATTTCTAACAGCTATATCATAATTTCCTGCGGCTAAGTTTCCGAAGAAACTATTGCCATTCCAAGTATTACCCCCGTCAATACTGTATTCTAAAGCTCCATTTCCATCCGCTAAGATGGTAATAGAACCATTATCTTCTCCACAAATAGACGGATTAACCGCCAGTACTTCATTTAAGATTGGTGGTTGTGGTGCTACTAGTTCGCATAAGGGGTGAGTTGCTCTACAAGTCTCATCCTCGTTGGCTACTGCTACACTGTAAATACCTGCGGCTAAATCGGTGAATAAATTGGATGCTTGCCAAGTTGTTCCACCATCAATGCTGTAGCGCAAGTCGCCTTGCCCCCCTTTGGCAATGACCAATAAAGTACCATCGTTTATTCCGCAATCAGTTGGATTGGTCCCAAAACATTCCGTAATAATCGGTGCCGTAGGGGCGGTAATTACAATGGGGTTATTGGCATAAGGAACCCGACAAGATTCATCGTCATAGCGTACCCAAGCATTATACAAGCCCGGTAATAGATTAATAAAGGTACTCCCATTGCTCCAAGTTGTTCCATCCAAACTATATTGTAGAAAACCATCGCCATTGGCTGCAATAGAAATTGTCCCATCATTAGCCTTACAATCACTCGGATTGGTTGAGGTAACGGCACTAATTTCAGGTGCATCTACACCTATTAACTCAACTGGATTAAATAAATAATCTTCTTCACAACCAGTAGCTTCTTCTTTTACAAAGACCCAATATTTACCAGGAGGTAAGTCATTAAAGGTATTTTGTGCACTATAAGTTATGCCACCATCTATACTATAAGTTAAGTTTCCTCCTATTGCATTAACCTCAATAAAACCATCAGATACGCCACAAGTAGTCGGGTCACCTGCTTGTACGTAGTCAATAAATCTTCCATTATTAGTAGCGGGCGATTCAATTAGAACAGGATTATTTTCAAATGCTACCAGACAGTTATTTTGAACATTTCTTGTATAAATATTGTAAGTTCCAAAATCGAGATTAATAAAATTATTACTCGATTGAAAGGTAGCTCCACCATCTATGCTATATTCTAGCGATGTTTCACTTGCGGCAGTAATACTGATTGTTCGATTACTTGGCTCACATCCTGTAGTAGTAGCTACATTAGTAATTACGCTTGGTAGGGGGGCTATGAGTTCAATAGTTGGATAATTAATACTACAAGATTCATCTGCATTCGCTACCCTTATATTATAAATCCCTCCCGATAGGTCGCTAAAAATACTACTTTCTTGCCACGTTACACCTGCGTCAATACTATAAATTAGGTTACTACTTTCTCCTTCGGCTGTAATTTCAATTCGTCCATTATTTATCCCACAATCATCGGGATTACTGGTTACAACTTCCGTAATTTGAGGAATTATTGGCTCGTCAATTCTAATTGGATTATTAGAAGAAGCAACTACACAGGTACCTCCTTTATTTCTAATAAAGACATTATAAGTATTTGGTGGTAGGTTTTCAAATAAACCACTATTTTCCCAATTGATACCTCCATCGATGCTATATTCCAAATTAGCACTTCCAGCAGTAGCTGCTATATTAATACTTCCATTATTCCCACCACAATCCGTAGGTTGAGTAATGGCTACGGTCGTTAAAATTGGGGTAGCCAGTTCTTCCAAAACTATATTATTTAGTGTATAAGGAGTTATACAAGTATTCCCACCATTTCGCACATAAATAGTATAAGTTCCAGCAGGAACATTAATAAAGTTGCTGCTAGATTGCCAAATTGTCATCGTACCATCATCGAGTCCATATTCTAAGCCCCCTACTCCATCCGCAATAATGGTGATACTACCATCTCTTTTGCCACAGTTTGTTGGATGAGTAAAGCGAACATCAATGATGCTTGGACTAGTAGGCTGAACTAAGGTAACAGGTGGATAATAAGTGATGCAATTACCTCCATTGGCTGAAACAGCAATGTAATAAGTTCCTCCTGCCAAATCAGTAAATTCATTATTTGCATAAAAATTAATGCCTCCATTGATACTGTACCGTAAATCTGTGCCACTTGCATTTATCGTTATCACTCCATTATCTGCATTACAGTCTGGATGAATAACAGGAATACTTGTAATCATAGGAGCTAGCCCTTCTCCAATAATTACAGGATTTCCTGCGTATGGTACTAGACATCCTCCTCCACGAACAACTACTAAATAAGAGCTAGCAGGTAGGTCGTTAAAAATATTAGAAGGGTAAAATGTTAAACCTCCATCTATACTGTATTCATAATTACTACCTAGTCCGATTGCATCAATGGTAATCTTTCCATCATTTTTACCACATTCTGTTACATTGGTCATTGTAACATCAATTGTTGGTCCAGGAATAACTGTGAGGGTAACCTCATCCGTTGTGGCACAACCAAAGTCATTGGTTACTGTTACCGTATAGGTAGTCGTTTCTGTCGGGCAAGCAACGGGGTTAAAGCAAGTATCATGATTTAAGGTAGCACTTGGCGTCCATTGGAAGGTCGTCCCACCTTGGGCTTTCAATTCAGCGCAAGCTCCAATACAAATGGTATCTCCTTTAATTGAAGCACTAGCTTGTGGATTAGGATATACAATTACTTGTTGGATAATGGAATCTTGACAACCATTGGTTGATTCCGTAATTAATTTAACTTGATAACGTCCTGGGCTTGGATAGACATAGTTAGGATTTTGCTGGGTAGAAGTGCCGATTCCATCGCCAAAATCCCAGAACCAACCTGTCATAGTGGTATAAGTAGCCGATTGGTCTGTAAAGATGGTTGGTTCGCCTTGACAAACACTAGTGGCTTGAAACCTAGGGTTGGGTACATCAAATACATTTACACGCACCGTATCGTAGTCTGCACAACCGATTAATCCATTTTCTACTTTAACAATGTAGGTGGTTGATACTAATGGATTTGCTACGGGGTCGGCAATAAACGGATTATCTAACGCAAAAGTTGGTGTCCAAGTGTAAGTACTATTTGCATCCCCTACGTCAGACCGTAATTGAATAGAAGTACCTTGACAAATATTAGCTACTGAAGGTTCAATCGCTACAACTGGACAAGAAGGTAGTGTAACAATTGCTGAACCAAAATCATCTTCTTCACTCTCTTCATTTTCTTCTATGAAGTCAGGGGTGGAATCTTCATCCTTAATATTATTACCTTGTTCGTCTTGATTACCAGCAATTTCTGCAATATTTCTAAAGTTAGCTCCTCTGTCACCACTATTTAAAGTCAGTACAATTTGAACGCAAGCTTGTTCTCCAGGATTGATTGGCCCCGGAATAGTTTTAGTAACTAGGTCATTAGAAATAGTCGTCCAATTATTATTATCTTGTGTACTTAACACTAAACCATTTGGAATATGGTCTGCTACTATTATATTATATCCAGTAATATTTCCTTGGTTAATCACACAAATTTCATAATTAATATCTTCTCCTATTTCAACAGTTGCTGCCTGGCTTTGCGCCAAACGCTTAGTTAAGGCCAAATCAAATAATCCAACCTCAATTATCTCAAAACTATCGTCATCTTCATTATTTGGATTATCGTCAGGTGTACTAATTTCATCTGGCAAATTGTCAAAAATAGAATCCTCATCTAAAAATGGACTTCCATCCGAATTAGTGGCTCCCGTAAGTTCGGCAAAATTGATTATCCGAGTATTATCAAATCCATCATCTACTGAAAAACCAATTCTTAAACTATCACTCGCTCCTGCTGCTAAGAATGAAATTCTTCGGGTCACGGTATTTTCATCAATGATATTCCAACCTAGAGTGTTAGTAAAGGTCAGACCTTGTGGTACGTAATCTACTACATCAATATCGTAAGCATCGTAATCTCCTTCATTGAATACATTGATAGAATAATAAATTGTATCTCCAACTCTTACCCCTGATAATTGGCCGCTGGCTAAGGTTTTATTAAGTGCTAAATCGTAGCGACAATTTTCGTCAGTAACAAATATTGGTTCAACTACATAGCATGACGAGTCTAATATAGATGTAGCTCGAATATAATAAGTTGTTGTACCTTGTCCAGTCACATTACTCGAAATTTCGAGAGTCCCATTTTCTGCATCTACTAAAGCCCCATGATAGGTAATCGTTCCATCTGTATTACTAATGATGGTACTTAAATCGAGAGACTGATTCAAACAAAGTTGCTGGGTTGAATTGGTAATTTCTAAATTAGGTAAGGGAGTAACCATTAAATTTAAAGTAATGATACTATCACAGCCATTAGCTGCCATTAATGTATCGGCATATATTCCTCCTGTAGTTAGGATAGTCCCATTAAAATCATAACTAGTCCCCGTACAGATACTTGCCGTAATTGCAGATACTGGATTTGCGAGAAGACTCAAATTAATCGTGGAGATGCTATCACAATTCGCCGTTGTAAGGGTGTCGGAATAAGTTCCTGCTAGGGATAAAACCCTACCACCAAAATCATAGGTTGTGCCTTCGCAGATAGATACTTCTAGCGTATCTCGAATTAAGGAATCTATATTTAAGGTCAGATTGACAATACTATCACAGCCGTTAGCGGCTACCAACGTATCAGCATAGCTACCTGCTGTAGTTAAGATAGTCCCATTAAAATTATAGCTCGTTCCCGTACAAATACTTGCCGTAATTGCGGATACCGAATTACTAAGAAAACTCAAATTAACCGTAGAGATGCTATCACAGTTGGCCGTCGTAAGGGTATCAGCGTAAGTACCCGCCACGGATAAAGGCGTCCCCCCGAAATTATAGGTTGTGCCTTCACAAATTGATACTTCTAAGGTATCTCGGATTAAGGAACCAATATTTAAGGTTAAGTTAATGATACTATCACAGCCATTAGCTGCTACCAACGTATCGGTATAGCTACCTGCTGTAGTTAAGATAGTCCCATTAAAATCATAACTAGTCCCCGTACAGATACTTGCCGTAATTGCAGATACTGGATTTGCGAGAA
>JBCCQK010000105.1:0-18819 GCA_039024375.1 Bacteroidota bacterium
AAAATAACATATGTTTTTTAAATTTTCGCCATAAAGCGAAAGAATATTAAAACTAGTAATCGTAGTTTTTAAATCCAGATTTATTTTTGCTTGGCAAATATAGTAAAATATAATAAGGTGCAATAAGATTGCAATTTTTTGTGTGTAGATACTTTTTCTTTCTTTTTTGCTCAGGCTGAGTAGCGAATAAACGTTTTTGAGGGGCATCTGGAAGATTAAAAAAACAGCAAGCTATTTTTTGCTGCTATTGAGCACCTATTTCTTCCTTTTTCCTATTTTTGCAATACTCTTTTTATTTTAAATTGTTTTTGAAGATATATAATTTTTATGGCGCAAGATTCTGTTTTGGGAATTGACATTGGTGGTTCAGGAATTAAAGGAGCTCTAGTGGACGTTGGAAAAGGAGAACTTATCACAGAAAGGTTTCGATTGGAAACTCCACGACCTGCTAATCCCAAAAACGTTACCCAGACTTTCAAAAAAGTCGTTGAGCATTTTAATTACAAAGGGCCCATCGGTTGTGGCTTTCCCGCTGTTATGAAAAAAGGGGTTGCTTATTCGGCTTCCAACATCCACGACGACTGGATAGGAACCAATGCGGCGCAACTATTCTCCGATGCCACGGGGTGTGAGGTGTCCGTATTAAATGATGCCGACGTTGCAGGAGTAGCGGAAGTAAAGTTTGGAGTCGGAAAAGGAGTAGAGGGAACCGTTATTCTAATAACTATCGGAACGGGCTTAGGGTCCGCTATCTTCTTGGATGGTCAATTATTGCCGAATACCGAATTCGGCCACGTTTACCTTAAAGGTCATAAAGAAGTTGCAGAGCGTTACGCTTCTAACTCCGCAAGAAAAAGAGATGGATTGAAGTACAGCGATTGGGCCAACAGATTTAAGGAATACCTAGAACACTTACAGTTTCTATTTACGCCCGACTTGTTTATTCTGGGGGGCGGTGCGAGTAAGAAATACGATAAATTTGACGACGTACTAGCAAGTATTCGAACGCCTATTGCTACGGCCGAAATGCTTAACGAAGCGGGAATTATTGGCGCAGCGGTGGCGTCAATGAAACCCTAAAACTTGTTTTTCCACATCATACTTTCTACGGGGCGAATAGTGCGCTTATTGTATTTTGCGTTTTTCTTCTTGTTGTAGTAGTTTTCAATGTCTCCTTCTACGACGAAGTAAATGAGTTGGCCGATAGGCATCCCCGCATACACCCTAACGGGATGCGTACAAGAAATTTCTAGTGTCCAAGTATTACAAAAGCCTACGTCGCCCTTACCCGCAGTGGCATGGATATCAATGCCCAAGCGCCCCACGGAAGATTTGCCTTCCAAAAAAGGAACGGAGTTGTGCGTTTCTGTGTATTCTTCCGTCACGCCGAGGTATAGTGTATTAGGATGCAGCACAAAGCCCGTTTCTGGAATTTGAAAATGCTCAATCTCATTATGTTTTCGCGCATCAAGAATGTGGTCTTTGTAGCGCGCCAAGTGCTTTCCCAAATGAACATCGTAGGAATTTGTCCCTAGGCAGGTTCGGTCGAATGGCTCGATAACAATCTCCTTTTTTTCAATAGCGGCTAGTATTTTTTTATCGCTTAAAATCATGAAGGCTTCGTGAAATTGAAATTTAATGTGGTTGTACTTGCCAAATCATAATGCTCCGGTCATCGCTGCAACTAACTAGATAGTTATTAAAAGAAGACCAAAATAGTCGATTGACCGAATTCAAATGACCTTGGTCTCGTACGGTCTCGATTACTTTCAACAATTGAAACTTTTCACTATCCCATATTTTAATGGTTTTGTCTCGACTGGCGGTTGCAAAGATAGGTGCTTTGGGATGAAATGCAATATCATTAATGGTGTACCAGTGGGCCGGTTGGGCAGAGATTTCACTCGTGTTTTTGTCCAAATCTCGAACTCTTAGCTGTGCATCTCTTCCGCCACTAATCAAGTAACGCCCATTGGGACTGTATCGTAGCGTAAAAACGGAATTTTCGTGGGCCTGCTCGATTGTTTTTTTTATAAAAAGTGTATCTGCGTCTAACAAGTAAATGGAGTGGTCACTCGCACCAACGGCCAATTCTCTTTTTGCCGAACAATAGGCCAGACAGCGTAAACTCTTATTGCTAAGGTGAAGACTTTCTAGTGTTTTTTGGGTAGAGATGGCCCATTTTGTAAGTACCCCACTACCGCCCGCCGTAAAAACATGGGAACCAATTCTCTGGATGGCAAAGACGCCTTTTTGGTGATGGGCAACATTTTTAGTTTGTTCGGGATTAGCAACATCAACCCAATGTACTCCACCGTTCATGTTGCCAGCTACTACCATGTTCTGGTCAGATAGATAGCAAAGTGAAAAAATTTGTGTATCTACTTTGGCTACTAATTGCCCCATGTCGGGGTCGTTGAAATTCCATCGAACTATCCAGCCGTCTCCTGCCCCCGAAAGAAAAGTATCGTCCGTTTCGTAAGGGATTAACGAAAAAATGGAAGCGTTGTGTCCCGTTAGCGTCGCTATTTTTTTGATGGCTATTTTAGTCAATGATATGTGCCGTTTTGAAATATTATGTTAATGATTAGATACTGGAAATTAGATATTATCATTCAAAAAATAAACGGGTAATAATATGGTCGGTGCGCTGCACCTTTGGGAATCTCGATTAGTCTATTTGATACAAAAGTGGTCGTCCTGATGAGACTTTTCGATGCCAAGATGCGTAGCATCGACTACATTTGTATCACCTTGGGACTTATTTTTCTTTCGATAAGGTGCAGCGCACCGACCAAATTTGTTACTGCTAAACTACCCGTTTTAATTTTGAATATTAATTACTAGTCTCTGGATTAGACGTTGACCTAACTAATCACTGGTTTCTAATCACTAGTCACTAAACTAACTATTCTTTTCTAATGGTAATAATTCCTTCAATTTCAATCGCTCGTCATTAATGGCAATATCCACTTCTACTTGATTGGCGATTAAATCTTCGAACGTTTCTCGCTTTCGAATTAAATAATCGACGCCATTGTATAGAAATACCTCAGCAGGACGAAAGCGAGAATTGTAATTAGACGCCATTGAAAAGCAGTAGGCCCCAGCGTTAAAAAAAGCGAGTAAGTCCCCTGCTTTGGTTTCTTGAATCAGTCGATTTTCGGCGAAAGTATCCGTCTCGCAAATGTAGCCAACGACATCGTACAACTTCTCCGCTCCGTCGGGATTACTTACGTTGACAATGTGGTGATGGGAATCGTAGAACATCGGTCGAATTAAATGATTTAATCCCGAATCGACCCCGATGAATAGCTTGGCCGTTGTCTGTTTGACCACGTTCACTCGTACTAGAAAATAGCCACTTTCGCTGACCAAAAATTTTCCTGGTTCAAAGATAAGTGTTAAGTCTCGGCCGTAGGCGTGGCAAAAGCGATTGAACCGCTCAGATAGCTTAATACCCAATTCGTCAATGTCCGTTATTTTATCGTCCGCTTTGTAGGCTACTTTAAAACCGCTCCCCAAGTCAATGAAGTCCAAATCGGGAAAATCCATGGCCAAGTTCAATAGTATTTCAGCACCTTCTAAAAAAACATCTACGTCTTTAATATCTGAACCCGTGTGCATGTGCAGTCCTTCAACTTTGATGTCGTAGGCTTTTACAATTTCCTTGATGTAGGGTATTTGTTGGTAAGAAATACCAAATTTAGATTTCACAGAACCCACCGAAATTTTATCGTTTCCTCCGGCTTTTATGTGTGGATTGATGCGGATACAAACGGGAATGGCCGCCGATTTTTTACCAATATATTCTAATAAAGGTAAGTTATCTACATTAATGCGGACCCCTAGTTCTATGGCTTCTTCGATTTCGGTAAAAGAAACACCACTGGGCGTATAAATGATTTCGCTAGGTTGAAATCCTGCTCTTAGGCCCATGCGAATTTCTTGGACAGAAACGCAGTCCAGGCCAGCACCCAACTGGCGCAAAAATTTCAAGACCGAGATGTTGGTCAAAGCTTTGCACGCATAATTTAAAATCAATTTGGGCACTTTGAACGCATTGTTCAAACGATTAAATTGTCGTTCTATAATGGCGCCATCATATACGTAGAGCGGGGCACCGTACTTTTCTACCAGTTCAGTCGGGTTTAACTGGTCGCTTAAAGTGAATTCGTGGGCTGTTGCTGGCATTGGTAAAAGTAAAGTGAAACTATCAAATAGGTTCTTCTTGAAAAAAAGCAAAGATACTTAATGGCTACATTAAAATCATTCATTTTGATAACCTTCGTACACCAAAAAATAAAAAGCTCGCATCTTTAGTTATATCAACAACTGTCCCATAGGTTAATTAGTTTCGTTACCTTCTTATTTGGATATTCGAAATTTAGCTTCTTTAACTGCATCATAACTGGTCGAGAAACGATTGAAGTGTCTTCAATTGTCGGCAAGTTGAGTCAAAAACAACTATCTATTGACCGAAAGTGAAATCATACGAGGTTGTAAAAACCAAAATCGGTCAGCGCAAAAGGCGCTCTACGACCGATTTTCTCCCGTCATGTTCGGTGTTTGCAAACGCTATTGTAAAAGTCGAGAAGATGCGGAGGACGTATTGGTCAATGGATTGTTCAAAGCCATTGACAATATCCACCAATACAGCGGTCAAGGCAGTTTCGAAGGCTGGATTCGTCGAATTGTGGTGAACGAAGCACTGATGTTTTTACGAAAGCGCCAAAAAATTACCGTCGAAATTGAAGACTACCATATGGAAGTTCCTAAAGGCAATATTGTTGATGAACTAGCAGCGCAGGATATTTTAGATTTACTAGAAGAATTACCTATCGGCTATCGTACGATTTTTAATATGTACGTGCTAGACGGAATGAAACACCGAGAAATTGCCGAAGTATTGGGTATCAGCATCAATACCTCTAAGTCGCAACTGATTTTAGCCAGAAAGCGGATGCAGGCGCTCTTGATTAAAAAAGCCTATCCTGGAGTGGAAGGGCGTCAAAAGCGGTTATAACTTATTAAAAACCATCAGCTTGAAATACATTAGGATGAATAATCAAGATAAACTATCGGCTGTTTTTAAAAAAAATCAGCATAAACTGAACGAACGCCCTTCGCTCAAAGCGTGGAATAAGCTGGAGCGTAAATTAGACCAAAAAAGCAGTCGCCCGAAGCGAGCTCCATTTTCTATTTACTCTATCTTAGCAATGGCGGCAGCAGTAGTTGGATTGATTTTCTTTGTGACGACCATGGTCAATGTCACTAAAGATAGAGCGTATCAAAAAGCCGTGGTTATTCGAGAAGCAACTTCTACGGAAGAGCGATTTAGGACGCAACAAATCTTGGCGGAGCAAGCCTTTCGAGAAAAGTACCAAACGAAGTTATATAGAACAGTAGAGGAAGGAGCCGCCGATAAACTCTTGATGGTGAATAAGCCAGTCCGCGTTTTTCTAGTGCCTCGTAGAGGGTAGATTTGGCTAATTTAAATTGGTAGCTTCCCCTACAATATCAACAATCTGTTGATTGAATTTTTTGGGTTCTTCTTCGGGAGGTTCGTGCCCCGAATTTTCGAACCAGATAAATGCTTTTTTAGGCGCTTTTAAACTTTTAAGGTATTCTTCCGCAACAATCCCCGGTAAATTCCAATCGTGACGGCCCGCTATAAAATAAACGGGAAGATTCAAGGAGGTGATATTTGATAAGTTCGTTTCAAATTGTTTTCCCTTCAGTCGAGTAGAAGTGTAGTTATAAGCCTCAAACCAATCGTACGTTTTGTAATCTTCATAATAACCTTCGGCTTTAGCAATTTCTTTGGCTATTTCTTTTTTGTAAATCGTTCCATCATATTTTACCAATAACTGATATTTGCTCATGAAACAATCTTGTTCCGTTCTGCAAATAGAAGAGTCTCGCTGCTCCATTAGTGCTATCTGTCTCAAAGCGGCCGTATCTTGACGAGATACCGCTTGTTCTTTGACCCATTGCATGGAAATGTCCCAATTCTTTTGCGTATCTATTATCTGTGAAACACCTATGTAGGCGAAATAGTCATCTGGATATTGTTCAACCAATTGTAACCCAATGACACTGCCGTACGAAAATCCTAAAAGGTGTATCTTGTCTTTATTAAACTTTTTTTTTGAGATACTGCGTCAGTTCGTGTGCGTCGCGAACCAAACTTTCTACGCTGAGTTCCTTCGGATTTGGGTTCTTCAAATAAGACTGACCGCACCCCGATTGGTCCCAAGAAACAACGATGAGTTCTTTGACTAAGTCCGCATTAAAATAGCGGATGTGTGGCGTTTGGGGCCAACCCGGGCCACCATGTAAAAAAAGTAATACGGGGAATTCTGGCGAGGCTCCTGTGATTTCTACATATTGCTCTTCTCCGCCCAATTCTACAAATATCTTTTCGTCGATAGGTAAGCGTTCTGTTGTTGAGGTCGCTTTTTGGGAACCTGCACTTTGGCAACCTACAAAAAGTATTAACGCTAGAAGAGGAATTATTTTGTCCGTCATACAATACGTAAATTTGCCGATTTGTGGGAAAAGTCGATTCATCTTTTTAATTATATTTGAGAAAATGTTATGGTGTTTTTGTGTGCGTAATTAATCAAATTTAATCAGAAAAAAGGTTTGTGGCAAAACTGCTCAATTAAAGATAACCAATAATTTTGGAAAAAAATTGATTGGGGATAGCTATTGATGAGCAAATGGTCAAAAAAGTACCATATATAAATAGGTCTTTCCACTCATTCACCAACAGATATGCGTCAATTATATTACTCAGCTTCTCATATCTTTCCCGTTAAAAAAACTTCTGATTTATTTTAAAAATTAGGTTTGCAAAACAAAGAAATAGTCGTACCTTTGCAATCGCTTTGAAAAAGGTGGGTGTTTTTGTCTCGCAAAAGCGCCAAAACGTAAGAAAAAAATACGTACTCTGCGGAGTACCTCTTTTTAATAAAACACAATAGGATTATATGCCTACTATCAACCAATTAGTCCGTAAAGGTAGAAAGAAGATTGTTGAAGCTAGCAAATCTCGTGCCTTGGATTCCTGCCCACAGAAACGCGGTGTTTGTACTCGTGTTTATACGACCACTCCGAAGAAGCCTAATTCCGCCCTTAGAAAAGTTGCAAAAGTAAGATTAACGAATGGTATTGAAGTGATTGCCTATATCCCTGGTGAAGGCCACAACTTGCAAGAACACTCTATCGTGTTAATCAGAGGGGGACGGGTAAAGGATTTGCCGGGTGTACGATACACAATCGTTCGTGGTGCGTTGGATACAGCGGGTGTTGCTGACCGAACGCAGAGTCGTTCTAAGTATGGTGCTAAGCGACCAAAGAAATAGTCGTTTTTAAGAACTCTAGACAACAGACTACTTCATCAAGCAGATTTTAATTTTTCTTTAATAAAGGCTGAGCTAACGCTCACCGCTAAAATTCCGCAGAAAATGCGTAAAAGAAAACCTAAAGTAAGAGTAATCACACCAGACCCAAGATACAACGATACGTTGGTAACGCAGTTCGTTAACAATATGATGTTGTCGGGTAAGAAGAGTACCGCCTTTGCTGTATTCTATGGTGCTATGGATATTGTGAAATCGAAAATGGGTGGAGATGAGCACGCTATTTGGAAAAAAGCGTTGAATAATATTATGCCACAGGTGGAAGTGAGAAGTAAGCGAATTGGTGGAGCCACTTTCCAGATTCCCGTTGAAATTCGTCCTAACCGAAAGGTATCTATTGGTATGAAATGGATGATTAACTTTGCAAGAAAGCGTAGTGGAAAGGGGATGGCAGAAAAATTAGCTTCCGAAGTAATGGCAGCGAGCAAAGGAGAAGGCGCAGCAGTGAAGCGTAAAGAGGATACGCACAAAATGGCAGAATCAAACCGAGCATTTGCTCACTTTAAAGTATAAGGGGAATAGTGAAATTAAAGTGCATTTTTAAATTGTAGATTTGCAATTGTAGATTTCACATTTCCTTCGGACAGTCTCAACGAACGAACAGCACCAACAAATTTAAACCCATTTCTTAATCATTTTAATACCACTTAGGGCATTGATATGGCAAAAAAAGATTTAACCTTCACTAGAAATATTGGTATTGCGGCGCACATTGATGCGGGTAAAACCACTACTACTGAACGTATTTTATATTACACGGGTATTAGTCACAAGATTGGTGAGGTGCACGACGGTGCGGCGACGATGGACTGGATGGAGCAAGAGCAGGAAAGAGGTATTACCATTACTTCGGCAGCTACAAAGACTAGCTGGAAGTGGAAAGACCAAGAGTATCCTATCAATATTATTGATACTCCGGGGCACGTTGACTTTACCGTTGAGGTAGAGCGTTCTTTGAGAGTTTTAGACGGAATGGTTTTTTTATTCTGTGCGGTTTCTGGGGTAGAGCCTCAGTCTGAGACAGTTTGGAGACAAGCAGAAAGATATAGCGTTCCAAGAATCGGATTCGTCAACAAGATGGACCGACAAGGGGCGAATTTCTTCGAAGTTGTCAAGCAAGTAAAGGAGATGTTGGGTGGTAATCCTGTCCCTTTACAGGTACCCATTGGTTCGGAAGATGAGTTCAAAGGAGTGGTTGATTTGATTACTAATCAAGCTATCATTTGGAACGAAGAGGACCGAGGTATGACTTACGAAGTGGTAGATATTCCTGCCGACTTGGTAGATACAGTGGCGGAGCAAAGAGAATATTTATTAGAGGCAGTGGCGGAGTACGACGAATCGTTGATGGAAAAGTACTTCGATGACCCAGATTCTTTGACGGCTGAAGAAATCAGAGGTGCGCTAAGAGCAGCGGTGATTGACATGAGCTTAATTCCAATGATGTGTGGAACAGCTTTCAAAAATAAAGGAGTGCAGGCAGTTTTAGATGCGGTTTGTGCATTTATGCCATCTCCACTAGATATTGAAGCGGTTGAAGGGACAGACCCTAAGACCGACGAGCCGTTGACGCGTAAGCCAACGGATGATGAGCCATTTGCTGCTTTAGCGTTCAAAATTGCGACTGACCCTTTTGTAGGTCGTTTGGCTTTCTTCCGTGTTTACTCTGGTACTTTGGATGCGGGGTCTTACGTAATGAACACTCGTTCTGGTAAGAAGGAGCGTATTTCACGGATTTATCAAATGCACTCCAACGACCGAGAGGCGATGGCAAAAGTAGGCGCAGGAGACATTGCGGCGGCAGTAGGTTTCAAAGACATCAAAACGGGAGATACTTTGTGTGATGTCGATAACCAAATCGTACTGGAAAGTATGACTTTCCCCGAGCCAGTAATCGGTATTGCGATTGAGCCTAAGACGCAAAAAGACGTTGAGAAACTGGGTATGGCTTTGGCCAAATTGACCGAAGAAGACCCGACTTTCCACGCAAGATTCGACGAAGAAACGAATCAAACCATCATCAGTGGTATGGGGGAATTGCACCTAGAGATTATTGTTGACCGATTGAAGCGGGAATTTAAAGTAGAAGTAAATGAGGGAGAACCTCAGGTAAACTACCGAGAAGCATTAACCAAGCAAGTATCTCACCGAGAGCGTTTGAAAAAGCAGTCAGGTGGTTCTGGTCTATTTGCTGATATGGAGTTCGAATTAGGTCCCGCATCGGAAGAATTTTTGGAGTCAGATGAGTTCAAATCTGGTAAAGAGAAGTTGGAATTTGATTGGGGTATCGTTGGGGGTTCCATCGATAAGAACTACATTAAGCCTATCAAAGACGGTTTCCGTTCGATGATGGACAACGGTATCTTGGCTGGTTACAGTATGGATGCGATGCGCGTTCGAGTATTTGACGGCTCCATGCACGCAGTGGATTCGAAGCCAATTGCTTTCGAGTTGTGTGCGAAGGAAGGTTTTAAAGCTGCTGCCAAATCTTGTAAGCCAGAATTGCTAGAACCTATCATGAAGTTAGAAGTAACTTCTCCCGAAGAATATACGGGTGGTGTGATTGGTGACTTGAACCGAAGAAGAGGTTTAATCAAGGGCCAAGACATGAAGAATAATGCAACCATCATCAAAGCGGATGTGCCATTATCTGAAATGTTTGGCTACGTAACGCACCTGCGGACAATTACTTCTGGTAGAGCATCTTCTTCTATGGAGTTCTCTCACTACGCAGCGGCACCGAGAGGTATTGCCGAAGACGTAATCGCTAAAGCTAAAGGGCTTACTACTGCATAACAAATACAAGATTACGGGATTTTTTGGATTAACAGGATTTTACTCCTCTTACTCTCTTTGTAGTCCATTGTGTTTTGATTAAAAATAACTGCTAAGGCCAAAGGGTCTAAAAACAGCACAAAATATTGTAGAATGATGGGGTCTTTTAGTGTTCGCAAGTCCTGTACTTGTGAAGATTAGAAAGCCCCTACATTCAAAAGTCATAAGTTTAATTACTATTTCACAGTTTGACGAAACAAGAGAAAAGAGGTAAATGACCTACAAAAATCTTGCAATCCTGTCAACTGTATATTAATTATCATTTTACAGTTTGACGGTATAAGGGATTAAATGTTAACTAAGGCAACTGACCTACAAACATCCTGTAATCTTGTCATCCTGTCAACAAAAGGTTATGAATCAAAAGATTAGAATTAAGCTTCGTTCTTACGACCACAATTTAGTTGATAAGTCAACCGAAAAAATTGTCAAAACAGTTCGTAATAGTGGAGCACTTGTAACTGGTCCGATTCCGCTGCCAACCGACAAAAAGATTTTTACTGTGTTGCGTTCACCTCACGTCAACAAGAAATCTCGGGAGCAGTTTCAAATGCGGACTCACAAACGCCTAATAGAAATATACACTCCTACCCAAAAGACGGTCGATGCACTGTCGAAATTGGAACTACCGAGTGGTGTTGATATTCAAGTTAAGTTAACGTAATTGTGACGGTGGACAGTAAATCGAGATTTGTCGGATATTTCAATCATTTCTCCTTTACTTTTTCCTTCCTTTTTAGAGCTAACTTTTATTTTGATAATACAAATCTTGTTACCAAAAGTCAACGTTCGTTCGGTTTTTGGCAGAGATTGCTGACGTCGTGAGTTTCCATAGCTAGTTAAAAAGTGTAACAACAAATTACTAGTCACTAGTCACTAGTCACTAATCACTACTACAAGATACTAAATATAATAAACGTGAACGGAATCATCGGTAAGAAAATCGGTATGACCAGCGTCTTTGACGAAGATGGGCGGAATATTCCTTGTACGATTGTTGAAGCGGGTCCTTGTGTTGTTACGCAAAAGAAAACAGAAGACACCGACGGCTACGACTCGTTGCAGCTAGGTTTCGGCGAGAAGAAAGTTAAGAATACAACAAAGTCTTTGCAAGGCCACTTTGACAAAGCAGGTACTGCTCCAAAAAGAAAAGTAGTTGAGTTCAGAGACTTTGAAATCAATAAAGAATTAGGCGATATTATCACTGCATCGGACGTGTTCGAAGAAGGTGACGTCATCAACGCCATTGGAACCTCTAAGGGTAAGGGTTTCCAAGGGGTTGTTAAGCGATACAACTTCCGGGGGGTAAATGACGCAACGCACGGTCAGCATAACCGACAAAGAGCTCCTGGTTCTATCGGTGCGGCTTCCTATCCTGCGAAAGTATTTAAAGGAATGAGAATGGCGGGAAGAACGGGCGGCGACCGTATCAAAGTGAAGAACCTAGAAATTGTTAAGATATTCCCTGACAACAACTTGGTTTTGGTGAAAGGAGCAATTCCTGGCCATAAAGGGTCGTACGTAATTTTAGAAAAGTAATGTGTTCATTTGTTAGGGAATCTGTTGTTTGACAGCAGTAATTCTCAAAAACAATTAACTCATTTAATCCTATAAAATATTTCAGAAAATGAAACTGGAAGTATTAAATGTAAGTGGAGATGCCACGGGACGGTCAGTAGAATTGCCCGATAGCGTATTTGGCGAGCAAAATGAGCACGCCGTTTACTTGGCGGTGAAGGCATACTTAGCTGCTCAACGTCAAGGTACACATAAGGCAAAGGAAAAAGGAGAAATCACCGCTTCTACCAAAAAGATTAAGCGACAAAAAGGAACGGGTACGGCTCGTGCGGGTAGTGTCAAGAGTGGTGTTATGCGAGGTGGTGGCAGAATATTCGGCCCACGTCCACGGAAATATACGCAGAAGTTAAACAAGAAAGTAAAGCAAGTTGCTCGACGTTCTGCGATTGCGAGTAAGTTGGCTAACGGCCAGGTAAAAGTAGTTGAGAATTTCACTTTCGAAGCACCTAAGACAAAGCAGTACGTTGAGGTCTTAAGTTCTTTAGGAATCGAAGGCAAGTCTCTATTAGTTCTAGGTGATTACGATAATAACGTTTTACTATCTAGTCGAAATGTTCAAAAAGCAGGCGTTGTTGCGGCGGCGGAATTGAATACCTACGAAGTAATGAATGCGGGCACTTTAGTGCTATCCGAAGGAGCAGTCGAAAAAATTGTCGCTTCGTTGTCTTAGAAATTTCATTGCGTTTCATTGGTTATCGAGTAGGGAAAAGGCAGACTTAATTTGTCTAACCTTTAATGAATAACCTTCTAACTTTTATAAAAATGGCAAAGAAAGTATTAATCAAGCCAATGATTACCGAAAAGTCTAGTGCTTTGACGGATGATTACAATAAATATACTTTTAAGGTAGATAAGGCTGCCAATAAGGTCGAAATCAAAAAGGCCATCGAAGCGGCGTATAATGTACAGGTCGAAGATGTTAAGACCTTGATTATGCCTTCTAAAGCAAAAGTAAGAAATACCAAGCGAGGTGTACAAAGAGGCCGCAAGTCTTCTTATAAGAAAGCAATTATCACTTTAGCTTTCGGTGAAGAAATCGACTTGTACGGCGACATTTAAAAATTGCTTTATGGCTATATGGTTGTATTGTTCATCTAGCATAGTAACAATAAAGCCATACAACAATAAAACAATTTCTAATAGTTATCAGCAAAGATGAATAAACATCAGTAATTGATAACGTTTCTAGGCAAAATAATAAATTCATAGCAAAATGCCAGTAAAAAAGTATAAACCGGTATCACCGGGAACAAGATTTAGAGTAGGGAATACCTTTTCCGAAATCACCACTTCGAAGCCCGAAAAGAGTTTGACGGTTGGTTTGAAGAAATCGGGTGGTCGTAACCACTCGGGTAAGATGACGGTTCGAAACATCGGTGGTGGTCACAAGCGAAGATACCGAATTATTGACTTCAAGCGAAATAAGGAAGGCGTAGTGGCAGAAGTCAAAACTATCGAATACGACCCAAACAGAAGTGCATACATTGCATTGGTGCAGTACAGTGATGGCGAAAAGCGGTATATCATTGCTCCTAATGGTTTGAAAGTAGGGGACTCTATTATGTCTGGAAAAGGAGCAACGCCCGTAACGGGTAACGCTTTGTACTTAGCAGATATTCCACTAGGTGCTTCTATTCACGCTATTGAAATGACGCCTGGAAAAGGAGCCGCTTTAGCCAGAAGTGCAGGAACTTACGCTACGTTGACGGGTAGAGAAGGAAAGTACGCTTCTGTAAAGCTACCTTCTGGTGAAGTTCGAAGAATTTTGTTGACCTGTAAGGCAACGATTGGAACCACTTCTAATCCTGACCACGGTTTAACTGTCTTTGGCAAGGCGGGTAGAAGAAGATGGATTGGTCGAAGACCGAGAGTAAGGGGTGTAGCGATGAACCCAGTTGACCACCCAATGGGCGGTGGTGAAGGTAGGGCTTCTGGTGGTCACCCACGTTCCAGAACGGGTATCATGGCCAAAGGTCAGAAGACGCGTAATCCAAACAAACATTCTTCTCGATTAATCATTTCTAAGCGAAAAGCTAAGAAAAAATAGATAATAACGGAGGCTGCGGGTTGTCCTTTATGGATATTTAGCAATCTTCTCTAATAATAATAGAAATGGCAAGGTCAGTAAAAAAAGGTCCCTACGTTTTCCACAAACTGTTAAAAAAAGTGGAGAAAGCGAAAGAATCCAACAGAAAGACGGTTATCAAGACTTGGTCAAGAGCGTCTATGATTATTCCCGATATGGTTGGTGAAACCATCGCTGTCCATAATGGAAAGACCTTTATCCCAGTTTTTGTAACGGAAAACATGGTGGGACATAAGTTAGGAGAATTTTCTCCAACGCGTAACTTCCGGTCGCACGGTGGTAAGAAAAGGTAGTTAGGTTGATTAGATAGAAATCTTTAATCAACTCATCCAATTACAATATAAATTAGTTCTTTGATATTGGGTGTTTTGGAGTCAAAATTTTAGTCAATCATTTATTTCCTAGCGTCGTAAATGCTCAACCAAAATCTTGACCACCCAATCTCAAAAAACGGATAAATTTCATTTAAAATGGAAGCGGTAGCTAAATTAAAAAGTGTTCCCATGTCTGTTCGCAAAATGCGTCAAGTGGTGGACAATATACGAGGTAAAGACATCGAAACTGCCTTAAATACTTTGAGATTCACCAAGCGGGAATCTGCTATCTGGTTAGAAAAGCTGTTATTATCTGCCATCGCTAACTGGGAATACAAAACTGGTGGTGTGGAAAACGCAGATGATTACGAACTAATCATCAAAACAGCTTTTGCCGATGCTGGTTCGCAGTTGAAGCGATTTCGTCCTGCTCCTCACGGTAGAGCGCACAGAATCCGAAAGCACTCTTGTCACGTCACTTTGATTGTAGAAAATCAGATACTACTACCTAACGAAGAAGGTGACGATGAATACGAGGAAGAGTACGAAGAAGAAGGAGTAGAAGCGGCAGAGGAATAAAAATCAAGCATTAAGTAATTAGTAAAATTTCAAATTTTACATTTCACCAAATAATTATGGGTCAAAAGACAAATCCAATAGGTAATCGTTTAGGATACATCAAAGGTTGGGAATCCAACTGGTACGGTGGTAAAGACTTTGGTGACAAGGTTGTACAGGATGAAGAAATCCGTAAGTACCTTCGTGCACGGGTCCAAAAAGGTGGTATCAGCCGAATTGCTATCGAGCGTACCCTAAAGCGAATTACCGTGACCATTAACACTTCCCGCCCAGGTATTATCATCGGGAAAGGAGGTTCAGAAGTGGACCGAGTGCGAGAAGAGCTCAAAAAGTTGACGGGAACGGATGTTCAAATCAACATCATCGAGATTAGAAAGCCAGAATTGGATGCCTACATCGTTGGAGAATCTATCGCCAAGCAGGTAGAATCTCGTATCAACTATCGTCGGGCAATCAAAATGGCCATTCAATCAACCATCAGAGCTGGGGCAGAGGGTATCAAGATTAGAATCTCTGGTCGATTGAACGGTGCGGAAATGGCACGTTCCGAGGAATACAAGGAAGGTAGAACGCCTTTGCACACCTTCCGAGCCGATATTGACTACGCTTTGGTAGAAGCGCTAACCGTTTACGGTAAGTTGGGCATCAAGGTGTGGATTTGCAAAGGAGAGGTCATGGAGAAGCGTGATTTGTTCAGCACCCCTGCCCCTAAGAAAACGGGTGGTAGTCGAGGTGGAAATCGTGGTGGTGGAAGAGACAGAAGAGGTGGAAATCGTGGCGGAAGACGCTAGGAAAATCAACAAAAAAGGTGTACTTTTGCGCTGCTTTTGAAAAAAGGGCTTTCTAGGCGCAAATTGCCTGCTTAAATGTGTCTTTTCATCGTCAATTGGTGTAAGCACTTTCATAAAAATTAACTTCTGCACATTATCTGAGTAGAAGTAATTACAAAATATCTAAACTTTTCAGCAATGTTACAACCGAAAAGGACGAAGTACAGAAAGCAAATGAAGGGTCGTTACAACGGTCTATCCTACCGAGGTAATAAAATTTCGTTTGGCTCTTTTGGATTGAAAGCGGTAACATCTGGTAGATTAACAAGTCGGCAGATTGAAGCGGCGCGGATTGCGATGACAAGGTACATGAAGAGAGAAGGTAAAGTGTGGATTCGTGTATTTCCCGATAAGCCGATTACTTCTAAGCCTTTAGAAGTACGGATGGGTAAAGGTAAAGGTGGATTAGACCACTATGTTTGCCCTATCAAACCCGGCAAGATGTTATTTGAATTGGACGGTGTACCAATCGAGGTGGCTAAGGAAGCCTTGCGTCTAGCTGCTCAAAAGCTACCCGTTTTGACGAAGTTTTCAGTTAGACCCGATTACGTCGGATAAATAATAGTTACCTCTGAAAAGGGTAGCTGATATTTAGAAATTGTAGGGAAGACATCGTTTCAAAAGTTGTTCGCCCTTTAAATTTAAGATAAAATGCCAAGTAAAAAGTTTTTGGAATTAAAAGAGTTCGACGATGAGGGGTTAGCGAACGAACTGTTGGCGACGGAAGCCGCTTATCAAAGACTCGAATTTGACCACACCATCAAAGGGTTAGATAATCCATTGGAATTGAGAGAGACCCGCAGAGATATTGCTCGTCTAAAGACGGAAATACGTAGAAGAGAGATTGAAAAAATGACACCTGAGCAAGTTGCAGGCCGGTCAAAAATCCGAGCAAGAAGAAGAAAAGCATAATGATTGTATTGATGGAGTGCTAGTGTGATACCTTGCTTATAAAAACCAGCACACCAATTTAGCAATCCAACAATCAAACAATAATTCTTATGTCAGAAGAAAGAAATTTAAGAAAAACAAGAGTTGGTGTTGTCACCAGCAATAAGATGGAAAAATCCATCACAGTTTCCGTTGAGCGTAAGATTCAGCACCCAATCTACGGTAAGTCTTTGAAGCGTAATAAAAAGTTCATTGCACACGACGAAGAAAATACTTGCAACGAAGGAGATACCGTGAGAATCATGGAAACTCGTCCGATGAGCAAGCGCAAGAAGTGGCGATTGGTCGAAATCTTAGAGAGAGCTAAGTAATTGTTGGGTTGTTATTCGAACAATCCTCTAGCATAATATTTCTTTTTTTAGTAGGTAGATTAGACTGCCACAGCAAAGAAAGCGTAATGATACAACAAGAATCAAGATTAAAAGTAGCCGACAATAGTGGTGCAAAGGAAGTACTTTGTATTCGTGTGTTGGGTGGTTCCAAAAGAAGATATGCTTCTATCGGTGACCAAATTGTTTGTACCGTCAAGGATGCTTCTCCGGGCGGTTTAAAAAAGGGGACTGTTTCCAAGGCAGTTATCGTACGAACAAAGAAAGAAATCCGTCGAAAAGACGGTTCGTACATCCGATTCGACGACAATGCCGTTGTTTTGTTGAATGCAGCAGATGAGCCTAGAGGTACACGTATCTTCGGCCCCGTGGCGCGAGAATTGCGAGATAGAGATTACATGCGAATCGTATCACTCGCACCAGAGGTACTTTAAATGATAACTTCCTCGCAGTTTGCTGAGGTTAAATAAGATTTAGCGATGGCTATTACAAAATCAAAAAAGTCTCCGAAGTTGAATATCAAGAAGGGAGACACGGTATTGGTGATTGCAGGTGCGGACAAAGGGACCGAAGGTGAGGTACTAGAGGTTTTCCCACATAAGCAGCGGGCAATTGTTGACCAAGTAAATATTGTTACTAAGCATACCAAAGCGACACAAGATAATCCAGGTGGTATCAACAAAGTCCCTGCGTCGGTACACGTTTCGAACTTAATGTTGGTTGACCCCAAATCGGGCGAACCTACACGAGTTGGACGTAAAGTTGTGGATGGTAAATTAGTAAGATTTTCAAAGAAATCAGGAGAAATTATTAGATAATGAGCTACGTTCCTAGATTAAGAAAAAAATATAACGACGAAATTATTGGAAAGCTTAAAGAGCAATTTCAATACAAGTCGGTTATGCAAGTACCTAAATTGCAGAAAATTTGTTTAAATCAAGGTGTTGGTGCTGCTACCCAAGACAAGAAGCTGGTAGAAAGTGCGCTTAACGAAATGACCATGATTGCGGGGCAAAAGGCAGTTTCTACGAAGGCTAAAATTTCGGTTTCCAACTTTAAGTTAAGAGAAGGAATGCCGATTGGCACAAGGGTAACGCTACGTCACGATAGAATGTACGAATTCTTAGACCGTTTGATTACGGTTGCCCTACCCCGAGTACGTGACTTCCGAGGTATCAATGATAAGAGTTTCGACGGTCGAGGTAACTACTCCATGGGTATCACCGAACAAATTATCTTTCCAGAAATCAATCTAGATAAAATTAGCAAAATTTCTGGTATGGACATCACGTTCGTAACGTCTGCTAATACAGACGAGGAAGCTTACGCCTTATTGAAGGCATTTGGTATGCCTTTCAAAAACGCAAAATAAAATTTATCAATCCCGTTATTTTCGGGGTAAACTTTTATAACAATGGCAAAGAAATCACTCATCGCCAGAGAAAGAAAGCGAGAAAGAATGGTTGAAAAGTACGCTGAATTGCGTAAGCAACTAAAAGAGGAAGGTAACTGGGAAGAATTGGACAAATTACCAAGAAACTCCAATAAGATTCGGTTGCACAACCGATGTAAGTTAACGGGCCGTCCGAAGGGATACATGAGAATGTTCGGCATTTCTCGGGTAGCTTTCAGAAAAATGGCACTGGCAGGTAAAATCCCTGGTGTTCGAAAAGCAAGCTGGTAAACACCAGTAGTAGTTTTTTCACAGTAATTTAATTGAAGATTGTTGCTAGAGTGAACAACGGATTCAAGCGAAGGTGGCAATCAAAATATAGCGGACTAATTTTGTTCGATATTTATTTTATTAAGTAGCCTTAATAGACCTATTGGCAATTTATACAGTTTCTGTCGAACCGTATCTTTTGCCTGTTTAGCCAGTTACTAAGTAAC
>JBCCQK010000106.1:0-18644 GCA_039024375.1 Bacteroidota bacterium
AGTGTAACAAAAATTTATTGATATTCCGAGTTAGTGCTTCGGGGTCGTTTCAAACGCTATTGATACCCCATAAGTTTATTTGGAAGCAAAAAGGTACGTAGTACTGGCAATCTTTGTATCATTTGTTGCTAAAACCAAGTAACAGAGGTGCATGGCACCGACCCCCTTTGCTAGAAAGACCTAATGTGGTCGGTGCGATGCACCTTTGGTAAGTACAAGTTGACTAACTTTTGATACAAATGCTGTCGGTGCGATGCACCTTTTTGCCTCAAAAAAGATGTGGGGTATCAATAGCGTTTCAAACGCCCCCGAAGCTTTAAATTAAAGCGAAAAATCACGAGGGCGCTCGAAGCGACCCTGTGATAAAAACTAAACAAACTTTTGTTACACTGTACTAATACAAAATTCAAAATTAGGCTTGCACAAACATATCCAAAACTTTTGAAATCAATCAATAAAATTCGATAAGAAAAAATACCGATTTACACCCAATTTATAACCAATTAAAAAGATATAGTCGTAGCTTTAAGGGTTTTTTAATAGTTTCACACAAAAATGATATGGAGTAAAATATCTTTCAAAAAATGGAAAAACAAGACGAACCTACAACCAATCATTCAAAGCAAAATACCAATAGGATTATGGGCATAGCCGCCGTTTTCATTAGTTTACTATCTATGGTTGCCGTACTCTATCAATCCTATCTAGCAAAGGCGGAGAGTGAACGAATGCGCGTTCAGCAAAGCGCCACCGTTTTACCCTATTTGGCCGATTGGTACAATAATGTAGGAAATGCGTATAAATGTGTGCTAGAAAACAAAGGGGTTGGTCCCGCCTTCATCAAAGAGGTGGAACTTTTGGGGGTAAATGTACAAACCAAGGACACAGTAACTTTCAACAATAGCGGTCAATTAGCTCAATTTGTCCATCAGCAATCTCCATTTTTTGATTCTGTAGGCTTCATCAATAGCCCTATTTATCCAAACATGCTACTTTCGCCCAATGAAAAAAGGACCTACTTTGATTTCTCATTCGACGATGAGTATCAGAAAAAACGTTTTCAAGAGGAATTTTACAAGTATCATGTCGGTTTAAAAATAACCTACGAAGACGTTTATGGTACGGCGTGGGTTTTAGATTCCAAGAAGGGCTATCCTGTGAAAGTAGAGTAGCTATAGAGTAATTTTTTTACCACAAAGTTGTAGTATTCATATATTATAAATGAATGATGAATGATGAATGATGAGTGATAAATGATTTTGATACTCAACGAATTTACAAGTATTTGAAATACCGAGCAACAAAATTATCCTATAGAGCCAGATTCCTAATCATTGCCATCATTCATCGTTCATCATTTATCATTCATAGTTAAGAAAATGCCCGAAACAATTATTCAAGCTAAAAGTCTAAAAAAGAGTTACTTCACGGGAAAAACGGAAGTCCCCGTCATCAACGACCTAGATTTAACGCTCTACAAAGGTGACTTTACCGTCATCATGGGCAGTTCCGGGTCGGGTAAGTCCACCCTACTCTACTTGATAAGCGGATTAGAAAATGCCACGAGTGGGGAAATATGGCTGGAAGATAAACCCGTTCATTCGATGGACGAGAAGTTGATTACTCTACTCCGTCGGGAATACATCGGCTTTGTGTTTCAAGACTTCAACCTAGTCCCTAATTTGACTTTTTTGGAAAATATTTTAATTCCCGCCTACTTGGTCAAAAACGACCGAAAAAAACTACAGGACAAGGCGAAATCGTTGATGGCGAAGATGGATATCTTACAACTCGCTGACCGACTACCTTCCGAAGTATCGGGCGGACAGCAACAGCGTTGTTCCATGGCCCGTGCAGTTATTAACAACCCAAGGGTTGTGATGGCGGACGAACCGACGGGTAATCTGAACTCTTCTTCTTCCAAAGCGGTGTTAGATATTTTAAGTGAACTCTACGAAGCGGGACAAAGCATTGTTATGGTGACCCACGACATTAAGTCCGCCTGCCGTGCCAATCGCATTATCTTTTTGCGAGACGGACAAATTGAAGACGATTTACGGTTTGAAAAGTCGATGGATTTGGCCACCAAAGAGGAACAATTATTACAGTGGCTAGCAGAAAAAGACTGGTAAGTGAAACTTAAAAATTAAACTGCGCCAATTAAAAATGTAAGCTACCGATTACTAGCATTTTTGACTTTTCCCATACGGGACACGTAGGTGTAAATTTTGCATTTTTGATTTTAGATTTTTCTAATGGATAGTATTTACTTAATTACCTGGGCCAACATCAAGCGGCGAAAAATCCAAACATTACTAGTCGTTATTTGTATCGCACTAGCGGTACTAATGCTTTCTACGCTCATCGGCATCGGATTGGGCATGAACCGTCCGTTCGAAAACCTCTACGCCCGATTGAACGCCGCCCACATTGTCATGACCTTCGACTTGAACGAACACGACCCCCAAGTAATCACCAATTGGTTTTTGCAGCAGCCCGAAGTCGTCGAAGTTACCCAACCGAGAGTCGTTAAATTTCTTCGGAAGAAGCTGATTTTCAAAGGACAAGAACTATTCAATACTGCTCGATTCACCGAGTTTCCAGGCAACGATACCGAAATTGACCAAGTATTTTTGTTAGAAGGAAAAGAACAGCAATTCCCCGCACCGGGCGAAATTTGGATTCCCAACAGTTGGGTTAGCAAGACGGGGCTAGCAGTTGGCGATACCCTACTAGTCCCTACTCAAAATGGCTTGTTCCCGCTTCTGGTCTCGGGCATTGCCATCAACGCACAAAACGCTAATGGCTTAGGAGACCCCAATCCCGTTTGGGTCGGACCGGGTAGTCTGTCCATGCTTTTTCCCATTCAAGCCTTATCAAATGTCAACATGGGCATTCGTTTGAACGATGCGGCGGTGACAGAACAGGTATGGGCAAGATTTCACGAGGCCAATGACTACAAAGGCGGGGCTACGCTGTACGATTTTTTCAAAAAAATATTCCAAATCATTTACCAAATCATGGGTGGCCTGCTCGTAGTGTTCGCCATTTTTGGCATCGTCGTTACGCTAAGTATTACCTCGTCGGTGGTCAACAGTGCCATCAAAACGGACTACAAAATGATTGGAATGTTGAAGGCACAAGGCTTTACCAATCGGAATATAAAAACGGTTTATTTACTTCAATTTTTGCTGATTACCTGTATTGCTGTCCCTATTGGCCTCACTGCGGGTTATTTTATGACCCAATTGGTATTCAAAGATTTAATTTCGGCTATTGGAACGGTCAATTTCAATATCTCGTGGTGGCTACCCTCTATCGTTACTTTTATCACTTTTCTTATCGGTGTTTTAGGCATTACTTACCGAACGGCTAGTCAAGCGAGTAACATTTTACCCGTTACGGCTATCCGCTTTGGAGGGCCACCGCAGCGTTCCTTTGCGGGGTCCAATTTCAGTTTATTTACCTTGGGACCACGGTCGATTTTGTCCGTTTTTCTAGGGCTGCGTTTTTTGATGTCCAATAAGAAGCGAGCGTTTTTGACCTTTATTAGTTTGCTATTTGTCGTTTTTGTGCAAGTATTGTACACCAATGTGGACAATTCAATTTTAAATTTGGACGATAACAAGCCCGCTTGGGGCTACACCAATACGGACGTTTTTATTCGAGCGGCACCCATCCAAAATGGAGAAGCAGACTTATTTAAAGAGGATTTGGAAGACGACGACCGTGTGCGCCATGTGGTCAAAACGGGCAACTATTTTGCGAACTTACCCGCTCGTTCGGGAAGGGCGCCCAAAACGTTCATTGGATTTGTTTACGACGACGAACTAGAAAAATTGGATTTGGTCAATTTGGAGGGTCGCCATCCCGTTTTTGAGACCGAAATTTCTATTGGCATCAACAGCAGCAAAGAACTCAATAAAGGGATTGGTGACACACTGGAAATTTTTATGGAAGGACAGTTAGTACCGTTTACCATCGTTGGCGTTTTTCAACAACTAAGCAACTTGAGTGAAGGGTTCAAAATCAGGTTAGAGGGAATCCGAGAACTCAACCCGCTTTCCGAATTGCCGAACTACAACGTCCTGCTCTACGAAGGCGAAAATACGGAAGCGTTTCGAGACGATATTTTGTCCACCTACGGCAGCACTTACCAAGTTAGAGTGTCATCAGAATCGCAGACGCAATTGAAGGACATTATTGCGGGTATCAAAAGTGTCTTTTCTTTGGTTGCAGTTTTATTTCTGGGCGTCTTATTCGTCACTATTTTTAATGATACCGTTTTAAGTATTCGGGAAAATCAGAAAAATTTGGGTATTTTTAAGGCGGTGGGACTCACTCCGAGACAATTGCAGCTAGCCTTAATGATAAAATCAGTGCTTATTGCGCTATTGGCTATTTTGATTGGTGTCCCCATTTCCTTACAAATTATTCCCGCCGCTATGGATATCTTGACGAGCAACGTTGGACTGTCCAAGTTTCCCTATATTTTTGATTGGAACAAAACGCTGTTAGTCATCCCTCTAATTATGGCGATTACAATTGGAAGTGTTTGGATTGCATCGCAGCGGGTATTGAAGATTCGGCCGCGGATATTGGTGAGAGAATAGGTAGTTATTTGTTACTCGTTATTAGTTTGGATGTTGACTATCGGAATCGAACCGAATATTTCGCTCAATGGAGTTTACTAACTATGCGGCTGTTTACGTCGAATTTCTTTATTAGCCGCAAGATACTCTCTACTTTTTCCGCCGCAATGTCCGTAAGAATCGCCGAGACAATGTAGCTAGGTATCAAATAAAACGTATCCAATTACTTACAATAATAATTTTAACAAATAATGTAACTACTTACCACCCTATATTGAAAACGCCAAAACAGTATAAAATAGTCAATACTACCGCTCGAAAAAAACTTTATGAACTCTATGAGCTGTATGGACTTTATGGTAGAAAAGTGCTAAGTAGTTACCAAATAATAATAATTTATCCTCATTGGCATCAACTTTGTTGTTTATTAATTTAGAGATAAGCAAAAGGTCAAAATCCAGTTCTACATTATGACCGAAATGCAAAAAAACGTCCTCCGATTGCTTGGCCTTTGTCTATTATACCTTTTTACGGCCATGTAGTCATAGCAGTCTATTATTTTCGTATCAATATTTTTTCCATAACCACCTCTTGGTCAAATCGAACCCGTAGTAAGTACATGCTACCCGTTGCTTCTCCAATATTTAGGTGGACTGTTTCACCTGCTTTATACCGTTCTCGTCTTTCGTCTTTTACCAATCTTCCCATTACGTCAAAAACTTGTAAGCGCATAAACTGCTGAGCATCGGCATTCAATCGAAAATTAAACTGTCCATCGCTCGGATTAGGAAAAACCGTTAATTTGTGAACGGGTTGGTAAGCTACCGTTGAAATGTTGGTAACCGTTCGATTAAGCGGCACGTCGAAACGAAAATTGGCCGCTTTATCAAAGCATAAATCGCTTAGATTAGCGGGGTCAATGCTGCGGTCTCGATTCGACGCTAAAGTATTTCCACTAGCCAATCGCTCAATATCTTGTTCCGCCAAATTCTTATACAAAACAAAATGCACGTGCGCCGCAGTGGAACTTCCTTCGTTGCCGACCAGCGCCATCCAATCTCCCGCATTGATTTCATCTCCCACGACGTACTCCGTATTCAATTCCGAAAAATGACAAGCTCGATAAGCAAAAGTGGGGTCTTCGGTGGATTGTACTACAAAATAGTTGCCACAACCGCTCGTGCAAGTGGGATTATTGCAATTAGAATTCAAACAACTATTTTTTTGGAATAAAATCTTACCCGCCATCGGCGAAAAAAAGTGCATTTGACAGTCTGAGTTACCACCATTGATAAAATTCCAATCCTGCGCAAAGCAGTTATGGCCCGAATGATGCCATCGACCACTACTTTGCCAATAATGGTCGTTAAAAAAGAACCAAGTGTTTACCACATCATCTTTCGTAATCAATACGCCTTCCTCCTGATTTTGCCAAGTGCTCGGCACATGCAACGGGCCATCTAGTACCAAATCGGAATTGTAAAAAGGCCAGTATAAATGGGAAACGGTCTTGGATAAGGCGAACAGTGGCGTTTCATTAGTGGAAATGGAAAAGGTTGAGTCATTTTGCGCTTCGAAGGCTTCTCCATTTTGAAATACCGTCGCTCGAATCAGACAATTATCCGAACTAATGGACGGCGCCACCCAATCGTAACGAAATTGAGGATTAGGACTCAACGATTGCCAAATAACTTCCCAATTTTGGCCTCCGTCCTGCGAAAATTCCAATTCTTTTCCTGAAATAACCCCTTCAACCGCTGCCTCTATTGCCAACACACTACCCGCTTCAAATATCTGTCCTCCTTTGGGGGCAATCAAAGTTATCGTTGGCGGTTCGGTCGGCGCAAAACCTGATACGCAAATGTCCAAATTCCAAGTCGAAGGCGGGTTACCCACTCCCGTAAAGTCATAAACTCGAATCAAATAGGTTGCTCCCACTTCGAGACTATCGAGGCTCAAATTTTCTACCGCTCCGTTTCCTCCACCTTCGTCAATGCAAGCAATAAATTGCCCCTCACAATTCGCCCCTTTTCGGATTTCCAAAACAGCATCCATTCCTGCCGACGGGCTGACGGAAACCGTGTGGAAAGTCGAATCCGCCACGAAAGAGAACCAAATATCTTGGACCAGTGCACTGTTGCAATTAGCGGCGGGTAATGAGGTAGTTGCCTGTAACAAAGTAGCATTGAAAAAGCAGCCGCCGTTCACTGCACGGAGCGGAATCGCATTTTGACAATCATCGTTCGTAGGCTGTCCAAAAAGTGTAGAGGTGAGTAGCAAAAAAGGGATAAAAATCCAGAAGCGTAAGTACATATTATGCTTTTAAATTGATTTGCCTAAAACTAAAAAAAAACTACGTTTTCCTTTCAATTTTTGCCCATTCTGTCAGCCGTTGGTAAGTTTTAACACCCTTTGTCTGCCAGTTTATAAAAATTGGAAAGGTAATTGATTTTTAGGAACAGAGGATTTCTTACATTTGAACAGCATACTAATCCTTACAACACAACAAATTATACTACTATGACCTTTACTAAAAAAACTACTATCTCTCACTTTCCTGTATTTTTTCACCCTTTTTTTGTTATTATGAATCGAGACAGCCGTTGTTATAGGTAAAAGCAACCGCTATTGTTTATTCCCTTTAAAGATTAAATTTCCCCCTTCCCGACTGTATCACCGATTTTAAAATTTGTCGAACTATATCTCTTAATTAATTTAATGTTAATTTACGGTTACCTAAGTCATTGAAAGTCAATAATATAAAGACCTTTAATTCTTACATCCTTCTTTAATTCAGTCCTTCTATCTAAATGGTAAGAACTATTATTTTTATCTTGATGCTCTGCAGAAGTACTGCCTTCGGGCAGGAATACCAAATGGACGAACGTCTATTTTTGGTCAATGACTGCGGTGGCTTCTTCACCGACAGTGGAGGTAGTCAAGGGAATTATGGTAGTAACGAAAACTTTCAAACCACGATATGCAAAAACCCGCAAATGGGAACGCATGTTCGGCTGACCTTTAACCAATTTAATTTAGCGGATGGTGACCGACTCTGCTTTTACGACGGAACGGGCACTAGTGCCGATAGCCTTCTGTGTGCTTCTTCTTTTTTTAATGGCATTCCCTTTATCGTTCAAGCAACGGCCGCTAACTCTAGTGGCTGTTTAACGGTTACCTTCAATAGTAAAAGTGGGAGCAATGCCAGCGGTTGGGAAGCCAATATTGATTGTGTGCCTGCTTGCCAATTGGTTCAAGCTCAGCTAACTGATATTCGCCCCGCCCCACAACCCGACGCTCGAGGCTGGGTGGACATCTGCGAAGGCGAACGAGTCTTCTTCGAAGGGCAAGGCGTTTATCCTCAAAACGGGTTCTTGTACGACCAAAGCGACCGAACTAGTACGTTTGAATGGGACTTCGGCGATGGGAACTTTGCCGTTGGTCCCTCGGTTAGCCACGTGTACGATAGGCCCGGTGGCTATCGAGTAACCTTAACAATTACGGATGCTTTTGGCTGTACGAACAGCAATTTTGCGTTTCAAAGAGTCCGAGTAGCTGCGAAACCCACTTTTCAAATCGGCGATTTACCGACCATCGCTTGTATCGGTGATTCGATTCAACTGAGTGGAGGAACAAAAAGCGACACCTCTAATTCAACCGTCGAAGTATTGACCCAAGAGGGTTCTTTTTTGTTCGACGGTTTTCGCTCCGATTCTTTAGCACTACCCGACGGAAACGGTGCTTCCTACGAGACCAGTATTCGATTTACCGATTTTAGAGCAGGGCAAACCCTCACCAACATTAACGATTTGGAGGCGATTTGTGTGAATATGGAACATTCGTGGCTACACGATATGGAGATTAGCATTACCTGCCCAAGTGGTAAAACCGTACTGTTACAAAGTCAACAAATCATTAACAAAGAAGTCTATTTGGGTATTCCTGTGGATAATGACGGCATCAATCCCAAGTCGGGTATCGGTGGAAATTACTGCTGGTCGCCCACTTCCAACAAAGGGACAATTACCGAATTTTCGGAAGCGGATAATTCGGGAAATTCCAGCGATACTTACGTATTACCATCGGGCAAATACGCCTCTTTCGAAGACTTAGAAGCCCTATTGGGTTGTCCGTTAAACGGAGATTGGACCATTACAGTGACGGATTTATGGGAACAGGACAACGGTTGGATTTTTTCTTGGAGCATTGACATTAATCCAGACTTATATCCAGAAGTAGAGATGTTCGAACCACAAATCATTGATTTTCAATGGCAAAACAATCCCGACATTGTTAGCTATTCCCCAGAAGTGGTCATTGCACGCCCTACCAAAGCAGGAACGACAAATTATGTTTTCGAAGCGACGGATAATTATGGTTGTCGGCAAGACACGGCGATTCAGATAACCGTACTCCCCAATAATCATCCCGACTGCCTCAATTGCGAAGAAGGCTTATTGCGCCAAAGAGAAGTGACGATTTGTGAGGGCGAAATACTTAATTTTGAATCATTTGTTGCCCCCGCCGCCATTGGCGTCAAGACTTTCGAAGCCTTCCCCGATTATACCTTTTCCAACTCCACGCATCCACCGAATAATGCCTACGAAGCGGTGCTACAAGTGTCTAACGTACCCGCCAAAGAAGTCGAAACGGATGGAGCTAACTTAGTGTCCGTTTGTTTAGATTTGACTTCGGAGTACAATTCCGATTTATCTATTTCGCTCATTTCGCCCAACGGTGTCGTCCTAAATCTTTCTTCCGAAAACGGCGGGCGCAATGATGGCTATCTATCCACCTGTTTTACCATGGACGCTGCCACTTCAATTACCGAACCCATCGAAGCCCCATTCACGGGCAACTATTTACCCGAAGAACCCTTTTCCAAATTGGCAGGAACGGATATTAACGGGGTTTGGAAATTGAAATTATCGGACGATGCGGGTGCCGCCGCAACAGACATCAACGCATTGAGAAACTGGTCAATGACCTTTTTATCGCCCGAAGGAGGTACTTTTTCTTGGTCACCTAACGACAATTTATCTTGTTCAGATTGTTACGACGCTATGGGTCAACCCAGCAAATCGGGTTTATATATTTTAGAAAAAAATTTCGAAGGCTGTCAAGTTTTTGACACACTAGTAGTCACTGTTTTATCAAGTGATGGCCCTTTAGAAATCAGTGATTACAGTTTGCCCAACGGAGAATTACTAGTCAATTGGGAAGCGGTTACTGGTGCTAGTGGTTACGAGGTGAGCCTAAACAGCACCGATTGGCTACCCGCCAATGGAGACTATTTCCACGTGTTTGAAGACTTGACCAATGGAACAACTTTTAACATTTACGTTCGAGCAATTTTTGACAATTTTAACTGTGAAACCAAGTTTAGAAGTCGAGCGGTTCGCTACCTATTCTGCGACGTTGCCGCCGAGTTGGGTACCCACCAACTAACCACTAGCTGCGTCGGTAGTCGAGATGCGTCGGTGGTCATTCGGGCTACGGGAGGCAATACCCCCTATTCCTACACGCTAAACGACGGACTAACGGGTACAACCAATCGTTTTAGTAATTTAGCGGCAGGGGACTACACCGTTTTGGTACAAGATGTGGGTGGAATGTGTGGAGATACTTTAACCTTCACTGTAACCGAACCCGATAGCCTTCGAATTGATTTCAAACAAAAGCATTTAGATTGCTTTGGCGACACTAATGGAACCACCGAAGCTATTCCATCGGGCGGTGTCGGCAACTACGAAATAATGGAATGGTCTCATTCCACAGCGACGACTTTCGAAGTCGAGGATTTACCTAGTGGAAAATATTGGGTACGGCTCAGAGATGGAAATAACTGTGAGATAGTGGACACTTTTAAAATAACTGAACCCACTCAATTACAAGCAGTTGCTTCGCAAAACTCAGTCTCCTGTTTTGATTTAGTGGACGGCGGGGCTACCGTCAAGGTCACCGAAGGAACCCCACCGTACGCTTACGATTGGGGCGACAATCAAACTAGTAATTCTATACTAGACTTACCCATTGGCGACTACATCGTGACGGTGACCGACGCAAAAGGTTGTGAAGCAATTCGCACCGTAACCGTCACTCAACCCGACGATTTAACTATTAATTTCACCTTAGATTCACTTTCTTGCGTCGATAAATCGGATGCTTCCATTGAAGTGAACACCGTTGGCGGTATTGGTCCATACGACTACGAATGGAGCAATGGCCAACGCAGCAAATTAGCTTTGAACCTAGCCGCCGAAGACTACACGTTGACCGTTACTGACAGTAAAGGCTGCACTAAAACCACTTCTATCAATGTCCCGAACGTAAGTGCCATGGCCCTATCCGTTACCACTCGTTGGCCCACTTGCGCCGATGCCAATAATGCCAGTGCTACCGTCTCGGTGATGGGCGGCAGAGCGCCTTATGCGTTTCAATGGAATGACGAGTCGGAACAGACCACTTCCGTAGCTACGAATTTAGCGGCAGGTTCTTACAAAGTGGAAGTAACGGATGATAAAGGCTGTACAGTTAGCGAACAAGTAACGATTTCCGCTCCTCAACCTCTCGCTAGTACCCACCAAATTACGCCCGCTACGTGTTCGAATCGGTCAGATGGTGTTGCTTTAATCGAAGTTACGGGGGGAGATGGGGATTACGCTTATCAATGGGACAACGGTGCTACATCACAGGAAAATCGGAATCTAGCAGCGGGGAGTTACTCCGTTACCATTACCGATGGAAGTAACTGCCAATTGGTGGAAACTTTAGCAATAGAGGCACCCCAAAAATTATCTATTGATAGTATCGCTGTAAAGGCCCCCAATTGCAACGGCGAAGCAACGGGTACCCTCGAAGCCTTCGTTTCGGGCGGCGTTAAACCGTATAATTATAATTGGGACAACACCAAAGGGTCGTCCAATCCCTACCAAAACGTGGCGTCGGGGCGACACGTACTCAGCATGGTCGATGCCAACGGTTGTATCACTTTACCACAAACCATCGAACTACCCGCTACTCCGCAGATTGAACTAGCCGTTGACAAAAAGGACGCTATCTGCTACGGGACAAAAGGAGGTCAAGCGACCGTCAGCGTATTGGGCGGTCAAGGCCCGTATTCCTATCAATGGAACGACGAAGACCAACAAACAACGGCTACCGCCCAAAACTTATTAGCGGGCAAATACGAAGTTCTAGTAACTGACCGCAAAGATTGCAGTACTGTTATCGAGACCCAAATTGGCCAACCGAATACAGCTATAGATGGTAACTTGGAGTTACAAGCTATTTCGTGTGCCGAGAGTTCGGACGGTCAAATTTCCATCCATCCAAGCGGTGGTCTTCCCCCTTACACGTTTAGTCGAGACGGAGTTAATTTTGATGGTATTCAAAAAATAGTTGGACTATCCGAGGGCAATTATCGAGTATATGTAAAAGATGGTAATAACTGTGTGTGGCAAAGTCCTTCAATTACCTTACAATCACCTCCCCCTTTTCAAGTGGACATTACAGCCGAAGAAAATATTATAGAATTTGGTGATTCTACCGAGTTGTCCGCCCTTTTTAGTCATCATAATGGAAACATCCAATACAGTTGGTCGGCAACTATTGATAGTACGTTCGATTGTAGAGATAGGCTTTGTAGTGAGATAATGGTGCATCCACCCGCAGAAACGACCTACGAAATTTACGCCGTGGACGAAAATGGCTGCGAAGCCGCTGACCAGTTGACGATACTCGTGACTAATTCTAGAAAAATAAGTATTCCTTCGGGTTTTACCCCAAATGGTGATGGTACTAACGACCGCTTAATCATCCACGGAAAAGAAGGCATTAAAATCGAATCTTTTATTATATTTGACCGATGGGGAACGACGGTCTTCGAAAGTCGTAATCTAACTATCAACGATGAGTTTAGCGGTTGGGATGGAACTTTTAGAGGAAAATCATTGAATACGGGCGTTTATCCGTGGCTGTTGAATGTTGTCTATCCCAATGGTTCGAGGGAAACGTTAAAGGGGAATACGACGCTTTTGCGGTGATATTTTAGTTATCAATCGATGGTTGGCTGAACCTATACAAGTTGAGACTTGAAAAATATTGGTTGGAAGATACAATCTTCCAACATCGAAGTCTTTCACGTACTTAGTTTTCGGCGCTGAAAGACGCTGTTTTAATTTGTGATTTTTGTCACTAATTAGCACTATTTTTTACCATAAAGTCCATACAGTCCACAAAGTTTTTTCGAGCAGTAGTATTGACAATTTCGAGCGGTAGCATTGACTACTTTACCATTTTTATTTTGACTAACATGAAGAAATAAAAGAAAATAAGGGATGACGAAATAAAATCCGATATTTCAAGTCTCCAGACTTGAAATGTATATCCGCTCGTCTCCAGACGAGCAACGCCGTTAGTACTAACTCAATCATAGCATTAATCTTTCAAAATGACCCGTCAATCGTACGTACAAAAAATAATACTAGGGCTGCTCTTCTTAGGGAGCACGATGTCAGATTTGTACGCCCAAGACCCTCGTTTTGCCCAATTCTATGCTGCTCCTGACCAACTAAATCCAGCGCTGAACGTCGTCTATGACGGTCGAATGAGGTTCATCGCCAACTACCGAGACCAGTGGTCTTCCGTCCTCAACGATGTACCTTTTCGAACAGTGGCAGCGCACTGGGATTACCGAATGAACGTTGGCAAAAACGACTATTTATCGATGGGATTTGGTGGCCTGCACGACCAAGGAGGTACCTCCCGCTTGCAGCAAGTGAAGGGTCAACTCAACGTAGCCTTTATGAAATATTTGGGTGGGAATCGAAAAAGAGATTTTTACTTAGTGGCGGGGGCACAGACGGGTGTAGGCCAACATTCCATTGATTGGAGTGATTTGTGGTTTTCTCAGCAATACGACGGCTTGAATGATGTGGTGAACTTTGATGCGGCGTCGGGGGAAATAGAGCGTCAATCGGGAAAAGTCTATCCCGATTTTAGTGCGGGGATGTTATGGTATGTACTGGGAGAAGCCTACTCCTTCTATGCCGGTGGCGCCATTTATCATTTGAATCAGCCTAATATTTCCGTTCTAGCCAACGGCAACGACCCGTTGATGCGGCGATACGTGGCTCATTTGGGTGGTGAAGTGAGCATCAACAAGAATTTAAGTTTACTCCCCGCAACGGCACTTTTCGTACAGGGACCTTCCGTAGATTTCAATGTAGGTACCAACTTTCGCTACACGTCAGGCGACATTAACGACTTAGCCCTCAGAATTGGCGGTTGGCTACACCTCACCGACCGAGTAAACGCTAACTACTCGATAGAAGCGTTTACCATTACGTCGATGTTGGAAATGAAAACTTGGACGTTGGGATTAAGTTACGACATCAATACTTCGCAATTAACGGCTGTTTCCAATGCCCGTGGCGCCTTCGAAGCGTCTTTCACCTATATTTTACCCGAAAAGGGACGCAGACAAAAAGTTATATGCCCTAAGTTCTAAAGCCTATAGAGTCCTAAGTCAAAGCTGCGCTTGAAAGAACACTTTGTGTACTCCATGAACGCTATCACTTTGTGGTAAAAAATTGAGTAGTGGGCAGTCAAACGCTAGACATCACAAGTCATCACCCCGTGCTTCAAAGCCGCCATTTTATCATCCCAAGTTGGAATAAATTCTTGTCCTAAAAATTCCTTGTAGCCCGTATCAACGATGGCTTTGATAATAGCGGGATAGTACAACTCCTGCGTTTCGTCAATTTCATTTCGCCCCGGCACGCCACCCGTGTGATAATGAGAAATGTAATCTTGGTACTTTTTGATGGTCGCAATCACATCGCCTTCCATGATTTGCATGTGGTAAATATCGTACAACAATTTGAAGTTCGACGACCCAATTTTATCCACCAATTTAGCCCCCCAAGGCGTTGTATCACATTGGTAGTCCTTGTGGTTAACCTTGCTGTTCAACAATTCCATCGAAATCAATACACCGTGCTTTTCGGCGTGTTTAACAATGGGGTCTAGACCTACGGCACAGTTTTCCAGTCCCACTTCGTCATCTAATCCATTTCGATTACCCGAAAAGCAAATAAGATTCTTAATCCCCATATCCGCCGCTTTTTCAATCAATCGGAAATACGGTTCCTTAACCTTCTCATGATTTTTGGGATTGTTCATCCCATCGGTCAAGCTGATAAAATCAGCGGTTCCCATGCTCACCGTCAAGCCCGCTTTGACAATTAATTCCCATTCGGCGGGCTTCGTTATTTCAATGGATTGGATGCCCATATCTTTCGAGGCGTCAATCAATTCTTCTAAGGGAACTCCGTTGTAGCACCAACGGCAAACGGAGTGTTTGATGTTGCCTTTTAGACTTACTTCTTCGATGGCTTCGTTGTTTGTGGAAGCGGCACAGCTCTGGTTCGCTAAAGACATAGCCCCCGCACCGACCGCAAGGTTTTTAATAACAGTTCTTCGTTTCATTGTTGAATTATTTTTAAAATGTAATTCTTATGGAAAACTTTAGGTTCACGTAGAATAGGGTATCACTAAACGAAACTAGTTCGATTGTTAAATTGCCGTATGGCTATATTGTTACCATGACATTCTGCACTTACAACAATATAGCCATTTAACAATACAACCATTAAACAATCTTAATTATCTACACAGATGATTCTAGTGGTTTAAGACCTAAATTCTTGACAGATTAAATCGGCGTCTTTTTCCGCTATGCTGCGTTATTTTTCTCTTAAAGAGCGAAGGCTATTCTCAATAAAAATGCCTTGCCTAGCGAAAAAATACACTCGATTAAACTATCAATTACTTAGGACTTGAACCACTAGTAATTTAGTAACCCTGCAAACAACTCCAGTCATCTAAGTCGCCCAAGTCCCGTTCACTTCCGAAAACGGAATACATCCATCGTAATTACCCGGAACAGGTTCGTACATCAATACTTGCGTAGCCCCCTCTTCGGATGTAAAGAAGCCTTGATAAATGGTCTGCTTCATCTGGCCGAATAGAGAAGGTTCGTTACCTTCTACAAAGGCTTTTTCTTGCGCTTGCAAAAAGGCGAGTTGCTCTTCAGCGGAGGCATCCAAGAAAGATTTACCCGTCGCTTCTTTTGCCGCTGCCATAAATGCTTTGAAGCCTTCTTTGACAAATTTTTTCTCCTCGTCACCCAATAAAGTAGCCGCCACTCGGTCCACGTATTGGGGAACACCCGCCTCTACCGCACCGGGCGTATCCGTTGAAGGAATCAATATATCCGCTATTTTAGTCACTATCTTTCCCTCCTCCACACTCAAAAATTCGGGCGTCCAAACATCTCCTTCAGCGGCGGGTGCGCCGCAGCTTTCAAAGATAGCGGCGATGGTCGAAGCCGATAAAACGCCTCCCAGCAAGTAAGCTGAGTTTTTTAAAGCCGTTCTTCTTTTCATTATTTATATTTTTTAGTCAAAAAGTTTTAAGTGATGAAAGAATAATAATACACACAATTTTACTTTGTTGGCATCCCATCCGCTTTGCGGTTCAAATGCTGCGCATTTTCATCCTTTAGCTGCGTTAAAAAGCCTCGTCGATGCCCTGCATCGCCTACGTTTTTTGCCTTGCTAAAGAAAAAATAACTTCGTTAATTTGTGCGCTTTATTAATATTTCATCACTAAGACCGAAATAAACTGAGCGAAGATTTTTCGCATCTTTTTATTAACTATCTGTCTGTCAACGTTTTAATCTGACTTCTGACAGATTCATCGGTCTTAAGTCTGACTTCTTTTTTAAATATTACGCTTATTCAATTCTTCCACAGCGTGATTTGCTGCTCTCGCCGTCAACGCCATGTACGTCAACGAAGGATTCTGACAACCCGCCGAAGTCATAGCTGCGCCGTCCGTCACAAATACGTTCTGAGCATCCCATACTTGGTTCCACTTGTTCAAGACGGACGTTTTGGGGTCTCGTCCCATTCTGGCCGTTCCCATTTCGTGAATGCCCAAACCGGGGTAGCTCATGGCGTTGTACGTATTGACATCTTTGAAGCCTGCCGCTTCCAAAATTTCCGCCGCCGAAGTCATCATGTCTTCCCGCATTAAATACTCATTTTCCTTCCACTCGGCATCAAAAGTAATGGTTGGCTGACCATCTACGTCTAATACGTCTCGGTTGAGCGTCATCTTATTTTCGTGGTAAGGCAAACACTCTCCAAAAGCGGTCATTCCCATTCTCCACGGGCCTGGTTCTTGCACCAATTCTTTAATAGGTTTACCGACCGTCATTTCTTTCACGAATCGAGTCCAATTGGTCCGACTTGCGCCCCCTTGGTAACCGTAGCCTCGTAAGAATTTTTGCTTGGTGCTAGCTTGACCGGGTAAATTTCTGAACCGAGGAATATAAATGCCGTTGGCTCTTCTACCTTTGTAATAGCGGTCGCTAAATCCATCGTAGCGGCCAGAAGCACCCAATCGAAAGTGGTGGTCCATGATATTATGTCCCAATTCCCCGCTAGAACTTCCTAAGCCCCCTTCCCAAACATCGTTGGCCGACTGCATCAGAATCTGCGTTGTCGGAATACAAGAAGCGTTCAAAAAGATGATTTTTGCGGAGAACTCCAGCGTCTCTTTTGTTTGACTGTCTTTAATTCTGACGCCCGTCGCTTTTTTAGTATCTTTATCGTAGATGATTTCGTTCACAACAGAAAACGGCCGGATGGTCAAGTTTCCCGTGGCTTGCGCGGCGGGCAACGTCGAAGCGTTACTACTAAAGTAGCCACCGTAAGGACAACCACGCATACATAAATTACGGAACTGACATTTTCCTCTCCCTTTGTGAGGAACAGTCAAGTGGGCCGTTCTACCGATGGTCAAAATGCGGTCATTGAACTTTTCCGCTACTCGTTCGCGAACGTGCTTTTCCACACAATTTAATTCCATGGGAGGCAAAAATTTACCGTCGGGCAATTGTGCTAAGCCTTCTTTTTGACCACTAATTCCCGCCCATTCTTCTACGTAATCGTACCAAGGCGCCATATCTTTGTAACGTATCGGCCAATCGACGGCGACCCCCTCTTTTTCATTCGCTTCAAAGTCCATATCACTCAATCGGTAACTTTGACGTCCCCACAGCAAGGACCGACCGCCCAAGTGGTATCCCCTAATCCAATCAAACCGCTTGGTTTCACCGTAAGGGTGTTCCGTATCTTTTACCCACCAGTGCTTCGTGGACTCTCGAATGGTATAACCCGTTCGCATCTGCTTTTCATAGTGCTTCGCTTCTTCTGGGGGCACTTGGTCACCGTGCGGAAAATCCCAAGGATTCATGTGCATCGTGGGATAGTCCTTGATGTGTTCCACATTTCTTCCGCGTTCCAAAACCAACGTTTTCAGCCCTTTCTCGGTCAACTCTTTAGCTGCCCAACCTCCACTAATACCCGACCCCACCACAATGGCATCGTACGTATTTTCAGCTTTCGCTTTTAAATTTAGGTTCATTTAAAATAATTTTATGATTTGATAACTATTGTTCAACTTTACAAAAGGGCAAGAACCCGATAAAAAAAGAGTGTCTGACCGATGTTCTATTGCTAAGTAAAAAATCACTAAGGAATAAAAATCAATCAGACACGATTTGGTAGTTTCATTAAAACAGTAAAAAAAATTGAATTAATGTTTTTCGTTTTATCAGATTGCACACATTTGACAATGGGCGGATATAGTAGTTGATTATTTTTTGTAGAAACTAAAGAGGTTCGTCGCTTGATTTGACTTGTCGGTATAAAGTGGCTTTGTAGGGTCGCTTTTGCAGATTATCTTTAAGATGTTCAAAATAAGGGAAAATATTCGATAGGAAAAAATATTTTTTGTAAAATTTTATTTTTTTGACAAAAAAGGTATTTGGAAAAAAGTCAAAATCTAAAATTTAAAATCTAAAATCTAAAAGTGCCAACATTGCTAGCTTTTTGAAAAAGCCTACAAGCTATTTTTCAATTCATTTCTTCTAGTAGGAAATCACTACTTTCATTCAAAAAATCATTTTCATTGTCTCAA
>JBCCQK010000107.1:0-18433 GCA_039024375.1 Bacteroidota bacterium
ATACAGTTTACTTACATATACACCAAAAACGAACGATAGTACGGCATTGCGTACTGAGCAAAGACAATTCAATTATGAACACTAAGAACACTACAAAATATAGAACTGTTGTCCAGTTTTTCACTGTCTATCTTTGCCTTTTGGCATTGTTACTTGGAAGGCAAAATACTTTACTGGCCGAAGGAATTTCTTCCATTGCGCCCTCCACTTCCGACGAAGCAGCACTATTTATAGGTGCTGGAAATACGGGAAGTGCAGGTGGAGATTACGGTTTATTTGGTTGGAAAGACTCCAACTCTAAGTTATTTTTCAATATTCAGAATACTTGTGAAAAGGTCTATTTTGGCTTTAGTATTCCCAAAACGACCCGTTCTTACAGCGAAATCAATCCAAGCACGGGTAACATCGGTTACGCCGAACATCTGATTTTTCGAATCATCGACCCCAACGGTCAGCCCATCAATGACCTAAGTTGTTTTGGTAATGAAACCATCGACGGCGAGGTGTGGCAAACCTTGAAGTTAAATGAAGCAAACCTAACGAGTAGAGCAGAAGCCGACCTTGGTCCCGCCCAATTGAACGCTGGTGGTTTCGACGCTTTCGAACTAGACCTTAGCGGTTGCGGTTTGACCCTTACGGGAAATTATTCTATTGAATTTTTCACGACCAACTCGTTTTACGACCCGAATCGGTCCACTTCGGGGTTTCATATTGAACTGTTCGATATTACCGTCGCAAATTGCAACAATCAAGGACAAACGGGACGTGTCTGGTCTAACAATTGGAGTTTGAGCATCAAGCTTGATGGCGACGGCGCTTTTGACCGAGCGTTCAATGGTTCTTTTTTCGTTTGTTCAAAAGAAGGCTTTATTGCCAAAATTGATTTTAATAGCTTGACCAATAATCGAGCGAAAGCCAGTAAAAATACGGACCAATTATCGGGTTTTCGAGCAGGTTCATTCAACGTTTCTTTCAATACGACGGGAACAGCAAATACAGGGAATATTCTAACGGATAGGCTATCTTTACCTAATATTAATTCTCCTAACCCATTATTACCTGTGTTCTTGAATTTGCCAGACGAGTCCATTTGTCCCGAACAACCCATCGGCCAATTCAGACAAAGAGAACGCTTCCTAACGGGTTGCGGCAACAGTCGTTGCATCAATCTGGCCACTACCCAACTGGGGCAACTAGAAGTTTTATTAGAAAGGCGCAACGGCAACGGCATCTTTGACCAGCCCGACGAAGTACGTATTGCCTACGAAATCACCGAGGCGGACCGAGTTGCTAATCCCGAAACGGAAGATTTTGTTTACGAAGTATGCCTTCCGTGGGACGGCCGAGATGCACTTGGCATCATGTGGGACGTCAACGATTTGACCATATCAGGCTTTTTCCGACAAGGAGTATATCATTTTCCTGCTTACGATGCGGAGTTTAACGATGACGGTTTTTTGGTGAAAACGGTACGTCCCGATTTAGGCCCTCAAGAAATTTACTACGACGATACTAGAATAACGGAATTGAGCAATACGAATGAACCTAAAGATGGCTCCAACGGCTGCCCCGCCCCTTGTCACCGATGGACGGGGGAATGGGAAGATATTACCGATAAAGACGACGTTTACGGCAATTTTAATACGATAAATACTTATTGGTTCGGTCGCACCGAATTCAAAGAATTTCAAGTCATTGAAAATGCGCAGTTGACCGTTACGTGTCCACCCGATTTCACGGCTTGCATAGGCGATAATATCACCCCCGATGTGGCAGGAGAACCCGTTGAATTGTTGACGGGTTCAGACTGCCTATCCGTTGGTTTCAACGACGCTACGTCCACCACGACGGATTGTGAAGGTGGGCAAACCATAGAACGCACTTGGCAGGCATTCATTATCGGGCAGGAGAGTCAAACGGTGGAATGTGTGCAACGAATTAAAATTCAGAGTGCAGCGCCGCCCCAATTTTCCAGTGCGCCCGCTGACCTAACGATTAATTGCAACGAAGCGGCGCCGAGTAGCGCTAATTTAACCGCCATTAGTAGCTGCGAACAAAAAGCCGTCGAGGTGAATTTTTCGCAAGAAGTACAGAGGGGCAATTGCAATAATAATTCAGTAATCATTCGAACTTGGACGGCAACGGATGCCTGTGGAAATGTCAATCGTACTCAACAAACTATTTCGGTTATCGACGCCGAAGGCCCCATTTTTAATACCATTTTACCCGATTTGCGCTTGGATTGTGATGCGGCGACACCTGATGCGGCTAGTTTGAACGTAACGGACAACTGTGATTTAGCAGAAAATATTTCCATTACTTTTACCGACCAAGCAGGAAGTTCGACAGGTGATTGCGCAGGGGCTGCAACGTTGATTCGTACCTACACGGCGACTGACCGCTGTGGCAATGCTACGACGGCCCAGCAGAAAATCATTTTTGAAGACTCGACGCCCCCCGTTTTTGATAACATTCCCGCCGACCAGACGGTTTCTTGCGATGCTTTACCTGCTGCACCGACTAATATTACAGCGTCAGACAATTGCGATGCGTCGAGTAACCTAGCTATCGAATTTGCAGAAGAAAGGACGTTGGGTACTTGTGGTGGAAGTGAGCAAATTCTCAGAAAATGGACGGCAGTGGACGGTTGCGGAAACGTGGCGACTGCCCAACAAGTTATTTCGTTGAATGATGAGACCCCGCCAACTATTTTGGGCGTACCCGCCAATCTAACGGCATCTTGCGATAATATCCCACCAGCCACTGAGGGCGTAACGGTAGCGGATAATTGTGGCGTGGCTACTTTGTCTTTTGCTGAAACTAGCGTAGCGGGTTCGTGCGATGGTAATTCGGGATTGAGAAGAATTTGGACGGCCACCGACGAATGTGGCAATACGACCGTTTCTGAGCAGTTGATTACCATTGTGGACAATACGCCACCCCAATTTGTAGATTGTGGTCAGACGATTCGAGTACAGGCGGGGATTGATTGCCAAGCGGCCAATGTACCCATTAAACCACCGAAAGCGACGGATAATTGTAGTAGCAGTGTGACGATTACGAGTTCTCATAAGGCCAACGCCGCTTTTCCCATTGGACAAACAACGGTCACTTTTACGGCAACGGACGCCTGCGGTAATCAATCAACCTGCAACTATTTAATTCAGGTGGACAATGCTGCAACGGATGATTGTCCAGAAGATATTGAGGTTGCTTGTAATGGAAAAATTGACGGAGCTATCGTTAGTTGGACACCACCTAACGGTAACGATTGTTGCAGTTCTTGCCCCAAATCGACTAATCTAATAGGCTACACTTATCTCGGTTATCGAGGTGGGCACCGATATTATTTGTCGAACGAAAAAACCACTTGGGAGACGGCCGATGAACGAGCGGAAGCAACGGGTGGAAGTTTAGCTATCATCAATGACCCCGCCGAAAACCAGTTTCTGACCGATTTACTGCCTAAAAATGGAAGTGCTTTTATCGGCTTGTCAGACGAAGGCAGCGAAGGCGATTTTTATTGGTTGGACGGAACGCCTTTGGCTTTTACCAATTGGTTAGTCAATCAACCCAACAACTTAAAGAACAATCAACATTTTGGCCAATTGCTAAAAAGCGGTAAATGGAACGATGCGTATCCGACCAGTGAGTTTCCCTATTTGGTGGAAATTACTTGTGTGGATGTGCAGCAAGTAAATGGTCCTATGAATGGCGGCAAATTTGAAGCGGGGACAACTACAGTGAGTTATCGACTCGAATACGACAATTGTAATAACGTGGACGTTTGTGATTTCGACGTCACCGTGCAAAAATGTCCGTTGCGTTACTGTAATTCTTACGCATTGGACGCCAATTGTTTTTGGATTGAACGAGTTGCTTTAGCCAATTTAGACCACACTTCGGGAAATGATGGTGGCTATAAAGATTTCACGCAATTTACGGTCGATTTGACTCCTGGGAAAACGGAAACCATGCTGATGAAGCCCGCTTTCAATCAAGGCCATTTGTACGACTTACACTGGACCGTTTTTATTGATTATAACCAAGATGGCGACTTTGAAGATACTGGCGAACACGTGCTATCTAAATTCGAAAGACGAATTTTCCATCGACTTGGCGATAAGCCCGTTTTCGAAGATTTCACGGTTCCTTTGGACGCTACGCCGGGGCTAACTCGAATGCGCGTGGCCATGAAATTTACGGATAAGGTGGACCCTTGCGAACGGGTCATCTTTGGAGAAATACAGGACTATACCGTGAATATTTTACCCGTTTCCAGCTCGTTTACTACTTCTACGGAGTCCGCAAAAATCGGAATCCCGCAGGGAACTATTTTATCCGAGGAGGTCTTTTTTGAAAAATACGACAATCAGTTATCTAATACTGTTTTTGATGGAAAATTTCATATATTTCCCAATCCTACGAGGTCAAATCTAACGATTAAGTTTTCCCCAAATGATGATATTGATAATAGTGACCTAACTAATTTCGAACCTACCCAACTACAAATATTCAGTATGGACGGTCGTTTGATGCACTCAGAGGTTATATCAACTGAACATCACTTAAACATTGAAGTACAAAGCTGGACCCAAGGGCTTTATTTTTTGAAAATAATGAGTAATGATGGACAGCAATTCGTTCGGAAATTTACGAAGTTATAGTTTCAACGGGTTGTATGGCTAACCTGCCAAATCTCCGATTTAAAATACGGAGTTAAAAACCTGTTAATCTTGAAATCCTGTCAAAAAAGATATACCGTCAATTTTGTCTAATTAACCCAAGTTGCAGACTATAATCCATGCCTCCTAAGCAGGAGATACTTTGCCAGTCTAACGACACCCCACAAGTTTTAAAAAAGTTCCTTGACATAAAAGACATTGTTAAAAGCATATAGATTTTATCAGTAGATAGGCCTTGATGGTATGTCTCTTTTTTATTTCATTACATGGAAATGAATATGAACATAAATAAAGAGATGACTGAAGAAATAATTCCCACTTACCTAGCTGCTGATTTAAACGATAAAAGATTAACAAACCGATTCAACGAGATACTTCGGAAATTACCAAATAATATAAATGGCAGTATAATAATCGGGATATTTCTTACTTGGGCAAAGCAACGGAGCACAAATATTGGCCGATTGAAAAAAAGAAAGTATGCGTTGGTTAAATAGTTTTAATGCCGCTCAAGACTTTAGTGAACAACATGGTGTGGGCACTATTTGGGTAGCTGACCGAGAGGCCGATATCCTAGATGTTTACGCTGCCCGTTGGCAGCAGCACACCCACCTTGTAGTACGTGATCAACATAATCGCACCTTAGCCAATAGTTCCAGTAAACTTTACAGCTTACTCAAACAGCAACCCAATGCGGGGACTTATGAAATCGAAATTATCCATCCGCAAACGCTGAAAAAACGCAGTGCTAAATTAGCTGTTCGTTTTTGTCCAGTTGAAGTGAAAGTTGCCAGCAACGCCAAACATAAAACTAAATTAGGGCATCCAGCCATGAATGCTATTGAAGTCTGTGAAGTAGATGCTCCAGATACGGTGGACAAACCTATTCGATGGGTTCTACTAACTACTTTACCTGTCACCTCTTTTGAACAGGCATTAAGGGTCGTTCGTATTTATATCAAGCGTTGGTTAGTCGAACGCTTTCATTATTTACTAAAAACGGATGGAGCACAGGTCGAACAATTACAGTTGGAGCAAACTCGTTCCCTCCAAAATGTAATTACCACTTATAGCATCTCCATAATACAAATTATAAAAATTAGGTATTTATCTGAAAATCAACTATATATGAGCGTTTTTGATGCAGGTATTGAACCGCTTAAATGCAAAATACTCTATGCCTACGCACAGAAAAATGTCAAAAAAGACCTCGTATTTGATGCAGATAATCCACCTACCGTTTACGAGTATTGTCAAGTACTTGGAATGATTGGCGGATTTTTTCCCAGAAAGAGCCAACCTTTACCTGGCTTGAAAATATTAACTCGTGCCTCGGAGAAATTTAATCATATTCTCGGTGCTTTCGATGTCTTTATGGCAAAGAACTTTGATTCTTAAATACTTGTGGGGTGTCGTTAGACGGGCAAAGTATCGCCTGCTCAGCCCAAGATTAACGGTTAGATTTTGAATAGTTTTGAGCAAAATTTAAAAATATGCTTTCAGACCAAAATCCACTAGCTCTCGACGGAGAAAAAATGCGTCAATTAGGCTATCAAGTCATTGATACCCTCGTCACCCATTTAGAAACAATTCGGGATAAAAAAGTCGTTAACCGAAAATCTTACGAGGAATTAGCTGATGTATTTGATACCGATTTACCAACCCAACCGATACCCCCCGAAACGGTCTTCAAAGAAATTGAGCAATCTGTCATGACGAGTATTTTACACACCAATCATCCTCGTTTTTATTCCTTTATTCCCGGGCCAAGTAATTTTATTAGCGTTTTGGCCGATACCTTAGCAACGGGCTATAACGTTTTTGCGGGACATTGGCTAGCGGGGTCGGGACCCGCACAAATTGAGCGCATCACTATCGCTTGGTTGGCCGAGTTGTGCGGGTACGATAAATCGAGTGGCGGTATTTTTACCAGCGGCGGGTCCATGGCCAATTTAATGGCGATTGCCACGGCCAAAAAAGTAAAAATTGACAATGCTCAAAATGGCGTTGTCTATTATTCCAATCAAACCCACTCGTCGGTCTCCAAAGGCCTGCGAACGCTCGGTTTTTTACCCCACCAAATGCGGCCGATTGCCGTTGGGGATGACCAGAAAATAATCCTTGCAGAATTAGAAGCGGCGGTGAAAGAAGATAGTCAGAAAGGATTCCAACCGTTTTGCGTAATTGGCAATGCGGGGACAACAAACTCGGGAACAGTGGACCGATTGCCCGAAATGGCTACTTTGGCTAAACGGTATAATCTGTGGTTTCACATCGACGGTGCCTACGGTGCGGCGGCAGTGCTTTCCAAAATCGCCAAAGACCAATTATCGGGCATAGAACTGGCCGATTCCATAACGCTAGACCCGCACAAATGGTGGTTTCAGCCTTTTGAGATGGGTTGTCTGTTGGTAAAAAATAGACATCATTTGAAGCAGACGTTCAGTGTCTCGGCGGAGTATCTTATTGATACAGAGACAACAGATGACGATGAAATTAATTTCTACGACTACGGCGTCCAGCTAACGAGGTCGTTTCGAGCTTTAAAATTATACACTTCGCTGAAAACGTACGGACTGACCGCTTTTCAACAGGCCATTGACAAAGGTATCTTGATGGCCGAATACGCCGAGCAACTACTGCGGGCCAAAACCCATTGGGAAATAATTACTCCTGCCCAATTGGGAATTATCAACTTCCGGTTCGCACCACCAAACACTTCTATTTCTGAACTCAATGAGTTGTCCAAACGTATTTCAGAGAAGGTCGTTGCTAATGGCTACGCTATGATTATCACCACGCAAATTAGGGGGGAAACGGTGTTGCGAATGTGTCCGATTCATCCCGATTTGACGAAGGGGGATTTAGAAAATACTATTGAGCAGTTGGATAGATTTGCTAACGGATAAGTAGGATACATTTAACTCGTTATATGCATCAGTTTTCGATAATTAACTACTTTTTAGCATTCTATACTTTGTACGATTGTGAAGATAAATTTCATAATTAGTTGATAAAATTGTATTTTAGTTGTCAAAATGAGAAAACTGTATGGCTAGAGACTTAATACATGAAGCGGTAAAAACATCACTAATTAGGGACGGTTGGAAAGTAACAAATGACCCTTACAAAATTGAATTAGTAGAAGATGGACGTTACCTCGAAGCAGACTTGGGCGCAGAAAAGATTATTGGCCTAGAAAAAGGGACCGAGAAAATTATCGTTGAAATAAAAACGTTTTCACGTCCTTCTGCCATTTATCAATTTCACGAGGCATTAGGCCAATATTTAGCATACAGAGTTGCCATTCAAGAAGCATCTATAGAAAGAGATTTATATTTGGCTATTTCAACCAGTACTTTTGATGCGATTGAGCAAATAAAATTTATCTCTACACTGGTAAACCGTTTCCAGCTGAAAATGGTCATTGTTGATGTTGTTAATAAAAAAGTGGTAAAATGGATAAAGTAAAAAAATACCGTCAGTTTTTAAAAGAAGAATTGGAACATCACGCAGCCATTCCCTTTCCCAATGCGCCAGCTATTGAATCAAGGGTCATCATTAAGGATAATGACTTCTTGCTACTTAATATTGGATGGTCAAAGGGTCGTTATTTTCACGGTTTGATTTTTCATTTTGAGATAAAAAATGGAAAGGTATGGCTACTGAAAAATAATACAGACATAGAAATAGGCCAGCGACTTATCGAAAAAGGTATTCCCAAATCGGATATAGTTATTGGCTTCGTCAATGAATTGGAACGTACACTTGACGGCTATGCTTTAGCCTAAATCAACAACTGAAACAACCGAGGATACTCCAATTCCAACTTAGGATTCCATATCATTGTCAAGGCAGCTTTTTGATGGATGTCCGTCAACTCAATTTTTTTGACGGAAAAATTGTGCTCTTTTACCGAAGAAAGTGGTTCTAAGGAAATCCCCAAACCTGCTTCTACTAATCGAAAACCCGTACTCGCCGAATCCGTTTCGTGAATGATTTTTGGTTGAAAACCCGCTTCTAAACAAATCGATTCAACAATTCGAACGTAGTTGGGGCCATCGGATGGAGAGGGAAAAATGAAAGACTCCTCCGAAAAAATGCTGAAGTCCCGAAAATTTTCGGTGTTCACGGGGTGGTTTTCGGGAAGCAAAACGACAAAATTATCAACGTGCAGCACTTTACTTTTCAAATCCTTAGGCACCAATGGATTGGTGGCGAAGCCTACGTCTAGTTGCCCCATTTGTAGGGCCAAATATTGGTCTCGATTATTCATTTCCCGCAAAATGGTCTTGATATTGGGTAGTTCTTCCTGAATATTTTTTAAAATATTAGGCAGAATGGATTGCATGACCGAATGGGTAAATCCGACTCTTAGTTCTCCTGCCTCTCCCCGATGAATTTGCCCTGTTCTATGGATAACCCGTTCCATTTGCCGAGTTAACTGTTTGATTTCGGTGATAAAATACTTTCCTGCAGTAGTCAGTTCCACGTTTCGTTTGTTTCACTTGAAAATAGGCGCGCCAATTTCCGCTTCTAATTGTTGGATTTTTCGACTCAGCGCAGGCTGCACAATATTTAAGGCTTCCGCCGACCGAGTGAAGTTTAGTTTTTGGGCAAGGACTAAGGCTGACTTTAAATCGTGGAGTGTCATTAGGGAATTCTAGTTATGCAATTTTGTTATTAATTAATCAAAAATAAGTATTTTTTATTATTACTGACTTGACTTACCTTTGCTTTGCCTCTATTAAAATAGCAAAATCTCAGTGATATGGAAAGTCCCGTTCTAACAAAAAATTCTTTGCAACAAGTTTTCAATCCCAATCAATTTCGCCAAGTAGGATACGAGTTAATTGACTTATTAGCCAATCATCTAGAGAACGTACAAAATGAACCTACTTCAAAAGTACTTCCCTACACCCAACCCGAAAAAGAATTGGACTTTTGGCGACAACATTTTGCCCAAGCCGATGGATTGAACGATACATTCCAAACGATTCTACAACGGTCCATTAAAGTACATCATCCTCGCTACATCGGTCACCAAGTAGCGGCACCCGCTCCCGTAAGTAGTTTAGCGGGGCTAATGGCCGATTTGTTGAGCAATGGGATGGGCGTTTACGAAATGGGGATGGCCGCCAACGGTATCGAAAGAGTCCTCATCGAATTTATGAATCGACGAGTGGGCTATTCCCCAAAAGCGGGCGGGATTATGACCTCGGGCGGAACATTGGCTAATTTAACCGCTTTGATAACGGCACGAAAAGTAAGCGCGCCGAGTGACGTTTGGTCAGAAGGACATCAAGAAAAACTCGCCATTATGGTCTCCGAAGCAGCGCATTATTGCATCGACCGTGCGGCCAGAATTATGGGTTTAGGCACTAAAGGCATTATCAAAATCCCTGTGGACGAGCGGTTTAAGCTACGCATCGATTTTTTGCCCGATTATTTGGCGAAAGCCAAAGCGGACGGCTTGCACGTCTTTGCGGTCATCGGTTGCGCTTCTTCGACGGCTACGGGTTCCTACGATGATTTGGCGGCCCTAGCGGACTTTTGCGAAACGGAAAATTTGTGGCTACACGTCGATGGTGCGCACGGTGGTGGTGTCGTTTTTTCCAAAAAATATAAAGCCTTGGCCAAAGGAATACACCGAGCTGATTCTATTGCCATTGATTTTCACAAAATGCTGTTAACCCCTGCTTTGACGACAGCTTTGCTCTATAAAAACGGCTCAGATAGCTACAAAACCTTCGCCCAAAAAGCAGAATATTTGTGGGACGCGCCCCAATCGGAAGAATGGTACAATTCGGGCAAACGAACCTTTGAATGCACCAAGTTGATGATGCCCATCAAAGTTTATGCGCTGCTAAAAGCACACGGAAAAGGCATTTTCGGAGCCAATATCGACCGTCTGTACGACTTGGGGCGCACTTTTGCCCAAATGATAAAAGAGCGCCCCAATTTTGAACTGCTCATCGAACCCGAAGCGAATATTGTCAATTATCGCTACGTCCCCGACAGTGCCCAAAATATAGATGTGCTAAATGCCCAAATTCGCCAGACTTTAACCGAAGCGGGGCAATTTTACATCGTCTCTACGGTGATAAATGGCAGGCGCTATTTACGTTCCGCCATCATGAATCCATTGATGACGGATGGGGATTTGGAGGACTTGTTAGCCGAGATAGAAAGGATTGGGAAAATGGTAGTTAGGCAATGGCAGTAATCAAATTAAACCTAGTCGTAATGCAACCTATCTTCTAAAGATTAAACCAGTAAGTTCTTTTGTCAAAGCAGTTAAAAAGCGGTCTGTTACTACTTCTGTACGTCTGGTTTTGCTACCTAATGCTACAAATTACCTGGCAGTACATTCCCATTAACACCGATGTAGCCTTTTTGCGTATCAAACAAGACTACGTTAGATTAAAGTGGTATCAAATCGCCTTTTTTACCCACGTCTTCGGTTCTATTTTTGTACTATTAGCAGGGTTTACACAATTCTCAGAAGCCATAAGAATAAACCATTACATCGTACATCGCTGGTCGGGCTGGTTGTACGTCGCTGTGGTTGTAGGAATCGCTGCCCCTTCTGGTTTTCTTATCGGACTTTGCGCCAACGGCGGTTGGTCGGCACAATTAGCTTTTTGTTTACTCGCCATTTTATGGTTTATTTTTACGATAATTGCCGTCCAGAAAGTGCTGCAAAAAGATATTACTGGCCACCGACGGTGGATGCTACGGAGTTTTGCTTTGGCCATATCGGCGATTACTTTACGAGCGTGGAAGTATATTTTAGTAGCCCTTTTTCACCCTCGACCAATGGACGTTTATCGGTGGGTAGCGTGGCTAGGTTGGGTCGGGAATTTGCTCGTTGTGGAATGGTGGATTTATCGAAAAGAGAAATCTAAAATGTAAAATTCTTGATTATCACGGATTGCGTAGTTCTAATTATAGTCCGATAGGAAAACGGACCCGCCCGCATGACGCAGTTGGGCTGGTTTAAAGGATTAGAGGGATTAAAACGGATTTCTAAATCAATTTTAATCCGAAAGTTAGTGTATTAATAGGAATAAGGAATCCATTCCAATCTGTTTTATCCGTTAAATCTGTGTTCCCATTTAATCTAACTACGCGAAACGTTACGATTAGTAAAATTCAAAAATACGGATAGCCCAAAAGTTAGCATTTAAAATGCTATCTCCATTATTACTGCTTTTCTAATTTTACTTTGGTGTCTATGAAAAAAATCATTTTCCATTTACTCATTTTACTAGCATTTTCCAACTGTGATAATGCATCAACCTCCAATACTTCGAAAGAAGAAAATACTAAAATTACGCCCGTCGTCGAAGAACAAACTTCACCTCCTTTAATGGAAAAGGACATCCAACAAATAACGGGCTTGTATGAAGGCTACCTCACTAACGAAATCACTCGAAATGGGAGTCTCAAAACTGAAGTGGACGACATTCAACTGACCATCGATAAAATAGTCGGCGACACATTTTCGGGTCATTATGAAACAAGCGAAGGAAAACGTCCATTCGAAGGAACACTGGAGAAATCGAATAAAAAGTACTACGGTAGCTTTTACGAATTGGGCGATAGTCGAGACTTGGGTAGTGCTTTTCTAGAGTTCGATATTGCTGCGAACGAATTGGTCATCAAATGGGAAGCCAACGACGAAAGTTTTCCGATTATAGAAAGAAATTATGAGTTAGAAAAAACGGCTGGATTGCATAATCCCAATGACGTATCAACAATTTACGGTTACTACGTAGGGTATTTTTACTCGGTGGAGTATAAATCGAACGAAAAACCTTCCCACTCCAATAAAATTACCCTTTCCATTGATTCGCTAATCGACGGCCAAGCCTTTGGACACAGCGTAGTAGCGGGCAATGCGCGTCCTTTTTCGGGTCGCTATCAACAGGAAATTGGTAAAATTACATTTGAAGTAAACGAACCGGGCGATGACCGCTACGACGGACGATTTGAGTTCACCGCAGATAATGACGGCCAACAAATAGAGGGACATTGGTACGCCAACGATAGCCGATTAGCAGTAACAAGTCGAATGTACAAACTAGACCGTAAAGCATTTCGATATAACCCCGACGTAATGCTCACCGAAAACATCCTCCACGATGGCTTATACGATAGTTACAACCAAAAAACCGACCAAGAAGAAGGCTTAACGGACGACGTACTAAAGGTCAATGCCTCTAATCAATTGTTGACCAAATCAGATGTTGGAAATTTGTACCAAGCCGATTTGGAGGTCATTCGAAATACCATTTACGCTCGACACGGCTATTCTTTCAAGAATCGACGAATGCGCTACGTTTTCGATAATTACGTCGATTGGTACATGCCGCTCAAAACCAATATTTTGGCCGATTTGACGGACATCGAAAAGCAGAATATTGATTTGCTAAAACGCTACGAAAATCATGCGGAGAAATATTATGATTATTTTGGTCGGTAGTTGTCTTGTTTCCCTATCTTTGGCCTTTAGATGATTAGCTAATTCAGGTTATGGACAATGGCCTGAATTAACTACTTATGTAACTACTTAGCACTCTTTCTACCATAAAGTCCATACAGCTCATAGAGTCCATAAAGTTTTTTCGAGCGGTAGCGTTGACTATTTCGAGCAGTAGCATTGACTATTTTGTACTGTTTTGGCGTTTTCAATACAGGGGTGGTAAGTAGTTACCTACTAATTTTAAAAAATTGTGAGACTGAAATAGGTTAAGCAAACAACTCTTCGAATCTTTGCGTTAACTATCTGTTTGTCAACGCCTTTCATAGTCTGACTTCTGACAGATTTATCGGTCTCAAATCTGACTTCTCATTTATGACCTCATCCATAAAAATTCGTTCTCCCCATCTGAAAGGGGCCGAGGTAGCCTGGTTTGCCCCGCTTTGTAACGGAGACGACGAATATTTAAGCAAGCACGACTTACGCTATAAAAGTGATTGGAGTAATACGTCTAATGTCTTACTGACCGCCGATAGATTGGGCTATCGAAATATCCTATGTCCGTCGTCTTACCAAGTGGGACAAGATACAATGACTTTCGCTTCGGCGGTGGCTCCTTTGACGCAGCAAATTAATTTATTGACGGCGATTCGTTGCGGGGAGATGCACCCGCCTATGCTGGGCCGAGCAATCGCTACACTAGACCACATCCTAAAGGGACGATTAACCATTAATATTATCTCTTCGAATTTACCCGGAACAGAAATGTCCTCAGAAGACCGCTACCAACGGTCAAGAGAAGTCATTGAAATTTTGAAGCAAGGCTGGACACAAGACCATATTGATTTCAAAGGACAATTCTACAATATTCAACTGGACAATACCGAACCCGTTAAAACCTATCAACAAAACGGTGGTCCCCTACTCTACTTCGGCGGCTATTCGCCCGCTGGCCTTGACCTCTGCGCCGAACACTGCGACGTCTATTTAATGTGGCCCGAAACGGAGGAAAAGCTACAGGGTTTAATGCAGAATATGAGTGACAAAGCGACGGGTTACAACCGAACGGTCGATTTTGGGCTACGCATCCACGTCATCGTGCGAGAAACGGAAGCAGCGGCCAAAGCAGCCGCTCGCAAACTTATGTCCTTCGTGGACGACGAACGGGGAGAAGCCATTCGGCTGCGCGCTTTGGACGGCAAATCCTACGGCGTATCTCGCCAAACGGCCATGCGAGACCTAGCCGACGATGACGGTTTTGTGGAAGACCAATTGTGGACGGGAATTGGCCGCGCCCGTTCGGGCTGTGGAGGTGCTATCGTCGGTACACCCGACCAAGTTTTGGCTAAAATTCAGCGATATATGGACATGGGCATTAGAGCCTTTATCTTTTCGGGCTACCCGCATTTGGACGAGTGTAAGCTATTCGGTCGGTACGTTTTGCCGCAGATTCCTACTTTTTCGATGCCCGTGGAGCAGGGAAGAATGCCCGTTGGAGAGCCGCTTTCGCCGTTGGCGGGAGGAGTTAGGAAATAATCAGTTCCCTTCAGTGTCTAGCGACCAGAAACTGGTATTAAGATTTCTAAACAAGAAACAACTACCTATTTCAACTGCCCCATTATTTTGCTATATTTGTAGGAAAATTGTTTTGACCTATGGCTGTAATGACCAATCTTTCCCAATACGAAATCGAACGGAACAAACCTATGCCCAACTTTATACACGCAGTTATTCAAACCAAACTGAGCACTCTACTCAATAACGATTACGGAAAAAAATATTTGTTCCCTGGTGAATTGAGTCTTGCTACTCAACCTAGTTCAACCCTTGATATCTGCATCTATCCCAAAAAGAAATTAAAAAGAGCAGGCGTAAAGGCCAAAGAGGAAGAACCGCCCATCACCACCATTGAAATCCAATCTCCTTCCCAATCCATTGACCAACTACAAGAAAAAATTCGAGACTTATACTTCCCAATGGGCGTAAAGTCCGCATGGATAGTTATCCCCGCCTTGAAAGGCATTCAAATTCTGTTGGAAGATGGTCAAGAACTATTTTTTCATAAAAGTCAACTGAAAGACCCTACCACCGATATTTCCATCGACATCCAACGGGTTTTCGAAGATTTTGAGTAACCACTTACTACTTAGTTTTTTACCATAAAGGTATGGAGTGCACGCACAGGCGTGTCCGTATGGAAAGTACACAAAGTTTTCTTTCGAGCGCACTTCTGACTATTTATACCACAGACTCCTCTATTTTTGTCCTAAAATTTGCCATTGCTAAGTGCTTACGATTCTGATTAATGAGTTGCAATTTTCACCATTGTCTAGCTACCAGAAACCAGCATCGAGTATCCAGCATCTAGTACTGATGAAAAGCGTCGGAGACAAAAGATAGCACCTTAGGCAACGATTCTCGCCAATACGTCCAATTATGTGCCCCATCTCGCACTCGATACTCGTGAGGAATGTCTCGTTTTTTCATAGCGATATGTACTAGAGAGTTCCCTTCGTAAAGAAAGTCATCGTCACTGCAATCAATGTACCACCGCACCTTTTTCGCCTCGTCAGCGTCCATTAGCTTTAAGTATTCCACCGTACTGTATTTCTCGAACCACGATTTGATAGCCGCTTCCGAGTATTCATCATCATTTTTATTAATCATGTTAACCCAATTTTTGGCTTGGTCTAAAGTTAGTGGTCCCGTACTAGCGCTTAACGGACAAGCCGACGAGAATAAATCGGGTCGATGCAGCGCGTACTGGAACGAACCCCCGCCACCCATCGACAACCCAGCTACGGCTCGATACCGTTTCTCCGATTTGATACGAAACTTTTGTTCGACGTGCGGCATCAATTCCTCGAAGAAGAAATCTTCGTAGCGCCATTCGTTGTCGGGCGTATTGAAGTAGCCTCGAATTTTGGTATCTGCATCGGGCATGATAATTATCATCGGCGTGGCCGTTCCTTCTCGGATGGCTTTGTCGGCAATATGCTGTACTTCTCCAAATTGTACCCAGCCCGTTTGGTCGTCACCCGCTCCGTGTAGTAGGTACAAAACGGGATAACTACGTTCGGACGACTCGTAGTTCGGAGGCAAATACACAGCGTATTTGCGCTCCATGTCCAGTAGGGTGCTTTGCATCGACAGGTTATCGAATACTTTACTGGTTTGGGCAAAAAGGTTGAGATGGGCGCTAGTCAATAGAAAAATGATTAGTAATCGCATCATGGTAATTTTTTACTCAAGGTAAAAAGAATTTACTAGAATCCCATAATCGAAAAAGGAACTTTAAGCCGTCAAAATCGTTAATAAAATTCTTGATAATCCAACACCCACTCAATGAAGACCTTTAGTACTTTCCTTTATTCTACTTTCCTATTTATTACGATTACAAACGGCCAAAGCCTTTTGGGCTACGGAAACATCAAGCTCAGCGATTTTGAGTTTGAATATCAGGAAGACCCCGAAGCGGATGCTATTGTGTTATTCGACGTTGGAAAAGTAAAATTTGTAGAAAGTATCCGTGGAGGGTTCAATATTCAATTTCATCGCCAGCGAAGGATTTTCATTAAAAACAAGGCGGGTTTAGAGCATGCTGATGTAACCATTCCTTACTACATAGATGGTCGAGGAGAATCGGAAGTTATTACCAACGTTGAAGGAATGACGCATTATTTGGTCAATGGCTCTTTAAAACAGCAATCACTCACCCCACAAAATGTTTTTACCGAAAAAAGTACGGAGTATTGGCACCACAAAAAACTTACCTTTCCCAATGCCAAAGAAGGAGCCATTATCGAATATCGTTATACCTTAGAATCACCTTTTATTTTCCAATTACCCGATTGGGAATTTCAGTCGTCAATTCCTACGGTTCACAGTCAGTATAGCTTTGCATTGATTCCTTTTTACGAGTACATTTACTTACTCCAAGGCGCCGAAAAATTTCACTCTTTTACGGGTAGCGAACAAGGGGTCTATCGAACTTTCGGTGGTATCAGATTTAGAGATGTGGTTTACACGGCAACAATGAAAAATATCGACGCATTTGAAGATGAATCGTACATTTCTTCTAGGAGCGACTATATTACAAAAATTGACTTTCAATTATCTGCTGTTCACAATACCAATGGAACTTCAAGGAAAATTTTAACGACTTATCCCAAACTGATAAAAGCACTCAACGGGCATATTAACTTTGGTAAATACCTCAAAAAAGCAGAAAAAGAAGCTAAGAAGCTAATAAAAAACATTCCTCAACTAAGTTCCTCCTCAACTGCACCAGAAAAAATTATTATTGACTTTGTAAAGAATAACTTTGAATGGAATGGAAAAAGCCGAAAATATACGGAAGAAATCCCCAAGACAGTGATTGAGCAGAGAAAAGGAAATACAGCAGAATTAAATTTATTACTCGCCGCTTTGTTGCGTCAAGCAAATATCAAGGCCCATCCTGTTATTTTGAGTACTAGAAACCACGGAAAAATCAATAGAGAATACCCTTTTGACCACCAATTCAATAGTGTTGCTATTTTAGTAAAAACAGAAGAGCAATCCTTTCTGACGGATGCAACTTCACCTCTTTCAGCCTATAATCGTCTTCCCATACGTTGCTTAAACAATGTGGGCCTAGTCGTAAAAGAATCAGAAGAACAGTGGGTAAATATGTACAGCAATATTATTTCAAAAAATATCCATAAAATAGTAATAGACATCAATCCAATTGATAAGAAAGCGAAAGTTGAAGTCAATAATTCCATGTCAGAAACCGAGGGTTACCTGTATCGAAATATTTACGGCAATGACCAGCAAATCATCGAGAAAGAAATAGCTAACATGGGATTAGAAAATATCCAGAATATCGATTTTCAGCACTATTTGGAAAAAGACCGCCCCTACAAAGTGGGCTATTCTGCGCAAGTACCTTTAGAGCATTTTGATGATAAATTATTAGTTACTCCCTTTCTAAAATATCCACTTAGCGAGAATTTACTGAAACAAAGTAAACGCAGTTACCCTGTTGATTTTATTTACAGACGAATAGAAAATTATGGTAGTCAAATCAATATTCCCGAAGGGTTTCAGGTCTCCGAATTACCTGCTAAATTAACGGTTAATGATAGCCTAATCGAAATATATTATGAGGCAAAAAAGGAAGCAGAAACGATTAGAGTTTTGGGAATTGTTAATTTCAAAAAGGCAATATACCAACCAAACGAGTATAACCGCATCAAAAATCACATAGATATGATTGTAG
>JBCCQK010000108.1:0-18429 GCA_039024375.1 Bacteroidota bacterium
GAAAAAAGCATCCTCACTTTTAGGAAACAAAAAATCGTAACTCGTATAATAATCAGCGTATTCTAAGCAACTCGTAGCCAAGCTTTTTTTCAATTCAAAAACGGAGAAATCTTGTTGATTCCGCATATCGTAAAAACTAACGCTCAAATTCTGTTTGCCTCGATAAACCCCTCGAAGCGTCCCCATAGAAGTCCAGTTATCTACTTTTACAAAAGTAATTATCAGATTCTTATCGTCCGAAAGCACTCCTTCGAGCACTACTTTTTGTTTTTGGTCAGCAAAATAAGCCGTTCCTAGCAAGCGATTATTTTCGACTCGCTGCAAAATCATCTCGACTCTTTCGTCTTTGATGAAGCCAGTATAGGCATTAATCCACTTGTTATCTCCACAAAAAGAAGGGAAATCGGGCTTTCGAGTAACTTCTTTCAGTTTGATACTATTGCCAACCGTCCCCTCTTTATTTTTCCAATCCAGTTGAATATTTTCACCGCTAATTTTTCCATTCAAATAGCCCGTACATTTATTGGACTCGCTGTACTCTTGCAATTGCAATAAATCACCTTTGCGAGTACCTCGCAATTGAAATTTATCCCGACTCCGCAAATACGTCAACTCTCCCGTACATTTTTTTCCTTGACAATCTAGCGAAACGGTCACATCACTTATATCGTCGATACGACCTTTGTAGTGTTTCACTTTTTCAGAAGTTCCTTTTGTTTGAATAGCCGTTTGCGCCGTTAAAAAAGAACTACAAATCATTAAAAAAATTAGGCCCACAAATGTTCTCATAGTAAATTATAATTGTTGTTAGTTGTTTGAATGATTGTGGGGATGTGAAAGAGAGGTCAGAGGTCAGACCATTTCATTGTCAGAAGTCAGAATTTTGACGTTGACACGCCTCAAATCTGATCTCTGACAGTCTGCTAGGACGGTCTGACTTCTGACCTTTGACTTCTGACCTTTGACTTCTCAATTAAGGTACTTCTACCGTATTGAGTATTTGACTAATTACGTCTTCTTGGGTAATACTTTCCGCTTCGGCTTCGTAGGTCAAACCGATACGATGCCGCATAATATCGTGACAAATATTTCGTACATCTTCGGGAATAACGTAGCCCCGACGCTTCAGAAAGGCGTAGGCTTTGGCTGCCATTGCTAGGTTAATACTCGCACGAGGCGACCCACCGTAGCTAATCAAATGACTCAGTTGACTCATCCCATAGAGCTTAGGGTCTCTAGTGGAGAATACAATGTCCAAGATATACTGCTCAATTTTTTCGTCCATATACACCTTACGAACGGTTTTTCGAGCGCGCAGAATATCTTCTGTTCGTGCGATTGCTTCCACTTTTTCAAAATCTCCTTTCAAATTTCGACGCACGATTTCTCTTTCTTCTTCTTTGCTTGGATAGGTGATTTTAGCCTTTAGCATAAAACGGTCCACTTGCGCTTCGGGCAAAGGATAAGTTCCTTCTTGTTCAATCGGGTTTTGCGTAGCTAATACCAAAAACGGTTCTTGTAACTTAAAAGTATCATTGCCAATCGTTACTTGTCGTTCTTGCATCGCTTCCAGTAGCGCACTCTGCACTTTAGCGGGCGCACGGTTAATTTCGTCCGCCAAAATAAAATTAGCAAAAATCGGCCCTTTTCGCACTGTAAATTCGTTGCTACTCGGATTAAAAATCATCGTACCGATAATATCGGCAGGTAACAAATCGGGCGTGAATTGTACCCGACTGAATTTTGCATCTACCGCACTCGATAGCGTTTTAATGGCTAAGGTCTTTGCCAAACCGGGCAGACCTTCCAATAAAACGTGGCCGTTGGCCAACAAACCGAGCATCAAACGCTCAATCATATAATTTTGTCCAACAATAACTTTGGAAGTCGCTTCATTCAATTTTTCTACAAAAGCACTCTCGATGTAGATTTTTTGATTTAGTGCTTCAATATCCACAGATTGCATAAAAAGGGTGTTTTATTTCTTAGTTGATAGGTAAAGCTTATTTGGTTCACGGTACAGGGCTTACGGTACACGGTCGGCCATAAAAAATAATTCGAAATAAGCTCTAAGTGTAAGTCTCACAAAATTAAAACAAAGATGCTCAATTTTGGGGAAAGCTGCGCTAATTTAAGGGGTTCTCTTTTTTGTTGTTAAGCGGATAAGAATTTTTAACCAAACGTTAACGGGTTAAAATTAGGCTCGAAACTGCTTAAAACCGTGAGTTTAATAGTAGCTAGTTTACAGTTGCGGATAACGGCTATAAAGCGATGCTTTGCCAGCATCGCTTTCTTTTATCTTCTTGAAAAGCAGGCAATACTTTGCCAGTATAGCCTGCTTAGGAAGTATGTATTAGAGTCTTTAGCTTGAGTTAACTATACAACTCGGAGAGTTGCGTTACGGTCTAATAAATACAACTTTCATTCTCTGCTTTCACATAATAACTTTTGTAATTCTTCGCTTTTTTATCCATACAGCCTTTTAGATTCAACAACTCAATATTTTTAAAATCAATGGGATGACTTTCCGCTTGGAGCGCAATGTAACCGCCTTTTATCAACTCGTCAGCTTGCTGAATAAAGTCGTTGGCATTTTCAACGTGGGCAGATTCCCAATTCGACGAATCGCCCTTGGCAATGTAATTGGCATCAAACCGAGGATGTTCGTAAACCATGACCGTATCTCCTTCTACGAGATGAATCCACGTAGAATCGCCCAAAACAATCGCCTCGACGTGTACCCATTGGTCGCCATCGTACGTCTTCGAACTCGAATTGTAACAATGTTTTTTTACGGCTTGACCGTCAATTTCAAAATAAGTACCAGGTGTGCAAATATTAGCCGTCGTTCGAGTAGCGCCGTTGCTCAGCCCACCGAGTAGTTGCAACTCAACGGACACGGGAAAGTGTTGGTCTTTGCCCAAACTAGCGGGAGATTGGGAATGAAACATAATGCCACTATTGCGAACGTTCCACATAGCGCCTCCTTTGGTCTGTTCGCCCGTAAAACGATAATCAAAGCGAATTTTGTAGTAATCGAACGGCGTCTCGTAGTACATGTGCCCATATTTATCGTCAAAAGTCTCGTACTCATCGTAGCTAATTCGAATCATATCGGGTTCGGCGACAAAAGTGTTTTTATAATTATCGTCAATGTCATGCCCCGCAATGTGAATGTCCCAATTGGAAAAGTCTTTACCGTTGTAGAGTGCTTGCCATTCTTCTTTGTCCACGTCATTTTGGTTCAATTTGGCTAACCAATCGCTCAATCTATCCGTCCAAGTTTGCAAATAGCCCTGCCCAACGGCTAGGCCAAAACCGTGTCCGCCTTCGGGATAAACGTGCAATTCGGCGGGGACATTTTTATCTTTTAATGCTTGATAAAAAGCTAGACTATTTTCGACGGGAACGCCTTTATCATCTCCCGCGTGAATCAAGAATGTAGGCGGTGCGTCGTAGCCTATTTGTAGCTCATTAGAATAATACCGCACCATTTCTTCACTCGGATTGTCTCCAATCAACGCCTTTTTCGAACCACTATGAAATTTATCAGTGAAGCTAATAACAGGATACACTAAGGCCATAAAATCGGGGCGACTCGATAAACGGTCGATGGGGCCCGCAGCATCCTGAACACCGTAATCAAAATGTGTTCCTAACGTAGAAGCCAGATGACCGCCCGCCGAAAAGCCCATAATCCCCACTTGGTTTGGGTCAATATTCCAGTCTTTGGCGTGATGACGAACAAGGCGCATCGCTCGTTTAGCGTCTAGCAACGGTGATTTATACGGTTCAATTTGACTTTTGGAAGTAGGTAGTCGATACTTCAAAACGATGCCCGCAATTCCTTGACTATTGAGAAATTTGGCCACGTCCGTTCCTTCCCAATCGTAGGCCAGAATATGGTAGCCGCCGCCCGGGCAGATGACTACTGCCTGTCCCGTGGCGCTCGCTTTGGCGGGTAAATAGACTTCAATCGTTGGGTTTTGAACTTTTGAAATACGGATGATATTCGAAGATTGGGTTATCTCCGTTTCGTCCGTTTTTTGAAAATTGGGAATGTTATTTTCCCAAAGAGGGAGTAAATGATTTTGTGCAGAGAGCGTGATAGCGAATAGCCCTGAGCATAAAATAATAGATAAGAAAAATTTCATTATTGGGTGAATTTTTACAGAATAAGATTAGAAAGAACGAAAGCTCAAAATAAAAAATAAGCCCATATTTTAGTCGCTTACAACGAATTATTTAACGATTAGGCAATACCAATCTAACATTTATTTTAAATTACCACTACTCTACCGTAAGTTTACATCTTTAAATCACCTAAAAAGACTTACTAATGACCAGTTTAAAAACCTTACTAAAAGTCTTTTCTTTATTGCTCATTTTTTGCCTTCCCTTGACTGTTTTGGCGCAAGCTACTGCCAAAGGCAAATCGGAGAAAAAAGAAAAAGATGGGAAAAAGGAGAAAGACAAGGAAAAAGATAAAGAAAAAAACTTCCAAGATATTATCACCGACGAAGCGGTAAGTATGGAAGGAATGTTTACTGTCCACCAAATGGATGATAAACATTACTTTGAGATTCCCGACTCTATTTTTGGCAGGGACATCATGGCCATTACCCGAATTGCTAAAACCCCTACGGGTGCGGGCTACGGGGGCGAATTGGCCAATCGACAAGTAATTCGGTTCGAGAAAGGTCCTAAGAAAAATATTTTCATCAAAGTCATCAACTTTGTGAACGTTAGTACCAATCCCGAACAACCCATCAATACGGCAGTGGTACAATCGAATAATCATCCAATCGTAGCGGCCTTGCCCATCAAAGCTACTCGAAAAGATACTTCCGTTTTGTTGGAGGTAACCAGTTTTTTCGAAGGCGACAATCGAGCCTTTGCTCCTTCTACCTTTTTTAAACAAAGATTTAAGGTCAAAAAATTAGAAAAAGACCGTTCGTACATCGAAAAAATTACGGCTTATCCCATTAATGTGGAAATTCGAACGGTGAAAACTTTTTCTGTCAGCCCCCCGTCTATCAATCCACCTCCGCCGGGAAAACCTCGCAGAACGCGAGATTTAGTAGGGGGCGTGAATGCGGGTGCACTAACAATGGAGACCAACACGTCAATGATTTTATTACCCAAAGTACCCCGTCGGCCCCGTTTGTTCGACCAACGAGTAGGCATTTTTTCGAATAGCTACACCGTTTTCGACGATAATCAACAACGCAGCGATGAGCAAGTATTTACGGTGCGTTGGCCGTTGGACCCCAAAAATGAAGCGGATGCCCAAAGACAGCAGCAAGGTGAAATGATTGAACCCGTCAAACCTATTGTCTTTTACATAGACCCTGCGACGCCCATGAAATGGCGAAAATATTTGAAGCAAGGGGTAGAAGACTGGCAAAGCGCCTTTGAGCAAGCAGGTTGGAAAAATGCCATCTTTGCCAAAGATTGGCCCGAACAAGATACCACCATGAGTTTGGAAGACGCTCGTTTTTCGGTGATTCGCTACTTTGCATCTGATATTCAAAACGCCTACGGACCGAACGTGCACGACCCCCGAAGTGGTGAAATCATCGAAAGTCACATCGGTTGGTATCACAATGTAATGAAACTGGTAAAAAATTGGTACACCACCCAAACGGCCGCCGTTGACCCAAGAGCAAGAAAAAATACCTTCGACGACGATTTGATGGGCGAATTGATTCGTTTCGTCTCCGCCCACGAAGTGGGACACACCCTAGGTTTACGCCACAATTTCGGCGCTAGTAACGCCACGCCCGTTGAAAAGCTGAGAGATAAAGCGTGGTTGGCAGAAAATGGACATACTTCTTCCATTATGGACTATGCTCGATTCAACTACGTGGCGCAACCCGAAGATGACGTAAACCGAATTGATTTGATTGGCCGAGTCGGCGCCTACGACCGTTGGGCCATCGAATGGAATTACAAACCGATTTATGGAACGGAAACCCCCGAAGAAGACCGTGTTGTGTTGAATAAATGGTACATGGAAAAAGCGGCAGACAACCCTGCCCTACTCTTTTTAACCGAGCGGAGTGCCTTTGACCCACGAGCGCAGTCGGAAGACATAGGCGATAATTCTATGGTCGCCTCCGAGTACGGCCTTAAAAACTTAAAGCGTATTTTACCCAACGCTATCGAATGGACGAAAGAAGAAGCCAAGGATTACGAGCGGGCGGAAGAAATTTACAATAACGTATTCAATCAATATCGGCGCTACGTGGGGCACGTCACAAAATGGGTCGGCGGTTTATTTGACACCCCCAAAACGTACGACCAAGAAGGCGCTATTTTTGAACCTGCGCCGAAGAAAATGCAACAAGCAGCCGTTTCGTTTTTGCACAAAAATTTATTTCAAACGCCAACGTGGTTGTTAGACCCCAACCTAATAAATAAGTTGAAGCCCGAAAACGGCGTCAATCGAGTGGCTGGTCTGCAGCAATCTACTTTGAATCGTCTTTACAGTGCGGACCGTCTGCAACGTCTGATTGATGCCGAAGCAGCCTATCCGTCGGCTTACGGCTTGCAAGATTTTTTCCAACAAATGGAAAACGGTATTTGGTCAGAACTACGTCAAGGCAAAGCAACGGACGTTTACCGAAGAAATTTGCAAAAAATGTACGTAGAAAAGATGATTGCTTTGCTACAACCCGCAAAAGGAGACCGAGGTGTCTTTAATACGTATTTCCGCAATACTTCTACTATCAATCCTGCCATGACGGATATTCGGTCTTTGGCGATGGGTACACTAAGTGAACTGCACAATGAACTAAAGAAAAAGACCAAACGTACATCGGATAAAATGACGAAGTATCACTATATGGATTGTCAAAAGCGAATTGCGGCGGCGTTGAAGGGGAAGTGATGCTGGATGCTGGTTACTAGTTTCTAGATACTGGTTACTAGATGCTAGTAGCTATGATACCGACACAAACGGGGACAAACATAAAAAGTGCCGCTAGGTACTTTATGTCTGTAGAAACATTGTAGTATAGAGCAACTTAAATGTGCCGTCAAGTACATTATGTGTAAACATATTGCACCTAAAGGCGCAAGAGGAATCGTCAAATTGCTACGTTTCTAACGACATACAATCCCTAACAGGATTAGGCTAATTCATCAACACATTTGTATCAGTACCCCAGATGCTAGTAACTAGAATCTAGTTACCAGTATCTAGCTACCAGCATCCAGAAACCAGCCCCTAGTACAGCTTATTAACCATGAACTTACCCGATAACAGTGGTCGATTGGGCAATTGAATCGAATAGTAGTATAGGCCATTTTGGTAACTACTCAAATCTAGCCGAATTTGCTGACCGTTCGAATTATCAAAAGTCTGCGTTTCTACTATTTGTCCGAAAGGGCTAATAATTTGTAGGCTGCCTTTTGTATCGACCTCTGTTCCGAGATTCAAGAAAATATAGTCTTGCGCAGGATTTGGGAAAACGGCAAAATCGAGCGCCGCCGTTGTTTCTCTAATATCGGACTTGTTTCCAAATAATCGAATTTGCTCTTCACAGAGTAATGCGTATTCCTCGTCAAAAACTCGAACGGTGTAGAGCCCCGTTGGAATATTATTAGCGATGATTTCGGAACCACATTCCCACATACAAGCGAACGCATCTTTAAAGTTGGCGTCAACCACTTTTAGGTGATATTTTTTCTCTTGGTCGCCGACCAAATGTACCGTTCCTTCGCTATAAGTAATTGTTGCATCACCACAGTTAAACAAGTCGTTGGGCGCACTTTCGCTTTGTAAACGAATATTTTGCTCACAAACTAAGGACCATTCCGTATCGTAGATTTTAAGTTGATAATCACCGACGGACAAGGAAATCGTTTGATTATTGGAACAGCTTTCCGTGCAAGAGAAAACTTCTCGCCAAGCGTCGTTTTTATCATGAATTTTGAAAAAATAGGGTTTGTCAACGTCACTAGAAAGTGTAATTCGTTCGTTCCCGTAGGTAACACTAAAGTCGCCACATTCGACCGTAGTGAAATTACACGGTCCATCGGTAAAGGATTTGAGCCCCAAGGATTGGGCAACACACTCGTTGAGATAAGTAGCACCGTCGCAACCACAAACGGGCGCTTCCGTTTCGTCGCAGGGCGCACCGGGTGTTGGCAAACCTTGACAATCATCTTCGCATTCCGCCGATTGAACAGTAGCGATTTTCACTGCTCTTTCAAAGAAATCGCCGCAAGGCCTTCCTGTATGGATAACCCCTTTTTCGCAAAAAGTATTTCCCGAATCACAGGCCAATACGCTAGTAACTGCATCCTGGCAGTTAACAAAATCCCCTTCGTACACTAAATAGTCGGTACCTTCAAAACTATAAATGGCAATTTCTGTCAAACACGCACTACACAAATCCGCAGGAAAAGTAATTCTTGCGAGCAAGTCACATCCTACTTCTACACTTTCACATTCGCCCTCGCTAGCTACGGCAACGCCCGCACACAATGCTTCACATTCGTTGCCGTAAGTCTGACCATCAACCCCACAGACGGGTTGATAAATTTCGGGACATCCGCAATCAGCACAGGGGCCTTCCGTCCAAGCCTGTACGCCAACCTGTTCCGCCTGACAAGGATTTTGATAAGTTACCCCGTCGCAGCCACAAACAGGGATAAATTCGTTGCTACATTTGATTAATGGGTTGGGTTCGCCAATACATTTATCGGGGCAGAGTCCCTTGGTCCATGATTTGAGTCCCGCCGCTTCCGCTTCACATTTATTGTTGTAAGTAATGCCATTACAGCCACAAACGGGTTCGTATTCTCTAGTGCAAAACGCAGTAGTATCGGGTTCACCGAGACATTCTCCACAAGTGCCGTTAAAGAGTACTTCCACGCCCGCACAAGCTGCTTCACATTCGTTGATGTAAGTTTTACCGTCAATCCCACAAACGGGCAATGCAACGGTAGGGCAAAGACAGGGACATTTACCTTCAGCAACAATGTCCACTCCTGCACAATCCGCTTCGCAGCGATTACCATAGGTTTTACCATCCGCTCCACAAACGGGAGCGTACTCTTGCGTACATATACAAGGAGAACAGTCATCCTCTAGGATAGTCTCGATTTTTTCGGCTTTATTAAAAAAATCGCTACAAGTGATTCCTCGAACAACGTCTTCCACGCAAAATTCTCTGCCTGTCTCACAGTCTAGTATAAGATTGCCCCCTTCATCCCCGCAATTAAAAGTATCTACCAAAAAAGCCAAATACGATTTTTCTTCAAGGGTAAAAACAGCAATTTCCGACAGACATTGACCACATAAATCTGTATTTAAAGTAATCCTCGCCAACAGGTCACAAGTAGTGACGGGTGCACATTCGCCTTCGGCGATAATATCCACACCCGCACAATCCGCTTCGCAACGATTACCATAAGTTTTGCCATCGACGCCACAAACGGGCGCATACTCAAAAGTACAAATACAAGGTTCACACTCTCCTTCCTTGACAACTTCTACACCCGCACACTCAGCTTCACAACGGTTACCGTAGGTTTTACCATCGACACCGCATACAGGAGCATATTCAAACGTACAAATACAAGGTTCACAGTCCCCTTCCTTGACAATTTCGACGCCCGCACAGTCGGCAAAGCATTCGTTATCGTAGGTCTTACCGTCGGCCCCACAAACGGGTTGATAGTATTCGGGACAAATGCAGGATTGCTCACAGTCTTCCTCAAGAATCACTTCTTGCTTGACGGCTACTTCGAAAAAATCGCCACAAGTCAGCCCCGTAATCCCGCCTTCGTTGCACAGCGTTTCGCCCGTTTCACAATCGATAATATTAGTCAATCCATCCGAGCAAATTTTATTATCAGCCAACGATACGAGGTAATTATTGCCTTTATATTCGTAAACGGCCACTTCGGTCAAACACTGTTCGCATAAATTTGGATTCAATAGGATAACGGACAAAATATCGCAGGTAGTTACGGGCGTACATTCCCCTTCGGCCGCAACTTCAACCCCTGCACAAACTGCTTCGCAGGAGTTACCGTAGGTTTTTCCATCCACCCCACAAACGGGCAGATAGACGGCGGGACAAAAACAGCCTTCGAGGAATAGGTCAACGGTTTTGGTGCAGAGGCTATCCCACGTTTCGTCGAATAGCTGTGCCTGTACGTGGTACTCGCCTACCAAAGAAGATACTTGAATGACGGGTGGACATTGGTCTTTACACTCAAAAATGGCTTCCCAGTTCGCATCGAATACTTTGATGATGGCTTTGGGCGCTTGGATATTTTGTATGGTAATGGAGGTATTCGTACTGGTGATTTGTAAGCTATCGCAGACGGAAGCCACTAGCGTAGAATGGGCGAGACCTATTAATAATAAGGTCGATAAGTATTTCAGCATTACTTGAATTCGGTTTTGGAGCATCGGTTGATTCATGTTTTTAGTTTGAAATGTAAAGGAAATTTTGGTGGAAGGCAATTACTTGGATAGAGGACGTCTTTACGGCCTTCCTTCAAGAAAGTATTTTTTGTAATCACTAATAAAGACAGGGGATATACTGAATAAGGTTGGGGCAGAAGTATTTATTTTTAGAGAACTCAACTTGGGCATTCCTTAACAATTTTCTGAAACGTTTCCACAAACATAGTCCGAAATTCCTCCATCCGTTTGCGTCGGTACTGCATTACCCATCTAGGGTGCGGAAGCGGAATGATTTGCTCAAAGAATTGATGCTTTTTATTTAGCTGAGCAAAATATTTATAGTTTTTCCCTTGCCCCATACAAACGGCGGTTTGAGCATTGCAACCATAATCTAGATGCGTCTTTATGTTATGGATGATGTGCTTTTCGACTGCTTTTTCTAAAGGCTTAGCGTCGTAATAATTATAGTTTTTACCGTCTTTGACAAAGCCCAACGGACAGAGGGAAGTGATGTAGAAATGTTGATAAAAATAATCGGGACCACCGAAGGCGTTGATGTATTCGTACACAAAGTCGGCGGATAATTCTATTCGTTTTTTGAAATCGTTGGGAATACCACAAATTTCTTCCAATTTTTTGGGGTCAGTAAACGGAGTTCCCGTAATCCCTGCTCCAAATCGTCCAGGATTGATACCGAAAATGAGCGTACGAGCACCATTATCATCAAAATATTTTTTGAAAAAAGCGGTCATTACCGCCCATGTTTCTGGTTGGTCAAAAGGGAAGAGTACCTCAACTCCTTTGGGTAGATTCTGGTAAGGCGCTAAAGTTCGGTGGAAGGCAATTATTTTATCGGCAAAAGTCATTTGGTAAAGTTACAAAGTTTGGCGATTCTTGTTTTTGAATCTATCTGGACTTTGATAAAAAAGGTACTGTTGATACAGTTGCTTGCCAATCAATAAAAATACATTAAATTTACTCCTCGGCTTCTGATTAATTGCCAGGTATCAGAGCAGGTTTTGGCAAAAGTTTAGCATCATTTTAATAATCGCAGTCAATAAAAATATATGAAAATAGATATCAGCAGAATTAGCAAAAATTTGAAAGAGCAAGGTCAAAAAGTCCTCTACCTACTATTAGCTACCCTCCTACTGTGCAGTCACGATTTATATCTTAAAATGGATACCTATTTCTTGCCGCTCAACCAAGAAGCCACTTTGAGTCTGTACAACGGAACTTTTGAAAATAGCGAAAATATTATCACACGGGACCGAATGCTAGATGCTTCCATAGTAGCAAACGGAGAAAGGATAGCCATCAATCCGAATCAATGGCGAGACCAAGATAGTACGATTACGAAATTACCTTTTACAGCTGGCGAAGCGGGAACCTATGTGGTAGGCGTTTCCACTAAAGCCAGAAATATAGAATTGACCGCCGATAAATTTAATAGTTACCTCGAACATGACGGTGTTTTAGATATACTTGACTACCGAACGAAGAATGACTTATTGGACCAAGATGCGGTAGAAAGTTATGAAAAACATGTAAAAGCCATCTATCAAGTAGGTGATGTTAGGAGCAATGATTGGAACGTTGTTTTGGGCTACCCTATTGAGTTTGTTCCACAAGTAAACCCCTATGAAAAATATAGTGGTGAGCAATTGGAAGTTCAACTATTATTGGACGGGAAGCCACTTACCAACCAATTGGTGTATGCGGACTATATTCCCTCTACATCTACTCATGACCATAATGGGACCCATTCACACAGTCACGCACAAAACAATAATGATGGACATTCGCATTCAGAAGATGGACATACGCACACTAGCGGTCAAAAATTACGCACCAACGATAAAGGAATGGTCAACGTGAATTTACCCGAAGATGGAATCTATTACCTACGAACCATTCACATGGTTACCGTTACGGATAGTAATGAATTGACCCATCGGTCTAAATGGGCGACCCTAACTTTTGAGGTAAGCCATCAACACGACGAGACCACACATACGCACGATAAGGATGAGGATGGTATTCCTACTTGGGGTTTTATAGTGGGCAGCTTACTACTTATAGGACTTTTGTTTTTGATTTTTAGAAAAAAGGATTAATGAGGTATATCAATTTGAAGTATGCACTTCTCCTGTTTTTACTGTTGGTTCCTCTTTTTGGATTAGCCCACGGTGTTTCGAGCGCCGACCAAGAGTTGCTACGAAATGGTGGTTTGTTGGCTTATATCCAAGTGGGAGCAACGCATATGCTAACAGGCTATGACCACTTACTTTTTCTGGCTGGTGTTATCTTCTACTTAAATGGATTCAAAGATATTTTGAAGTTCATTACTGTATTTACGATAGGACATTGTATTACCTTAATCAGTGCGACCTATGCGGGCATTACGGCAAATGAGCATTTAGTAGATGCGGTTATCGCCCTCAGTGTTTTGTATAAAGGGTTTGAGAATTTGGGTGGCTTTGAAAAACTAGGTATAAAATCACCTAATTTGCTGCTCATGGTGGGTATCTTTGGTCTGATTCACGGTTTTGGGCTTTCTACCCGATTACAGTCTTTCGACATGGGACAGGAACAGTTTTTAGCAAAAATTTTGTGCTTTAACTTAGGTGTAGAAGTAGGGCAGGTACTGGCATTACTACCCATTGTTTTTATTATTACCCTCTCTCGAAAGCATAAACAGTTTCCAGCTTTTTATCAGTCCGTAAATTGGTATCTAGTCCTAGCTGGGATAGGCTTATTTGCCTATCAACTGTACGGCTATTTCAATGGACATTGATGGGCTACTGTATTGCAATTGTGTAACTAATGGTTCAAGTCATAAATCCTTGACAGGTTAAATCGGCGTCTTTTTCCGTTATACTACGTTATTTTTTTCTCAAAGAGCTACGGCTATTCTCAAAAAAAATGCCTTGTCTAACGAAAAAATACACTCGATTAAACTATCAATTACTTATGCCTTGAACCACTAATAGGAATTAAGTTTAATAGAATGGAACTACTTAGATTGCTAACGAACGGAAAAAGATTCGTCACTCTTCCTCTCCCCGCTTTCTAAATATTCGAATAGGTTGACTGGGTAAAGCGGTAACCGTAATTTCTCTACTTAGAGATGCACTTTCCACTAAGCCATCAAAGACTCGAAAAGAAATTTTTCGGCTTCCTTGGGCCCCATTCGTACGAAAATGAATAGCGCGCAAGATAGCTTGGACTTGCATCGGACTTCGAATATTGCGAATGGTCAAGGTAGGAGTGATAAACGTTTTGCTCAAGCCATAAAAAATGCTGATGTCAACGTCTAAGGTATCCATAATAGGCGCTGGACTTTCAGTGATAGTGGCGATAATGGAAAAAGTATCCAATAAACCGTCATTATCCACGAAATGGAGACTGTCCGTTAAGCTAATCTTTGAGCCGTCTGCGCATACTTCCAAAGCGACTACTTCCAAATTGCTTAATTGGGGAGGAGAGCAGACATTGAAAACGTAGGGATTAGAAAAATCCAAACAGAGACTACGGATACTATCTACTATTTGACCCGTGGATAAATTGAAAATGGAATCTCTAAGTTTATAGGTTACCGCATACGCTGCGTAGTTGCCTCGCCTTACGTTAAGAAAGTCGGGTTGTGCGGCTACTTGTACGATGGAATCATTGGCGTTATTGACGATAAAATAGGCGGTCGTGTAGAAGGAACTATTCGTATCAGGGCTGGCATTTAGTAGAACATTACCTGGTAAATAATCACAATTCTGAGCCGATAGTGCTGTCAGTGTAACCAATAGCAGGCCTTCTACCAAAAGTAGTCTATATTTCCCTTTTTTTTTGGTTAAATAAACTATAAAATATAGTAAACCCACTCCAAGGAATGGGTTTACCATATTTGGTTGATTATCAAGAGTATTATGATTGCTGTCTTTCAAATCTGAACGGACTATTAGGACTAATTAGTTACCACTCAAAGTGGGCGCCGTAGCATTACAACAAATATCAATGGTCAATACCATAGCATCCGTAGCAATTTGACCCGCGCATGAACCATTGGTTCCCGTCACGGTGATGGTTAAAGTCACCGAGCCTGCTATTATATCCGCCTCACTCGGAGTGTAAGTAGGGGTAAGTGTAGTGGCATCATCAAAGGCTCCTTCGTCACTAGGTGTTCCATTACCATTATCTGCTGTCCATAAAATAGTGCCAAAAGTAGCAGTTGGAAGCGTGGTCAATGTTCCTAAATCAAAACCACCAAAATCGTCACAGACGTTTGAATCATTTCCAGCGGTTGCGGTTGGTAAATTGAAGACGTTCAGCGTGGCCGGATTAGAAATGATATCACTACAAGCGCCCGTATTTGCCACTAATCGGTACTGATAAGCGTTCATCCCAATGGTTGCTCCCGTCAGGGTTAGGGTTGCCGTAGTAGCTCCGCCATAAATTCCGCCATCGACAATATCCGTAAAAGAAGTACCCCCATTGGTGCTTTCTTGCCATTGGTAGCTAATAGTGCCCGCTCCAGATTCGTTACCCACTACCACCGCAAAGGACGTATTATCATTTTCACAAATGTCGGAATCGACAGGTTGGGTGTTGATGCTAATGCCCCCTTCTACGGTCAAGGTCGCAGCCACTGAGGTATCCGCACTACAAGCACCCGTACTAACGAATACTCGATATTGGTTATCATTCATACCATCCGTTGCTGCCGTTAGATTAAGGGTATTTGTAGTCGCTCCCGCATAAATGCCCCCATCGGAAATATTTGTAAAGGAGTTGCCCCCATCGGTACTTTCCTGCCACTGGTAGCTGAAAGTTCCTTTCCCCGTTTCGTTGGTGGCCGTAACCGTAAAAGAGGCGTCCCCCAAATCACAAATAGTTTGGTTGGTAGGGTCAACGCTAATTGCAATCGCACCTTCAACCGTTAAAATAGCGGGATTAGAGGTAGTGGCACTACAAGCACCCGTATTAATCAATACTCGATATTGGTTTTCATCCATAGCGTCGGTAGCTGCTGCTAGAGACAAAGTGGCGGTAGTTGCTCCTGCGTAGATGCCCCCGTCGGTAATATTCGTAAAGGAGGTACCCCCGTTCGTACTTTCTTGCCACTGATAATTCAGGGTGCCTACTCCACCGTCGGCAACCACGCTGAAGCTAGTATTTCCCAAATCACAGATGGTAGAATTAGCGGGTTGAGTAGCAATGGTTAATGGCCCTTCTACGGTGATGATGGCTTGGTCAGTCAAGTCTGTATCAGTACAACCGGGCAAAGAGGCTACTACTTTATAAGTGGTGGTAGTCGTGGGTGCACTCGCTTGAGGAATCGTTAATGTTAAATCTGTACCCGCTCCAGTGCCGATGACGGCAGGAGAGAAAGAGGCTCCCGCAAGGGTTTGTAACTCATAGACTACGCCATTTTGGGCGTTTGTAATGGTAATATCGACATTTCCTTCGGCGGGATTACAAATTGTAGCATCGCTTACGGCTAAGTTAGCATCTACGGCTCCTACGGAAAAAGTGAAAGCAGGAGAAGTATCCAAACAAATACTAGGGTCTCCATTGAGCGACGGGCCAACGGTCAACCCACTAAAAGGCTGTCCGATGGTTAGCCCATTGATTCCATCAGAAGTTTTATAATTGATTGCGTAGGCGCTATATTCTCCTTGTTGCACATTGGTAAAACTGGCCGTACTCTGAAACTGCGAAATATTGCCTAAACTATCCACCAAGACATACTGAGTGGTGTAGAATGGATTGCTAGTGCCCCCTGCCGTATTTAAAGTAATCGTACCTGGCGGATAGTCACATTGGGCAGTTCCTTGGTTTTGGAAACCAAAAGAAAACAAAAGGAACATCCCTAAGAAAATAGCTAGAGATGATTTGGAAAAAAAGGAAAAGAGTTTCATAGGGAATTATAATTATTATGCTTAGTTATAATGAAAACAAGTCAACTAAAAGGCTGACTTATTTTCGGTAATTATATTAATTGCTAATCAGTGGTGCATTGGCACTGCAACAGCTAGACAGATTCTCATCTGCTTGGACGGTTTTGACTATTTCGTTACTATTGGTTACTCCATCATTTACTGTAATTCTGACATCGCGCATACCAGCCGTCGTGGAAGTAGTAGCAAAACTTAAAGTTTGTAAGATATTCTCCAATTGATTGGGATTGATGATACCCGTAATAGTAAGCGTTGGATAAACGTAAGTCTGGTTAATGCCAGAAAAGCCCGTCAAATTGACCATAAGCATATCTGCATTGTCGGTTGTGCCTGAAATAGTTATCTGAGCAGTTAAATTATTATTATCTAAATCACTAACTTGTAGCGTCGCCGCAATCTCATTTAATTGACCATTTGGGCAAACATTAAAAGCAGTAGTAGGACAAACCAACTGTGGAGCACTATTGGGTGTATTCTTGGTGGCTAGGCTAATAACTACGCCGTCCGAAAAATTGATATTTGAAAAGCTAATCACTCCACCACTAAAAGCAGTGGCTGTTACGGTCTGAATCGTTCCCGTAGTAAAATTTCCATCGCCATCTTCATCAATCAGTAATAAAAAATCGTTGGCGGAAGTACCCGATTGCGGAATTCCGTTCAAATCAAATTCGAGGGCTATATCCGCTACGTTATTGATATTTCTAATTTTCCATTCTCGGTCTAATCGACTTTGAACACCCGCAGGAACTTCCGTGGCAACTTCTTCAATAATACCGTTATCATCATTATCATTGCCCCAAAAAAGGAAGGACTTATCATTGCTAAAAGTATTGCTGTTACTAGTATTATCGACCGCAATGTTTCCTAAGCCCACGGTAAGTATGGCACCAAACTGCGCATTTTTAGTTTGTTTTTGATTCAAATTGAAACAATCTTCTCTTCCAATGCTTGCAATATTGTTGGCATAATTGGCTTCATTCCAAAGGACTGTTTCGTCTGTATCCAGATAAGCGTGAGCTAAAGAAATACCATATTTAATACCCAAGTAAGATTGTAGTATTTCTCTATCAGTAGTGCTGAGATTGGTAGGAAAAGAAAGAATTTCGGCTATTTGCCCATTGAAGTACTGCCCACCCCAAATGTACAGATTACCTCCTACACGATAAGGACGATTCGCTTCGGGGTCAATGAAACTATTGGCAGTATTATTATCTATTTGCGCTCCGTCAAAATAAATAGCGGCATTAGAAATACTAGCATCATGGTCGGTTGTGTATAAATGAGGCACACTGGGAATCGTAAAATTACCTGTTCGTACCTTTCTATATTCTACGGAACTTCCCAATCCGTGCGTAATGACTTCGTTATTAAAAGCTGCCGTAATGCTTCCTAGGCTAAAAAAATAAGAATCGGTATTAGGATTGTTAATATCAATGGTAATGATAGTCTGTCCAACGGTAGTATTCGAAATGTTCAAGTCAGAGCGAGCCACCATCAATAGCGTGTGATTCGCTGCGCCCGAATTACCTTGCAAAAAATCATTCGCCCCGTCAAAATTTAACGCTGGATTAAAATTGATAGAAGCTGCTTGGTATAATGGTCGTCGGTTACCTAAACTTTGAGTAGCATTATTGTCGTTACCACTTTGGTCTGCCCAAGTTGTCACTCTAGTATTATTCATATTGAATATAACGCCTACATCGCCCCTCAGCCATAAACTTGGTGAAAAGTTGCAAGCAAAAGCCGCATGCTTGATTGAATCGCCTTTTGAAATCACCAGTGAAGAATCCAGAGTAATAGATAAGGAAAGAGCACTTCTCGCCATGCTCACTAAGGGGAGAGAGAGTAAGTAACAAAAGAAAAGGGGGGATAATATGGGTGTGTTTTTATACAAATTGCAAAATGAATCACTTCAATCTGCCTTTAAGTATTCTCTTCATATTAGATAAAATCATTAATTCAAAAACTGTGCCTAGTGCGCAGAAGGTTAAATTTTGATACTTTAAAAAATAAAAATCGGTCAGCAAACTACCGCTTGCTGACCGA